>NZ_JAMYTP010000010.1:0-220644 GCF_040322515.1 Mesorhizobium sp. M0136
ATTTTGCGGGCGCCGGGTCCTTTTTTTTAAACCCCACGGGGGTGGCACCCACGGGGGCGCGGTGTTTGGGCCCCCCACCCCCGGGGGGCTACCAAACAAATGGGTTTGGGGGGCGGGGCCCCCGGGGGGGCCCCCCCCCCCGCCCCATTCATGCCAGCCGCGGCGACGAAGGGCTGCAATTCGCAAGCCTTGTCCCTCCAGCCCGACAAAGAGCATGACAAGGAAGGATAAAAGCGAGCCGGCTGTTTCCAGGTCCAGCCTTTCGCCCAGCATCGAGAGCAGGCCCATGGCGACAAACGCCAATGCCGCCTCGACCCACAGCCGGTGCCAGGCCAGCCACAGCGGCGGCACCAGGAAGCCGAGCCAGGCAAAGCCGTCACGGATAAAGGTAGTGTCCACAGTTTCACCGCGGCCTGGCGGCTCCATCACGACATAGATGGCCATGGCGTTACCCTTTCAGGGATCCCTTGGTGGACGGAACCGCATCCGGCTGGCGCAGGTCGCGCTCAAGTGCCGAACGCAACACACGCGCCACGGCCTTAAAGCAGGTCTCGGCGATGTGGTGGTTGTTGGCGCCGTAATGATTGGTGATATGCAGCGTGATGCCGGCATTCTGCGCCAGCGCGTGGAAGAATTCGCGCACCAGCTCGGTGTCGAACGTACCGATCTTCGGCGACGAGAACGAAACATTCCAGACCAGAAAAGGCCGGCCGGAGACATCGATTGCCGCCCGCGTCAGTGTCTCGTCCATGGCGAGGTCGATCGAGGCGTAGCGCATGATGCCGCGCCGCTCGCCCAATGCCTTGGCCAGCGCCTGGCCGAGCGCGATGCCCGTATCCTCGACGGTGTGGTGGTCGTCTATATGCAGGTCGCCCTTGGCCTTCACGGTCATGTCGATCAGCGAATGGCGCGACAACTGGTCCAGCATATGGTCGAAGAAGCCGACGCCCGTCGAAATGTCGGATTTGCCCGAGCCGTCGACTTGAACCGACACGGAGATGTCGGTTTCCCTGGTCTTGCGGCTTATCTCGGCGGAACGGGGCGCCATGACCTCATCCTTGTTTCAGATTTGCACGTCAGGCGTTCACAGGCCTGAAAACGAAAGCCTTCTAGCAGCATGATCCGGCGATTGCCAGTTACCGCTGCGGAGCACTATCCGGCCCGGCGGATGGCCGGTTTGCAATCGTCCGGCCTATGCATACATATGGCCGATCAAGTCACTCGTAACGCACCGATCGCCTCGATGGGATCGGTGCTTGTCGGAGCAGGAAATGTCGAATGAACTGACCATGCATGCCACGACCATCCTGACCGTGCGCAAGGGCGGCAAGGTGGTGATCGCCGGCGACGGCCAGGTCAGCCTCGGCCAGACGATCATGAAAGGCAACGCCAAGAAGGTGCGCCGCATCGGCAAGGGCGGCAACGTCATCGCCGGTTTCGCTGGCGCCACCGCCGATGCCTTCACTCTGCTCGAGCGGCTCGAAGCCAAGCTCGAACAATATCCCGACCAGCTGACACGCGCCTGCGTCGAGCTTGCCAAGGACTGGCGCACCGACCGCTATTTGCGGCGGCTGGAAGCGATGATGCTGGTGGCCGACAAGTCGGTGTCGCTGGCGCTGACCGGCACCGGCGACGTGCTGGAGCCCGAATTTGGCGTCATGGCCATCGGCTCCGGCGGCAATTACGCGCTGGCAGCGGCACGCGCGCTGATGGACAGCGACAAGGGCGCAGAGGAGATCGCCCGCAAGGCGATGCAAATCGCGTCAGACATTTGCGTCTACACAAACAACAACTTCGTCGTCGAAACCCTCGATGCCGCCTGAGCGGAGCCTCCGCTATGGTTTTCGGCCGGTGACCCAGAGGGACCTGCCGATGATCGCCGGCTGGCTTGCCGAGCCGCACGTCGCCGAGTGGTGGGACGACCCAGAGACCGAGATTGCGGAGATCCGCGAGCATATCGACAGCATTTCGGTCGAGCCGCTGATTATCGAGCTGGACGGAAAGCCCATCGGCTATTTGCAGAGCTACGATCCGCATCTGGAGGACGGCCATCCCTATAGCGACCAGCCGTTCGGCACGCTCGGCATCGATCTGTCGATCGGCGTGCCGGAGCTTGTCGGGGTCGGCCACGGCTCCGCGATCGTCCGGCAGTTCGTCGAGCAGCTTTTCGAGGAAGGTATGCCGCGCGTCATCATCGACCCGGACCCCGCCAATGCACGGGCTATCCGTGCCTATGAAAAGGCCGGTTTTACGGCTATCGATCGCAGGAAGTCGGAATATGGCGATGCCGTGCTGATGGCGATTGATGCCCCAGAGGGTGATGCCGGACAGGGTGACGCAGAAGAGGGGCAATAGCAGCATGAGCGTATCCAGCGACAAAACCGTCTCGGCCTACGAAGACAGTTGGCGAATGGGGCTCCTGCTGGTTCTCGGCCTGGTTATCTTCCAGGCCGGGGTCCTCTACGGCATGGGGCGGACGCCGATCTGTAGCTGCGGCTATGTCAAGCTGTGGCACGGCATCGTGCAAAGCTCCGAGAATTCCCAGCATATTTCCGACTGGTACAGCTCCTCGCACATCATTCACGGCTTCCTGTTCTATGCGCTGGCGTGGTTCCTTTTCCCGCGCTCGCCGATCGGGCTCAGGCTGGCGTTTGCCGTCGTCATCGAGGGCGGCTGGGAGCTGCTCGAGAACAGTCCTTTCATCATCGACCGCTACCGCGCCGGCACGATCTCGCTCGATTATTATGGCGACAGCATCATCAATTCGGTGTCGGACACGCTGGCCATGGTGCTGGGGTTTGTCATGGCGCGAAGGCTTCCTATATGGGTGATCGTCACCCTCGCCCTCATCTTCGAATTCGGTGTCGGCTATCTCATCCGGGACAATCTGACACTCAACGTGATCATGCTGCTGCATCCGTTCGAGTCCATTCGGCAGTGGCAAAGTGGAATTTAGTGATATGAGCACCTTCTCTCCCCGCGAAATCGTTTCGGAACTCGACCGCTTCATCATCGGCCAGAAAGACGCCAAGCGTGCCGTGGCGATTGCCTTGCGCAACCGTTGGCGCCGCCAGCAGCTCGAGGGCCAGATGCGCGAAGAGGTGATGCCGAAGAACATCCTGATGATCGGCCCGACCGGTGTCGGCAAGACCGAGATTTCACGCCGTCTGGCACGCCTTGCCGGTGCGCCTTTCGTCAAAGTCGAAGCCACCAAGTTCACCGAGGTCGGTTACGTCGGCCGCGACGTCGAGCAGATCATCCGCGATCTGGTCGAGATCGCCATCGGGCTGGTGCGCGAGAAGATGCGCGAGGACGTCAAGGCGCGTGCCCACATCAACGCCGAGGAACGGGTGCTCGAAGCGCTCGTCGGCAAGACGGCGAGCCCGGCCACCCGCGACAGTTTCCGCAAGAAGCTGCGCGACGGCGAGCTTGACGACAAGGAGATCGAGATCGAAGTGGCCGATACCGGCAATGGCGGCATGCCTGGCTTCGAGATCCCCGGCATGCCGGGCGCCAATATCGGCGTGCTCAACATCAACGACATGCTGTCGAAGGCGATGGGCGGCAAGAAGACCAAGTTGCGCAAGACGACCGTCAAGGAGTCCTACGGGCTGTTGATCAGCGACGAGTCCGACAAGCTGCTCGATCAGGACGAAGTGGTGCGCCAGGCACTCGAATCGACCGAGAATGACGGCATCGTCTTCCTTGACGAGATCGACAAGATCGCCTCGCGCGAAGGCGGCATCGGTGCCGGTGTTTCGCGTGAAGGTGTGCAGCGGGACCTGCTGCCGCTGGTCGAAGGCACCACGGTTGCGACCAAATATGGACCGGTGAAGACCGACCATATCCTGTTCATAGCCTCGGGCGCGTTCCACGTCGCCAAGCCCTCCGACCTGCTGCCGGAATTGCAGGGCCGCCTGCCGATCCGCGTCGAGCTGCGGGCGCTGGAGAAGGACGATTTCGTCCGCATCCTCACCGAGACCGAAGCCAGCCTGATCAAGCAGTATATCGCGCTGATGAAGACCGAAGGCGTCGACCTGGTCTTCACCGATGACGCGATCGATTCGTTGGCCGGCATCGCCGTGGACCTTAACGCCAGCGTCGAGAATATCGGCGCCAGGCGGCTGCAGACGGTGATGGAACGGGTACTGGACGACATCTCCTATGACGCGCCGGACCGTAACGGCACCTCGGTGACAATCGATGCCGCCTATGTCGAGAAGCATGTCGGCGACCTCTCCAGAAACACGGACTTGTCGCGTTTCATCTTGTAAGAGACTCTTGATTCTCCAAGAGGCCGGGAATTACCCCCGGCCTCCGTCAAATTCGGCCCGGCATTCCGGAGGTGTGGCCAAATGGAAGCATCCGGCAAGCTTTCGTCCCGTCCGGTGCAGGCGTCTCTCGACTCCCGGTGGAGCATTACCTAGTTTGCCGCCGATTATTTTGGGCGGCGGCGCATGAAAAAACTGATCCTCGTCATTTTGGGGCTGACGCTGGCGACAGCGATGTTCGCCGCGCAAGCGGCAACGATGGTGCCGCCGGGCAACCGCAACACCGAGCAGCCTGACATACCGGGCGCATCGAGCCGGCGCACCCAGGCGACCAACACCACCTTCCAGGCGAAATACCGCAAAGTCTTTGCGCTGCTCCAGAACGATGCCGCGCTGCGCGGCAAGATCAAGCAGGCAGCCGCGGCCTATGGCATCGACCCAATGCATATCGTCGGCGCCATCGTCGGCGAGCACACCTACAATGTCGATGCCTACGACCGGCTGCAGACCTACTACGTCAAGGCGATCTCGTATTTATCGAGCAAGCTCTCCTTCGCCTATGACGGCGAGGACATCACCGATTTCGTGCAGCGGCCGCAATTCGCCAAATGCGCCGGGAAGTCCGATAGCTACGACCTATGGGAGTGCCGCGAGCAGGTGTGGAACCGGTCGTTCCGCGGCAAGACCGTCAACGGCGAGAGCTTCCCCAACGACCGCTTCGGTGCCACTTTCTTCCAACCTTATTATGCCGGCCAGACTTTTGGCCTTGGCCAGCTCAATCCGTTGACGGCGCTGGAAATGAGCGACCTCGTGCACAAGGTTTCCGGCCTGCCGGAACTCGACGTCGGCGACCCCAACGCGGTCTACAAGACCATCATGGATCCTGACCTGACACTGCCTTATGTCGCAGCAACGATCCGGAAATCGATCGACGCCTATAGAAGCATCGCCGGCTTCGACATCTCAGGCAATCCCGGCATCACGTCGACGCTCTACAATGTCGGCAACCCCGAACAGCGCGCCTATGCGCTGAAGGCCGAGAACGACAAGCGCCGCGCTGCGGGCGAGCCGGAAAAACTGCCTGAGGAAAATTACTACGGCTGGCTGATCAACGACAAGCTGCCGGAGCTGAAAGCGCTGTTTTAGCCAAACGCGTTCGGCCAACTATCCACGCCCTCAGCTCACGCCGCCAGCAGCGACTTCAGCTTGACGGTGTGCGAGCCTAGCGCTTCCGGCGCCGGCTTTGCCTGCTTTGCAATCAGCATCTCGGCCAGCCTTATGTCACGGGCGACCGCGTTGCCGGGGCCGATGCCGCTTGCCGCAACCAGCCTGCCGTCCTCGGCCAGATGAAACAGGATGAAGGCGCCGTCGCCAACGTCGCGGCGAACGATGCTGCGGCCTTCGTCCGACAGGCCGGCGATCTGCAGGGTCAATCCGTACTGATCTGACCAGAACCAAGGCACCGCCGAATGCGCCTCGCCGGCGCCAAGCATGTTCCTTGCGGCGAGTGCGCCCTGCTCCTGCGCATTGCGCCAGGCTTCCAGCCGCACGCGCCGGCCGCCATAGATAGCGAGCGGAAACGAACAGCAATCGCCGGCTGCAAAGATATCCCGGTCGCTGGTGCGAAGCTCGGCGTCGACGGCGACACCATTGTCGATGGTCAGCCCCGCCTCCGCGGCAAGTCCGGTCACCGGCACGGCGCCGATACCGATCACGGCAAGATCGGCGACAATGTCGTGCCCACCGGCAAGCGCGATGCGCACTTCGGCGCCGTCATCGGCAATGGCCGCGATGCCCTCGCCGCACAGGATTTTTACGCCTTCGGCTTCATGCGCCTGATGGATGACCTGCGCGATCTCGGCCGGCACGCCCCGCATCAGAATGCGCGGCTGCGCCTCGATGACGGTGACCGCGGCACCCAGCCTGCGCGCCGCCGCGGCGAGCTCGAGCCCGATGAAGCCGCCGCCGACTATGGTGATGCGATTGCCGGCGTTGAGATGGGCACGAATGGCCAGCGCGTCGTTGAAGGTTCGGAGGTAGACGCAGCGCCCGCCAAGGCCCGGCATAGGTAGTTTGCGCGGCACCGACCCGGTCGCCAGCAGGAGCTTGTCGTAGGCCAGGGCGGAACCGTCTGACAGGCGCACGACATGCGCCGTGCGGTCGATCGCCACAGCCAGAACCGAATGGATATGCCGGATAGAGCGCTCGGCCAGGATCGCGTCGCTGGCGATCGCCTTGATCAGGGGCGCGTCGGCGACCATCGCGTCTTTCGACAGTGGTGGGCGCTCATAGGGAAGATGCGGCTCGTCGCCGACCAAGGTTACGGGGCCATTATAGCCTAGCTCGCGCAGCGCAAGGGCGGCGCGCCCGCCGCATTCGCCGGCGCCGATGACGACCATTCCCTTCGTCATCATCAACCGATCCGGACCAGGACTTTGCCGGCGTCGACTTTGACCGGATAGGTCCTTAGATCGACGCAGACCGGCGCGCCCCTGGCAGCCCCCGTCTTGTAGTTGAAGCGGCCATTGTGCTTCGGGCACTCGATGATGTCGTCCATGACCAGCCCGTCGGCCAGATGCACCTTCTCATGCGTGCAAAGCCCGTCGGTGGCGAAATACTCGTCGTCGGGGCTGCGATAGATAGCAAAGGTGCGGCCGCCATGGTCGAAGCGCATCACGTCCTCTTCGTCGATGTCCTCGGCGTCACAGGCCTCGACCCAGTCGCTCATTTACGGTCCCTCGATTTTGGGTGCCTCGGCATGGGCTTGTCATTCGGCAGCCACCGCAGCGGCAGCGTTGTCGTTGTGGAAGTCCTCGCGATAGGGCCTCGCCGTCGGCGGCAGTTCGCGCTTGATGAAATAATCCTCATTGCGCAGCTGGCGCAGGAAGGTCGGTATCATCTCGCGGTAGCCGGCCAGGATGGACGGTGTCGGCGCCGGCAGATCGTGCTTGATCAGCTCATGCAGCCTGGGCAGCGCATGATAGGGCACCATTGGAAACATGTGATGCTCGACGTGGTAGTTCATGTTCCAGTAAATGAAGCGGCTTATCGGGTTCATGTAGACGGTGCGGCTGTTGAGCCGGTGATCGGTGACGTTTTCAGCCAGGCCGCCATGCTGCAGCAGGCCGACCATGACATGGTGCCACGCGCCGTAAAGCCTGGGCAGCCCGACCAGCATCAGCGGCAGGAACGAGCCCGTGTAGAGCGCCAGCACAATGGTCGCGGCATAGACTGTCGTCCAGATGCGGGCAATGCCAATTGCCTTCGGCTGCTCCTGCTCGGGAATGAAGGTTCTTTCGGCCGGGCTGACGATACCGGCTGCATTGCGCAGCATGTCGCTCATCGCATGCCAGGCGTCGAGAATGCCGACGAAGTTGAGCACGACGCGCAGCAGATCGGGCGGACGCATCACCGATATCTCAGGATCGCGGCCGACGATGATGGTATCGGTATGGTGGCGCGTATGGCTCCAGCGCCAGGTCACCGGATTGCGCATGATCATGAAGCAGGCGATCTGATAGACCACGTCGTTCATCCACTGCGTCCTGAAGGCGGTGCCGTGGCCGCATTCGTGCCAGCGTGAATCGGTGGAGGAACCGTAGAGGACGCCATAGGCGAAGAAGAACGGCACGCACCACCAGCTGCCCCAGAACCAGGCGGCGCCGGCTCCGCTCAGGATTAAGGCGCCGAGCCAGATGACCGTATCGCGGATCGCCGGGCCGTCGGAGCGCTGCATCAGCTCCTTCATCTGCTTGCGTGGCACGTCCGTGTGATACCACTCGGCCGCCGCCAGCCCGCTCTCGACGGCGAGCTTCGCGTCGCGGCCGATCAGGCTGTAGTCACGCCGGGACGCTGCTGTGGCGATCGTGTTCCCGGTTCGGAGTCCAATATCCACCATGGCGGAGGCCTCGATCATAGTCGGTCCGCATTCAAATAACGCCGAAGCCTGATAGGCTCAATATCACAAAGATAGTTTCTATCATTTCCATCATAATGGTGTAAAAGCCGGACAATAGAGCGAGGCAGCGATGGCGAAACGGCCGACGATTACCGACCTGGCACGCATTTCGGGGGTCAGCGTTGCCACCGTCGACCGGGTGCTGAACAACCGGTTGCCGGTGCGCGAGGAAACCGCGCGCCGCGTCTATGAAGCGGCGACCAGCATTGGCTATCACGCAGCCGGGCTGATCAAGCAGCGGATGCGCCATGAATTGCCGGAGTATCGGCTCGGGTTCCTGCTGTTGCGGCGGGAGGACGTCTTCTACAGCGAATTTGCCCGCGAGCTTGAACTGGCGGTGTCGCAGTCGCCGCGCTTTCGCGGCGTGGCGACCATCGACTTCGCCGGCTCGCTGGCGCCGGACGAGATCGTCGAGCGGATGCGCAAGCTGGCCGCCAAATCCAGGGCCGTCGCCCTGGTCGGGCCTGATCACCCGACACTGACGGTCGCCGTCGAGGCTCTCAAAGCCAATAGCGTACCGGTGTTCTCCCTGCTTTCCGACTTTGCGTCCGGTATTCGCGAGGGCTATGTCGGCCTGGACAATCGCAAGGTCGGCCGCACCGCTGCCTGGATGATCTCGAAGGCTGCGAAGAGGCCTGGCAAGGTTGCCCTCTTCGTCGGCAGCCATCGCTTCCATGGCCATGAGCTTCGCGAGATCGGTTTTCGCTCCTTCTTTCGCGAGCAGGCGCCGGAATTCACTCTGCTCGAGACGTTGGTCAATCTGGAAGCGAACCAGATCACGCATGATGCAATGATCGAGCTTCTAACCCGACACCCTGATCTCGTCGGCTGCTATGTCGCCGGTGGCGGCATGGAAGGTGCGATCTCGGCGCTGAGGGAGGCAAAGCCGGCAGAGATGCCGGCGGTCGTCTGCAACGAGATCACGCCCGACTCCCGCTCGGCGCTGGCGGATAATTTCCTGACGATGGTGATCTCGACGCCACTGGCAGCGCTTTGCCGCGAGCTTGTCGGGCTGATGGCGCATGCCATCGAGAGCGGCGCTGCGAATGCGCCGGGCCAGACCTTTCTGCCCTTCGACATCTATCTGCCGGAAAACATCTGACGTCGCGGTCATTGGCGGCAGACATGATGTTATCTATCAGAACGCTTTCAGGCTTGGCTTGCCTGAGCGTCCGTCCAAAAGCGCTTGAAATGCCGAAAATCCATCCTTCATGGCGAAATCTCGCTTGACGCCCACGCGAAATGGAATAAATATTTCACCAACTGAGCATTTTGGTTCTTTCGTTCCGGAAGATCTGTTTCAGGCAAATGCCTCCGGAACTAAAATGGCAATCGGGAGAGCATTCCCTGCGAGATCGGGGATTCCGGGTAGATCGGTGCAGCCGGACACCAATGTGGAGGAGAATCAAATGAAAAAACTGCTTTTGGGCGTCGCGTTCGCGGCGCTTATGAGTTCGTCCGCCTTCGCTGCCAAGATCGGCGTGTCGATGGCGTTGTTCGACGACAATTTTCTCACCGTGCTGCGCAACGGCATGATCGAGCAGGCCAAGGGCATGGACGGCGTCGAACTGCAGGTGGAGGATGCGCAGAACGACGTCGCCAAGCAACTCGACCAGATCAAGAACTTCGCCGCCTCGGGCGTCGACGCCATCATTGTCAACCCGGTCGACACCTCGGCGACCCAGGCGATGTCGGACGCAGCCGCCGCTGCCAAGATTCCACTGGTCTATGTCAATCGCGAGCCGGTCAACGTCGACACGCTGCCCGACAATCAGGCCTTCGTCGCCTCGAACGAAGCCGATTCCGGCACGCTCGAGACCAAGGAGGTCTGCCGCCTGTTCAAGGAGGCCGGCAAGACTGAAGCCAACGTCTATGTGATCATGGGCGAGCTGTCGAACCAGGCAGCAGTGCAGCGCACCAAGGACATTGACGACGTGATCGCCACGCCGGAGTGCAGCTTCATCAAGATCATCGATAAGCAGACGTCGAACTGGAAGCGCGAAGAAGCGCAGAACCTGATGACCAACTGGCTGTCGACCGGCAAGCCGTTCGACGGCGTCATCGCCAACAATGACGAAAGCGCGATCGGCGCCATTCAGGCGATGAAGGCCGCCAACATCGACATGAAGTCGGTTGTCGTCGGCGGCGTCGACGCTACCCAGGACGCGCTTGCGACGATGCAGGCGGGCGATCTCGATGTGACGGTGTTCCAGGACGCGGCCGGCCAGGGCGCCGGCGCGCTTGACGCGGCGCTCAAGCTGGCGAAGGGCGAAAAGGTCGAGCACAAGGTCTACATCCCGTTCCAATTGGTCACGCCGGCGAATATCGACAAGTTCCTGAAGAAGAACTGAGGCAGCGGACCGGAGCGGCGCACCAGCGCCGCTCCTCCTTCTCTCTCGGCCTGAAGAGCGGCCGAAAGAGACTGTGGCTGACGGAGGAAGCACGATTGGCACAGACATCTCACGGCGTCGGCGGGCTCAGTTATGATGCGAAGCGGCGTGCATGGCCGGCCGAATTCAACGTCTTCCTGGCGCTCGTCATCCTGGTCGGCGCTTTCGAGCTGATCGGCCGGGTCTTCCTGGGCGACAGCTTCCTGTTCAATACCCGCGACAATATCGATGCGATCTTCAACGAAGCGCGCCTGCAGATCATCATCCTGCAGGTGTCGATCGTCGGCATCATTGCCATCGGCGTGACGCAGGTGATCATTACCGGCGGCATCGACCTGTCCTCAGGTTCGATCGTCGGCGCCACGGCAATGATCGCCATGAGCTTCGCCCAGGTGGCGACCGTCAACGGCAACCCGAACCCCAAGGCGATGTTCATCGCCCAGGGCTGGACCGACCTGCCGGTGATCGTGCCGGTGCTGGTCGCGATCGGCTGCGGACTGCTGGCCGGCCTGGTCAACGGTGCATTGATCGCCTACACCCGCATTCCGCCGTTCATCGCCACGCTCGGCATGATGGTGACCGCGCGCGGTATCGCCAAATGGTGGTCGAAGGGACAGCCGATCTCGTTTCCGACCGAGAGTTTCGCCGCCATCGGCAAGGGGCTGATGCCGGTCATCATCTTCATATCGCTCGCGGTGCTGTTTCAGCTGATCCTGAGCTACACCAAATATGGCAAGCACTGCTATGCAATCGGCTCCAATGAGGACGCCGCGCGCATGTCCGGCATCAACATCGCCAACCACAAGATCCTCGTCTACGTCATTGCCGGCGTCCTCGCCGCGCTCGCCGCCGTGGTGCTGAGCTCGAAGAATCTCACCGCCCAGGCCGGCATGGGTGTGATGTACGAGCTCGACGCGATCGCCATGGCGGTTATCGGCGGCGTCTCGCTGTCGGGCGGCCGCGGCTCGATTATTGGGACGGTGATCGGCTCGCTGATCTTCGGCGTCATCATCTCCGGCTTCACCTTTCTGCGCCTCGACGCCTATTATCAGGAGATGGTCAAAGGCGTGATCATCGTCGGCGCAGTCGTTCTCGACCAGTGGCGCCAACGCCTGCGGGCAATGAGGGCTTGACCATGTCGGACATCGTCCTGAAGACGGAAAACCTGACCAAGTATTATGGCGGCGTCCATGCGCTGGAGGGTGCCAACTTCGAGCTGCGCAAGGGCGAGCATGTCGCTATCATGGGCGACAACGGCGCTGGCAAATCGACCTTCGTACGCCAGATCACCGGCGTCGAGCAGCGCACCAGCGGCAGGATGTGGTTCGACGGCAAGGAAGTGAATTTTGCCGGTCCGATCGAAGCCCGCGAGGCGGGCATCGAGACGGTGTTCCAGAACCTGGCGCTCGCCGACGACCTCGACGTGCCGTCGAACCTGTTCCTCGGCCGCGAGCGGGTGCTGTTCAATCTAGGACCCTTCTCGATCCTCGATCGCAAGTTCATGCGCAAGGCGACCGAGGCAGCCTTGGTCCGCACGGCGGTCAAGATCCCCAATCTTTCCAACACCATCCGCCATATGTCGGGCGGCCAGCGCCAGTGCGTGGCAATTGCCAGAACCGCGACCTTTGCTTCCAAGCTCATCATCATGGATGAGCCGACCGCGGCACTCGGCGTGCAGGAGACGATGCAGGTCGAAAACATCATCCGTACGCTGAAGGAAAATGGCGAACCGCTGATCCTGATCTCTCACAACATGCGCCAGGTGTTCGACCTGGTCGACCGCATCGTCGTTTTCCGGCGCGGCCGCATCGTCGCCAATTTGCGCAAGCAAGACACCGACGGCAACGATATCGTCTCCTACATCACCGGCGCCAAGACCGGGCAGGCGGAGCTTGCGGCGTAACGGCAACGAGGCCACAGGCGCTGACACGCCTTCCCTTCCCAACCATCCTCAAAGGAAATTCTTCATGCCTCTTCGCTTTGCTCTTCTCGGTGCCGGCCGTATCGGCAAGGTCCATGCTCGCGCCGTTGGTTCCAATCCGCAGGCCAGGCTGGTTGCAGTTGCCGACGCCTTCGAGAAGGCGGCGACCGATCTGGCCTCTGCCTATGGCGCCGAAGTGCGCAGCATCGATGCCATCGAGAAGGCCGGCGACATCGACGCGGTCGTCATCTGCACGCCGACCGACACTCATGCCGATCTGATCGAGCGCTTCGCCAAGGCAGGTAAAGCGATTTTCTGCGAAAAGCCGATCGACCTCGACGCCGCCAGGGTGGAACGTTGCCTGGCCGTCGTCGACAAAGCCGGCGCCACCCTGATGGTCGGCTTCAACCGCCGCTTCGATCCGCATTTTGCCGCCGTGCGCAAGGCGATCGACGACGGCGCCATCGGCACCGTCGAAATGGTGACGATCACCTCGCGCGATCCCGGCCCGCCGCCGCTCGACTATATCGGCCGCTCGGGCGGCATCTTCCGCGACATGACCATTCATGATTTCGACATGGCGCGCTTCCTGCTCGGCGAGGAGCCGGTGGCGGTCAGCGCGCACGCTTCGGTGCTGGTCGACAAAAAGATCGGCGAAGCCGGCGACTTCGACAGCGTCAGCGTCATTCTCGAAACCGCCTCCGGCAAGCAATGCGTCATCTCCAACTCGCGCCGCGCCACCTATGGCTACGACCAGCGCATCGAGGTGCATGGCTCGAAAGGCATGATCGCGGCCGAAAACCAGCGGCCGGTGTCGATCGAACTGGCCAACGAGAAAGGTTATACGCGGCCGCCGCTGCACGATTTCTTCATGACCCGTTATCTCGACGCCTATGCCAACGAGATCGCCGCCTTCATCGCGGCAGCGACGTCGGGCAAGAAGGCGGTGCCGAGCGGCAGGGATGGCCTGGTGGCGCTCAGGCTGGCAGATGCGGCGCTGAAATCGGCCAAGGAAGGCAAGACCGTCCGCCTCGACAAAACAATCTGACTATCAAGCACCGGAGCAAGGCGATGAACGGTTCAGCCGGTCGCAATTCCGAAACACGCGCCATCGTCACCGGCGGCGCACAAGGCATCGGCTTTGCCGTCGCCGAAGCGCTGGCCGATGAGGGCTGCCGGGCGCTGGCGCTGATCGGCCGCTCGAAAGCGAAGGGCGACAAGGCTGTCGCCGCTCTCAAGCGGGCAGGCGTCGATGCCATCTTCATCAGCGCCGACGTCTCAAAAGTGGCCGACTGCAAGCGTGCGGTCGAAATGGCGATTGGCCATTTCGGTACGGTTAACGCGCTGGTCAACGCCGCTGCCACCTCGGCTCGCGGCTCGCTGGTCGAGACCTCCGAGGATCTCTTCGACCAGATATTCCAGACCAATGTGCGCGGCCCGTTTTTCCTGATGCAGGGCGTGGTGGCGCATTTGCTGGCGCGCAAGGCACCGGGCTCGATCGTCAACGTGCTGTCGATGTCGGCGCATTGCGGCCAGTCGTTCCTGGCATCCTATTCGTCGAGCAAGGGTGCGCTGGCGACACTGACCAAGAATGTCGCCAATGCCTATCGCGGCAATCGCATCCGCTGCAATGCGGTGCTGCCCGGCTGGATGGACACCGAGGGCGAAGCGATCGTGCAGAAAAAATGGCACGACGCGCCGGACGACTGGCTGGAAAGGGCCGAGGCCGCGCAGCCGATGGGTCAATTGGTGAAACCGGCACAGCTTGCCCGGTTGATCAGCTATATGATCAGCCCGCAGTCCGGCGTCATGACCGGATCGCTGGTCGACTACGACCAGAGCATCACCGGGGCGTCGCCGGAGTAGTGTCGCGGCGCACCCTGACGCTCTGGTCAATGGGCAGAACGCCCATCGCTTCGTCATCCTGGGGCGGAGCAAGGAGCGAAGCGACGCGGCGCAGACCCCAGGATCCATGCTGCGCCTTCAGAGCGCCGCAACGGTGCAGAATTCTGCTCCGCTGCACCCCTCGGCCAAGGTTACGGCATGGATCCCAGGGTCTTCGCGACGGAGCTTCGCTCCTGCTTCGCCCTGGGATGACGAAGTTGCGGAGGCTTCGACCAATCCCGAATTGGCTGCCAACAGGCCTCCAACCCCTCAGATCCCATGCGCAGCGCTACTACGCAGCCTCATCAGGTGCGTGACAAGCGCCGCAGTTTCGGCTATAGGGCTGGCATGATCAACCTGACCGCCACCTATTGGTACTTTAGCAACTCGCTGGCGGCGGGAGGATTGCGCTCGATCTGAAGATTGCAGCATAAAAAATCCGAACAGCCGCCAGACCTGGCGGCTTTTTTGTTTGCCGGCAGGTCTCCTAAAGCATGATCCCGAAAAGTGGCATCCGGTTTTCGGAAAAGATCATGCTCCAAACAAACAGGAGCAGAAAGCCGTGTTGACGACCACAGACGATCTTCGGGTCAAAGAAATAAGGGAATTGAGCACGCCGGACGAGGTGATGCGGGAGATACCGCGCACGCTGACGGCGACGCGCACCGTTGCCGCATCACGCAACGCGATCCACGCCGTGCTGACCGGCGCCGACGACCGGCTGGTGGTTGTCGTCGGCCCCTGTTCGATCCACGACCCGGCCGCTGCCGTAGACTATGCCAGTCGTCTGGCGACGCTGCGCGAAAGCCTGTCGGACCGGCTGGAGATCGTGATGCGGGTGTATTTCGAGAAGCCGCGCACGACGGTCGGCTGGAAAGGCCTGATCAACGATCCCGATCTCGACGGCAGCTTCAACATCGACAAGGGGTTGCGGATGGCCCGCAACGTGCTCTCCGCGGTCAACAATCTCGGCCTTCCGGCGGCCACCGAATTCCTCGATATGGCCACCCCGCAATATATTGCCGACCTCGTCGCCTGGGGAGCGATCGGCGCGCGCACGACCGAGAGCCAGATCCATCGCGAACTGGCGTCAGGCCTGTCCTGCCCGGTCGGCTTCAAGAACGGCACCGACGGCAATTTGCGGATCGCCGCCGAAGCCGTGAAATCCGCCGCCCAGCCGCATCATTTCATGGCAGTGACGAAAGGTGGGCGCAGCGCCATCGCTATGACCACCGGCAACGAGGACTGCCACGTCATCCTGCGCGGCGGTATTGTGCCTAATTATGACGCGGCAAGCATTGCTGCTGCCTGCGCGGAACTCGGCCGGATCGGCGTGGCGCCGCGGCTGATGATCGATGTCAGCCACGCCAACAGCAACAAGAAGCCGGAAAACCAGCCAGGGGTGGCAGCCGAGGTGGCGTGCCAGGTCGCGGCGGGCGACGAGCGCATCATCGGCGTTATGATCGAGAGCAACCTTGTCGCCGGCCGGCAGGATGTCGTGCCCGGCAAGCCGCTTGTCTATGGCCAGAGCATCACCGATGGCTGCATCGACTGGGCAACCACCGAGACGGTGCTTTACGGCCTTGCCGAGGCCGTCGAGCGGCGCCGGTCGGTGCGCCGCGCCATGATATCAAGCCGTCCGGGAGCCGCATGACCCGGCCGGCGCCGCTGCCACGAACGTTGCCCTTCAGGCTCGGAATTCACGCCGCCTTCAAGCCTTCCCAGACGGTGAGCGCCGAAACCGCAACGAGAAGCAGTCCGGCCGCCCGGCCGGCAAGAGCGGTTGCCCTTGGATTGGCGACCAGCAGATCCCGGCTGCGACCGGCGGTAATTGCGAGTCCGCCATAGACAGCGAACTGCGTGGCGATCGTCATCAGCCCCATGATGATCGCCTGCATCCAGATCGGACCGTAATCCGGCCTCAGAAACTGCGGATAGACGGCAAGAATAAAGAGATAGGCCTTTGGATTGATCAGGCAGGTCATGATCCCCTGGCGAAAGGCCTTCCATGCGGAGCGGCTGGCGGCAGGGCCGTCATGGCCGACGGTGATGGAGCTGCGCATCAGCGTGATGCCGATAAAGGCCATGTAGGCGGCGCCGGCAATCAGCAGCGGATTGAAGAGGATCGGCAAGAAATGCATGAGCAGGCCGACGCCGAGCGCGCCGTTCAGCGTATGCACCACGCCGCCCAGCATGAGGCCGCCGGTCGCCGCAAGCCCTCTGCTGCTGCCGCCGGTCAGCGCATTGGCAAGCACGAAAAGCATGTCCATGCCGGGCACGATGATGATGCCGACAAGGAGGAGAAAGAAGAGCCAGAGGTTTGCCGCGTAGTCCATGTCAGTTGCCTGTCGCCTCATGCAGGCGAGCTGCAGAGGAACTTGTTGATTTTCAATCCGATAGGCGATCCTATAGGTCAGTCCAACTGACGAGGTGTTGTCAGTTGCCTTCGGGCCGAGTGAGGGAATGCGCAAGGCGTCGCGTCTGTTCGAGATCATCCAGATCCTGCGGCTGGCGAGGAAGCCGGTGACGGCGGCAATGATCGCCGAGCGGCTGGAAGTGACCGTGCGCTCGGTCTATCGCGACATTGCCGCGCTGCAGGCGATGCGGGTGCCGATCGAGGGCGGGCGCGGCATCGGCTACATACTGCGTCCTGGCTTCGACTTGCCGCCGTTGATGTTTTCGATCGAGGAGATGGAGGCGATCGTACTGTCTCTCGCGCTGCTCGAACGCACGGGCGACAGCGAGCTCAAGCAGGCGGCCAAGCGCGTCAGCGCCAAGATTGCCGGCGCGGTGCCGCCGCCTTTGCGCCAGACGCTCGACGCCAATCAGTTGCATGCATGGGGTTTTGCCGCGCCATCCGCCTCCGCGGTCGATCTGGCGTTGGTGCGCCGTGCCATCCGCGACGAGGCCAAGCTGGACCTTTCCTACCGCGACGAACTGGGCCGAGCCACCGAGCGCATCATCTGTCCGATCGCCCTCATCTACTACTCCGAAACCGCCAACATCGTTGCCTGGTGCGAGCTGCGCCGGGCAATCCGCAATTTCCGCAGCGACCGGATCGAGGATTGCCAGGCGACGGGACTATGGTTCAAGGGTGAAGGCGACGGTTTGCGGCAGGTCTGGGTGAACGGGTGGGAAACGGACACCTCGGCCGCAGGCGGCTGAAGCGGCCACTGTGAAGCGGATGCCGGGCAGGGCTACCTCACGTCCTCCCAGCGGCTCTCACTGAACGACCTGGCCATCGCGTGCACGGTGCGCTCGATCTCCAGGCCTTCTTCGAAATCGATGATGCGCGCCGGCTTGCCGGCCAGCCGCGTCAAAAGTTCCCTGCATTCGATGATCTTGAGGTCGTTGAAGCCAAGCCCGTGGCCGGGTGCCGGCAGGAAGGCGTCGTAGGGCTTGTGGTGCGGCGCCACCAGGATCGTGCGATAGCCTTGCTCGGTCGGCCGGTCGGCTGTCAGATAGAGCTGGAACTCATTCATCCGCTCCTGATCGTACAGGATCGAGCCCTTCGAGCCAAAAATCTGGATGGCGATCCGGCCTTTGCGGCCCCAGGCCGAACGGTTGACCAGCAGCGTGCCGGCGATGCCGTTTTCGAGATGCATCAGGATACTGGCGATGTCGTAGGTTTCGACCGTGCGGCGCCCGCCCGAGGCGACGCGGCGTTCGGCATAGGGTTTGGCCATGTCGCACATGACGCGGGCAACGCGGCCGAACAGCACGGCGATGAGCGAAAGCGGATGCACGGCGAAATCGTCGAGCGCGCCGTAACCGGACGCCGCCTCGTGCTTCCAGAAGAACAGCGCCTCCGGATCGGCCATGAAGTCCTCGTCCATCTCGATGCGCAGATGGTTGACCTCGCCGATGATCTTCTCGTCGAGCAGCGCGCCGATATGGCGGATTGCGGGGTTCTGGATGTAGTTATAGCCGAGCGCGGCGACTTTGCCGGACTTTTGGGCTGCCGCAGCCATTGCTTGCGCCTCCGCAAAACTCGGCGCCATCGGTTTTTCACACCACAGATGCTTCCCGGCTTCGAGGATGGCGATGGCCATTTCCGGGTGGAACTGGTTCGGCGTGGTCAGCGAGATGACATCGACGTCGGGATCGTCGACCACCGCGCGCCAGTCACCGGAGGCCCTGGCGAAGCCGAATTCGCTGGCACGGCGTTTGGCAAGGTCCTCGTTGACCTCGCCCAGATGAACCAGCCTTGGCTTGTCCACATCGGGAAAGACGGTACCAACCGCGTTCCAGGCAATGGCGTGGCACTTACCCATGAAGCCCGTGCCGATAAGACCTACCCCGACCATCCGCTTGCCTCCCTGTGTGCAAAGTTTGTGTGGATGAATTAGTCCAATTTGTCTGCAGATGGAACGCTTGTCTCATTTTTTATGGTGTTCTTGCACAGGCCCGCTATGATGGGGCACAGAGGGAACCAGACGATGAGCCTGGGCGGAGCGACGATGGACGAACGGGTGCCGCGCGATTTCGAGACGCTGCGGGCGACGATCCTGGAGCGGCGCCAGAGCCTGCCGAAACGTATCGCCCAGATCGCCGCCTATGCGCTCGACAACCCAGACGATATCGCCTTCGGCACCGCCGCCAGCATCGCCGCTTCCGCCGGTGTCCAGCCTTCGACGCTGATCCGCTTTGCCCAGCAGCTTGGTTTTGATGGTTTCACCAGCCTGCAGTTGGTGTTTCGCGAGCGTCTGCGCGAGCGCAACTCGTCCTATGATGAAAGGCTGGCGGCATTGCGCGCCAAGGCCGAGGAAGGCGCCGGCCACCGCGCGATTTTCGACGGTTTTGTTGCCGCAGCCAGCACCTCGCTCAACGACATTTCGCGCACGCTGAATGAAGACCATTTCGAAGATGCGATCGCCGTGCTGGCCAAGGCCGAAACCATTTACGTCCTGGCCAAGCGGCGCTCCTACCCGGTCGCCTCCTACATCGCCTACGCATTGGGCAAGCTCAAGATCCGCAACCAGCTGATCGAATCGGCCGCCGGCCTCAATGCGGAGATGATCGGCTTTGCCTCTCCAAGGGACGCCGTCATCGCCATAAGCTTTTCGCCCTATGCCCCGGCCACCATCGAGGAGGCGCGCATTATTTCGGAACAAGGCGTGCCGATCGTGGCGATTACCGACTCCTCCTTTTCGCCGCTCGCCCAGTTCGCCAGGGTCTGGTTCGAGGTCGCCGAGGCCGATTTCGCCGGCTTCCGCTCGCTGTCGGCGACGATGGCCTTGGCCATGGCGCTGACTGTCGCCGTCGGCGAGAAGCGGCGCGATAGCGGAAAGAAGCGCAAGCCTTAGAGCACCTCTATTGCCGTTTCGCCTCCTGCCAAAAGCCGCGCTGCGTCGCGGGCAGGCGGCGATCCGAACTGGCGGGCATACTCCCGGCTGAACTGGGAAGCACTCTCATAGCCGACAGCGAAGGCGACACGCGCCACGTTGCCCGGCTGGGCAATCAGCAGATGGCGGGCTTCCAGCAAGCGGATTTGCTTTTGATACTGGATTGGGCTCATGGCCGTTGCCGCCTTGAAGTGACGATAAAACGCAGCACTGCTCATATGGGCGATTTCGGCCAGATCCCCGACCCGGACCGGCTGATGGGGATGCGAGCGGATCCAGGCGATCGCCTGGCCAATCCGGGACAGATGGCCGTCGGCGCGCGCAAGTTCACGAAGCTTTCCGCCTTGCGGGCCTTGCAGGAGCCGAAACAGCATCTCCCGCTCGAGCATGGCCGCGAGCACGGGAATCTCCGCTGGCCGGTCAAGCAGCCGCAGCATTCGACGCAACGCGTCGAGCAGGTCGTCATCAACGGGAGAGGTGGAGAACCTGTCGCCGCCGAGGACCGGCCCGTGCTCAACGAGGAGCGCGGCGACAGCCTGCAGGTCAAGGGTCAAGCCAATGGCCAGATAAGGACGTGCGGCGCTCGCTTAGCTGGCCGGGTCGTAACGAAGAGCCCGGTCGCCGATCAGAACCGTCTTCGCGCCCTGCAATACGAATAAGACCCCCGACCCCCACACACCCGGCAATGGCGCCGTCGCGACTTCGCTGCGGCCGATCGAAACGCGGGGAATCGCCGTTCTTATTCTTCGCCCGCGCGCATGGCGGCCGGCGATTTCGATCAACTCCTGCAGCGCCTCGCTCATTGCGCCAGCATCGCGCATTCGCACCGGCCGCGCAGCAGCGTGAGAGGATTAGGCAAGAGCTGGAGAGTTTCCGGCGCGCGGCGCCCGCTGCCTCGCGCCATTTGTAGGTCTTCCACAGCAAACATGGAGACACGACATGACGACATCGAAAACTGCGCTGGTGACCGGCGCCAACAAGGTTATAGGCCGTGAAATCGCCCGGCGAATGGCGACCATGGGCTTCAAGGTCTGGCTCGGAGCCAGGAGCGCCCAACGCGGCATGGCGGCGGCGCAGGCATTGCGTGCCGAAGGCCACGACGTAGAGTGGCTTGAGCTGGGCGTCACGAGGGATGACAGACAGTGTGAAGGCGGCAGCCGAGGCGTTCGGGCAGGCCAGCCCCCGCCTCGACGTGCTGGTGAACAACGCCGGCGTCGCCATCAACTACGACCTGCCGCCGAGCCAGCAGCGGATCGCCGATGTCCAGGCCACCTACGACGTCAATGTCTTCGGCCCGATCCGCGTGACCCACGCATTCCTGCCGCTGCTGCTGGCAGCACCTGCTGCCCGATCGTGATGGTGAGCAGCTCCACCGGCTCCATCGGCCGGGCGCTGGATCCCGCCACCGCGAACCACGCCGTCAATATGATGGGCTACGGCAGCTCCAAGACAGCGTTAAACGCCATCACGGTGGCCTTCGCCAGGGAGCTCGCACCGCAAGGCATCAAGGTCAACGCCGCCGCGCCTGGCTACACTGCCACCGATCTCAACGGGTATAAAGGTCACCGTACGGTGCAGCAGGCGGCCGAGATCGTCATTCACCTGGCGACCTTGGACGCCGATGGCCCGACCGCCGGGTACTTCAACGATGATGGCCCACTTCCTTGGTAAATCAGCTGGTCTCAGTGGTAGACACTTGACGTTCGTCTGACTTCAAAGTTTCTGAACGCGCGAGCCTTGCACAGCACTTTTCAGCCTTGGGAATGCTCGTTCCATATTGACTATGGATTGGAATTATTATTTCATATTGCTGGCGCCACGCTGCCGCTCGCGCGTGTTACCCAAGACAACAAAGCCGATGGGAGGTTCGAATGGGCGAGGCCGTGGAAGCGAAATATTCGCCGCTCGACATCATCACGATCGGCCGCGCTTCCGTCGATCTCTACGGCCAGCAGATCGGCTCGCGCCTTGAGGACATTACTTCCTTTGCCAAGTCGGTCGGCGGCTGTCCGGCCAATATCGCAGTCGGCACTGCCAGATTAGGCCTGCGCTCGGCGCTGCTCACCCGCGTCGGCAATGAGCAGATGGGCCGGTTCATCCGCGAGCAGCTGACCCGCGAGGGCGTTTCGGTCCAAGGCCTCAAGGCCGATCCGGAGCGGCTGACCGCCCTGGTGCTGCTGTCGGTCGAGGATGAAGGCGTCTCGCCGATGATCTTCTATCGCAGCGATTGCGCCGACATGGCACTTTCGGAAGACGACATCGATGAGGCGTTCATCGCTTCGGCACGCGCGATCGTCGTCACCGGCACGCATTTTTCACGACCCAACAGCGACGCCGCCCAGCGCAAGGCGATCCGTGTCATGAAAGCCAAGGGCGGCAAGGTGGTGTTCGACATCGACTACCGCCCCAACCTCTGGGGTCTCGCCGGCCACGCCGAAGGTTTCGAGCGCTATGTGAAATCCGACCGCGTGTCGGCGCGGCTGAAGACGGTGCTGCCCGACTGCGATCTCATCGTCGGCACCGAAGAGGAAATCATGATCGCGTCGGGCGCAGACGATTGCCTGAGCGCGCTGAAAACCATCCGCTCGCTGTCGGCGGCAACCATCGTGCTGAAGCGCGGCGCCATGGGCTGCATCGTCTATGACGGGCCGATCAGCGACGATCTCGAGGACGGCATCGTCGGCAAGGGGTTTCCTATCGAGGTCTACAATGTGCTTGGCGCCGGCGACGCCTTCATGTCGGGCTTCCTGCGCGGCTGGCTCGGCGAGGAAAGCCTGGCGACGGCGGCGACCTGGGCCAATGCCTGCGGGGCATTTGCCGTGTCGCGGCTCCTCTGCGCACCTGAATACCCGACTTTCGAGGAATTGCAGTTCTTCCTGAAAAACGGCAGCAAGCACCTGGCGCTGCGCAAGGACGAGGCGATCAACCACATCCATTGGGCGACCACGCGCCGGCGCGACATCCCCTCGCTGATGGCGTTCGCCTGCGACCACCGCGTCCAGCTGGAGGACGTCGCGGCAAAAGCCGGCGCCGATCCGTCGCGGATCCCGGCTTTCAAGGTGCTGACTGTCAAGGCTGCGGCCAAAGTCGCGGCCGGCCGCGCCGGCTATGGCATGCTGCTCGACGAAAAATACGGGCGCGAGGCGATGTTCGAATTCGCCCACCATTCCTTCACCTGGCTCGGCCGGCCGGTCGAGTTGCCGGGTTCGCGGCCGCTTCGCTTCGAGTTCTCGCAAGACATTGGTTCGCAACTGACCGAATGGCCGGTCGACCACTGCATCAAGTGCCTGTGCTTCTATCATCCCGATGATCCGGCGGAGCTGAAGACCGAACAGCAGCAGAAACTGCGCGCTTTGTTCGAGGCCGCGCGGAAAGTGGGCAGAGAACTTCTGGTGGAGATCATCGCCGGCAAGCATGGCAAGCTCGACGACATGACCATCCCGCGCGCGCTCGAGGAACTCTACGCACTCGGCATCAAGCCCGATTGGTGGAAGCTCGAACCGCAGGCATCGCACATCGCATGGGCAAAGATCGAGGCGGTGATCCTGAAAAACGATCCGTGGTGCCGCGGGATTGTGCTGCTCGGTTTGGAAGCGCCGCAGGACGAGCTGGAAGCGGCCTTTGCCGCCACCGCCAAGGCGCCCATCGTCAAGGGCTTTGCCGTCGGCCGCACCATCTTCATCAACGCGGCCGAACAATGGCTTGCCGGCAAGATGTCGGACGATGAAGCGGTTGCCGACATGGCATCTCGCTTCGAGAGACTGACCGAGGCGTGGCTTGCCGCGCGCGGCCGCAAAGCAGCATAAGAAGGCGCGGCATAAGGACTGCGGAGGAACCGACATGACCAAGACAATCCGCCTGACGATGGCGCAGGCTCTGACCCGCTTTCTTGCTCGACAGATGACCGAGATGGACGGGAAGAAGGTGCCGATCTTCGGCGGTGTCTGGGCGATCTTCGGCCACGGCAATGTCGCCGGCGTCGGCGAGGCGCTGTACCAGGTTCGCGACGAGCTGCCGACCTTCCGTGCCCATAACGAGCAGGCAATGGCGCATGCGGCGATCGCCTATGCCAAAGCCAATTTCCGCCGCCGCTTCATGGCTGCGACCAGTTCGATCGGCCCCGGCGCGCTCAACATGGTGACCGCTGCGGCGCTTGCGCATGTAAACAGGTTGCCTGTCCTGTTTCTGCCCGGCGACGTCTTTGCCAATCGCATTCCCGACCCTGTCCTGCAGCAGGCCGAGGATTTCTCCGACGGCACGGCGACCGTCAATGACTGCCTCCGGCCGGTGTCGCGCTATTTCGACCGCATCACCCGGCCGGAGCAGATCATGCCGGCGCTCAACCGCGCCATGCAGGTGCTGACCGATCCCGCCGAATGCGGCCCGGTGACGCTGGCGCTGTGCCAGGACGTGCAGGCAGAAGCGTATGACTACCCCGAGAGCTTCTTTGCCGAACGAATCTGGCATCAGCGGCGACCACGTCCGGATCGCCAGGAACTGGCCGCCGCGGTGGCAGCACTTAAAGCGGCGAAGAAGCCATTGGTGATTGCCGGCGGCGGCGTACTCTATTCGCAGGCCTCGGGTGAATTGGCCAGACTGGTGCAGGACGCCGGCGTTCCGGTCTGCGAGACGCAAGGCGGCAAATCCTCGCTGCCCGACGATCATCCGCTGAACATGGCGGCGGTCGGCGTCACCGGCACTTCGGCTGCCAACAGGCTGGCCGAAGAGGCCGACGTCGTGCTTGCCGTCGGCACCAGGCTGCAGGACTTCACCACCGGCTCCTGGGCACTGTTCAAGAATGCCGGCAGGACCATTATCGGACTCAACGTCCAGCCCTTCGACGCCGGAAAGCACCAGGCGCTGACGCTGGTCGCCGATGCGGCGGAAGGGCTCGCCGAACTCGGCGAGGCGCTGAAGGGCTGGAAGGCGCCTGCCGCCTGGACCGACAATGCGATCAAGGGCAAAAAGGAGTGGCAGGCGGAGGCGGGCAAGGTGACTGCGTCGACCAATGCCGCCTATCCGTCCGACGCGCAGGTGATCGGCGCCGTACAGCGCGCCATGGGCTCCGGCGTGGTACTGCTCCATGCAGCCGGCGGCTTGCCCGGCGAGTTGCACAAGCTCTGGCAGGCGGGCGCGCCCGGCTCCTACCACGCAGAATACGGGTTCTCGACAATGGGCTATGAAATCGCCGGCGGACTCGGCGTCAAGATGGCCAAGCCGGACGAAGAGGTAGTCGTGATGATCGGCGACGGCTCCTACCTGATGCTCAATTCCGAGATCGCGACCTCTGTGATGCTCGGCCTCAAGCTGACCATCGTGCTGCTCGACAACCGCGGCTATGGCTGCATCAACCGGCTGCAGATGGCGACCGGCGGCGCCAACTTCAACAATCTGCTGAAGGACGCCCGTCACGAAACCTTGCCCGAGATCGACTTCGCCGCGCATGCTGCGAGCATGGGTGCGATTGCCGAAAAAGTGCCATCGATCGCCGGGCTGGAAACGGCGCTGGCGCAAGCGAAGAAGAACACGCGAACGACCGTGCTGGTCATCGACACCGACCCGCTGGTTTCGACCGAGGCCGGTGGAAGCTGGTGGGATGTCGCAGTGCCGGAAGTCTCAGTGCGGCCGCAAGTGAACGCGGCGCGCAAGAAATACGAGGAAGCGCTGAGCGGGCGGGTTCTTTGAGCCATCCGCGAACGCGCCTCGAAATGTCCGAAACTGGAGTGACGACTTGAAAGCCAAACTGGGCATGTCCCCCATTGCATGGTGGAACGACGATCTTGCCGAACTCAGCGATGATGTGTCACTGGAGGAGTGTCTGCGCCAGTCGCGCTCGGCTGGCTTTACCGGCATGGAAATGGGCCGCCGCTTTCCCAACGATCCGCAAGTCATGCTGCCGATCCTGAAAGAGGCCGACGTGACGCTTTGCGGCGGCTGGTTCTCGGGGACGCTGGTCAATGAAGACATGGCGAAAAACAAGGATCGTATCCAGCCGATGATCGATCTGTTCAAGGCGGTGAATGCGCCCTGCATCGTCTATGGCGAAGTCGGCCGCTCCATCCAGGGCGACCGCTCGAAACCCCTCGCCAGCAAGCCCAGGCTGTCGGACGATGAGATGAAAGCCTACGCGAAGCAGCTCACGCAGTTCGGCGAATGGTGTGCCGAGCAAGGCATGCCGCTCTCCTATCACCATCACATGGCGGCGGTGGTCGAGACCGAGCCAGAGCTCGACGCCTTCATGCGCTATTCGGGAGAAGGCATTCCATTGCTGCTCGACGCGGGTCACCTGGCCTTTGCCGGGGGCGATGTGCTGCGCGCTATTGATAACCACAACCGGCGCATCAACCACGTGCATGTGAAAGACGTGCGCATGGAGGTGATCAACAAGCTGGATCGTAGCAGGCAATCCTTTCTCGATGCGGTGGCGCTTGGTGCCTTCACCGTGCCGGGAGATGGCTCGCTGGACTTTGGCGCCATCGTCCAGAGGCTCGCCGACCATGGCTATGAAGGCTGGTTCGTGGTCGAGGCCGAGCAGGATCCGAAGAAGAACCCGCCGCTCAAGATGGCGCAGGTCGGCTACAAGGAATTGATGCGGGTGATGACAGCGGCCGGCTACACGGTGGAGACACAAGGCTTTCCCAATGCTTGAGGCTCGCGAGGAAGGGCTGATCCGATGCCGGGGGTGATCCGATGAAAGACTCCGAGCACCCGTTTTTCCGGCCGCTGTGGCGGCGCGTTGCCGTTGTCGCGGTCTGCCTGGTCTGGTCGGTGATCGAATTCGCCACCGGCACGCCGTTCTGGGGCGTGATCGCGCTCGGCTTCGCCGGCTATGCCGTCTGGCAATTCTTCTATCTCTACAAGCCGGCTGACGAGGACAAGCCATCGGCGGACGCCAAACCGAAGGAATGACCATGTCTAAGCTGCTCATCAAAGCCAACAAGGGCCACGGCCGCGTCGCTCATGTGACGCCGCAAAACGCCGGCTGGACCTATGTCGGCTTCGATCTGTATCGGCTGAGGCCCGGCGAGAGCGCTTCCGGGCAAACCGCGGATCGTGAGGTCTGCCTGGTGTTCGTCACCGGAAAGGGCAAGGCCAAAGCCGGCGGCAAGGATCTCGGCCTGCTGGGCGAACGCATGTCGCCGTTCGAAGGCAAGCCTTGGTCGGTCTATGTGCCGCAGGGGTCGGAATGGTCGGTGAGCGCCGATACCGATCTCGAACTTGCCGTCTGTTCGGCGCCAGGACTGGGCGGCGGTCTGCCGGTCCGTGTCATCGGGCCCGACGTTCTCGGCCAAGAGGTTCGCGGCAAAGGCACCAACACACGCTACGTCACCAACATCCTGCCGGAGGGCAAGCCGGCCGATTCCTTGCTGGTGGTCGAGGTCATCACACCCGGCGGCCACACATCAAGCTATCCGCCGCACAAGCACGACCAGGACAATTTGCCGGCTGAATCCTATCTGGAGGAAACCTACTACCACCGCCTCAACCCGCCGCAGGGCTTTGCTTTCCAGCGCGTCTACACCGACGCCGACCAGAGCGGTGCTCGTTCGCTCGACGAGGCGATGGCTATCGAGGACGGCGACGTCGTGCTGGTACCCAGGGGTTATCACCCCTGCGCGGCCTGCCACGGCTATGATCTCTATTATCTCAACGTCATGGCCGGACCGAAGCGGACGTGGAAATTCCACAACGCGCCCGAGCACGAATGGCTGATGAAGGCCTGACCACTTCCCCTTCGCCCCAACCGCTGGTCCAAGCGAAAAATCGTCGGCCAACGACCCGGCTGTGTGGTTTTGTTACCGAAAACGCCGCAAAGCTTCGTCAATTCGTCATGGAAATCACCTATGGCAGCGGGGCTGACGAGGACTTTCGATGCGCTACGCGATCTATTTTACCCCCCGACAGGACGAACCGCTGGCACGGATCGCCGCCAACTGGCTCGGCCGCGACCCATTCGGTGCCGCCACAAAGCCGGTCGAGGCAGTAGGCGAGTTGTCGGCGGCAGAAGTTGCCTTCCATACCGCTTCGGCGCGCCGCTATGGCTTTCATGCGACGCTGAAGGCGCCCTTTCGACTGGCCTCCAATGAGACGGAAACCTCGCTTCGCGCGGCACTCGACGATTTTGCCGAGGCAACGCCGGTGGTTACGATCCCGCGCCTCGTCGTCAGCCAGATCGACGGCTTCTTCGCGCTGGTGCCGGAAGCACCGCTGCCGTCGCTCAACCGCTTCGCCGATGATGTGGTGCGCGACTTCGACCGCTTTCGCGCGCCGTTGACGGAAGCCGAGATCGAACGGCGCAGCCCCGATTCGCTGAAGCCCGACGAGTTCCGCAATCTCTGCCAATGGGGTTATCCCTATGTCTTCGAGACGTTTCGCTTCCACATGACGCTGTCCGGCCGGATCTCGTCACAGGAAAGCCCTCGTCTTCGCTTAGCAATCGACAGCCTGTTTGCGGGCGTGCTGCAAAGGCCGGTGCCGGTGGACGCGCTGACGCTGTTTGTGGAAACTGAACCTGGCGCGCCGTTCATGGTGCTGTCCCATCACGCGCTCGGGCGCCGCCCGGCCAGAAGAACTGCCTAATGACTATTTGCTCTAACCGCGTTTGTGCGACGTCAATTGGTTCCAGTTGGCTGCAAAATCCTGCAAGGACTGCTTGGAATGACCGCCGAGACTGTTCTTGACAACGCCCGGATCGTGCTCGCCGACCAGATCGTCCAAGGGTCGATCGTGCTGCGCGACGGCATGATCGCCACCATCGATGCCGGACCCGGCTGCAGCGGCGAGGACATGGGCGGCGACTTCATCATCCCTGGCCTGGTCGAGCTCCACACCGATCATCTCGAAGGCCATTACGCGCCACGGCCGAAAGTGCGCTGGAACCCGATCGCCGCGGTGCTCGCCCATGACGCGCAGGTGGCGACCGCCGGCATCACCACCGTGCTCGACGCCTTGCGCGTCGGCATGGACGAGGATGCGGACCTGACGGCTGCCGACATACGCAAACTGGCCGACGCGATCGAGGACAGTGTCCAGCAGGACCGGCTCAGGGCCGACCATTTCATCCATCTGCGCTGCGAGGTTTCGGCGCCGGACTGCATTACAGCCTTCGCCAATTTCGACGGTGACGAGCGGGTCAGGCTGGCGTCGCTGATGGACCATGCGCCGGGACAGCGGCAATTCGTCGATCTCGAGACCTACGCCTACTACTACCAGCGCAAGCTGAAGCTGACCGACCGCGATTTCCAGAAATTCTGCGAAAAGCGGATGGCGGAATCGGCGAGGAACTCGAGCCCGAACCGCAGCTTCATCGCCGCGGCTTGTCATGAGCGCGGCGTCGTGCTCGCCAGCCATGACGACGCGACCGTCGGCCATGTCGACGAAGCGATCGAGCAAGGTGTGCGCGTCGCCGAGTTCCCGACCACCGAGGAGGCAGCAAGGGCTTCGAAAAAGGCAGGGCTCGGCGTATTGATGGGCGCGCCGAACGTCATGCGCGGCGCTTCGCATTCGGGCAATGTCTCGGCCCGCACGCTGGCCGGCGACGGCCTGCTCGATATCCTGTCATCGGACTACATTCCGTTCAGCCTGATCCAGTCGGCCTTCTTCCTCGGCGACGTGGTCGAAGGTATCTCGCTGCCGCAGGCTGTGGCCATGGTTTCGAAGAACCCGGCCGAGGCGGTCGGCCTCACCGATCGCGGTGTCATCGAGCCCGGCCGGCGCGCCGATCTGGTTCGCGTGCGCGTCGACGACCATGTCCCGGTCGTCCGCACGGTCTGGCGGCAGGGACGCCGGGTCGCATGATGGTGTCGGCATCGGTCGAGCGTGAATTGTCCGCCGCGGGATTTCCGATCCGCGACGGTGTCTTCGTCGCCGTCGTCGGGCCGAGCGGTGCCGGCAAGGACACGGTGATCGGCTATGCGCGCGCGGTGTTTGCCGGCGAGAGCCGGCTGGAGTTCGTGCGCCGGGTGATCACCCGGCCGAACGATGCGGCCACCGAGGATCACGATACGCTCGCCGATGCTGCCTTCGTCGAGGCCGAAGCGGATGGCGCCTTCGCCATTTCCTGGGAGGCGCATGGCCTGCACTACGGCATCCCGGCCGAAGTCGACTGGTCGGTCTCCAACGGCCGTGTCGCGATCGCCAACGTCTCGCGCGCGATCATCCCGGCGCTGCGGGAGCGCTACGCCAATCTGGCTGTCGTCGAGATCACGGCTACACCGGATATCCTGGCCGAGCGGCTGGCATTGCGCGGTCGCGAGTCGCGCGGCGAAGTGCTGGCACGGCTGGCGCGCAGTGCCAATGTGGCGCTGTCCGGACCGGGTGTCACCTCGATCGACAATAGCGGCCCTCGTGAAGCCGCCGGCGAGCGCTTCGCCGAGGTGCTGCGCAAGGCCATGGCCTTCTCCGACATGTCGGGCCTTATCTAAAGTAGCGCCCATCCGATGCATTCGGTATGGGCGCTACTTGTCTAACCAATATCTTTGGAAGCCGGTACCCCCTTTTCGGGATTATGGCCTCATGCGGCGTGCCGGTCCCGACCAGCGTGACGAGTATCGGTGGCAGTGGTTGTCGAAGGCTTCACTGGCGCATCCGCTGGTGTATCCAGAACTGCAACGTGATGGCGATACACCATTTCCCAGCCCTTCCAGCCGGTGAACAGCAGTATGCAGACCACTATGAACGACAAGAGCGCACCCCATGGTCGGACCGCGGCTTCGGCGCCTTGGGCATAGCGAAGATAAAAATTGATCAGTGCCACAACGACCGCGGTCAGGTTGCCCAGCATGTGATACCAGGCGTCCGACAAGGCGCGAATGCGCGGCTCGTTGAGGAAGTCGATAAAACCGGCTGTCGCGGCGAGAAGGGCCATTACGATGGCTGCCCCGATCAGCCACATCGATGCCCGTGCCCAGAAAGCATCGGCAGTTCCCCAGAAAACCAGGTCGGTGACAAAGGCACCGACAAGAAACGCGACAGGAAAAGGTATCAACATCGGGTGGAGAGGGTGAGTTCCGACCTTTGCGGTACTTACTGGATTCGTGGGCATGGGACGCCTCCGCATAGCAAAGCTTAAATAAACGCTTCGATACGGGTTTCGTTCCAAATGGAGATTAATCTGAACTGCTGTCGCGAAGCTCAGGCCAACTTTTTGATGCCTGCCAATGGCAGTCGGCGCATTTCATCCAGCTATTTTTGCGTCATTCCGCGGCAGCACCCGCCACGCCCTTACGGGTAGCTTCCAGCATCCGCCGCCGCGCCCTGAACACGCCCCATTGCTGGTCGACCAGCACGCCGATGAGGATCACCCCGCCCATGACGGCGAAGTTGAGCGAGGACGGGATGCCGAGCAGGTTGACGAGGTTCTGCAGCTCCTGCAGCAGCACCGTGCCGAGCAGGACGCCGATCAGCGAGCCTTCGCCGCCGCGCAGCGAGAAGCCGCCGAGCACCGCTGCCGCGATGGCGTAGAGTTCGTAGAACTGGCCGTGGCTCGCCGGCGAGATCGAGCGTGTGTACATGGCGAAATAGATAGCCGACAGCGCCGTCAGCACGCCGCAGATGACATAGGCGGCTATGACGATGCGGCCGGTGCGGATGCCGGAATATTTTGCCGCTTCCTCGTTCTTGCCGATGGCGTAGAGATAGCGCCCGAATACCGAACGGTGCAGCACCACCCACATGACGACGGCGATGACGATCAGCGCGATGAAACTGTTCGGCACGCCCCAGGACCGCCCCGCCGTCAGGAATTCGAGTTCCGGGAAGTTCTGCCCAAAGGCAAAGCCGGCGGTGCCGTCGGCAGTGTAGAAGCGCGCCACGCCGCGATAGATCAGCAGGCCGCAGAGAGTGACGACAAACGGCTGCAACTTCAGCCGGGTGATCAGCCAGCCATGCATCAGGCCGATGATGGCGCCGAGCGCGATGATCAGCACGAAGGCCAGCGGCCACTCCATCTCCCGCACGGCGATGAAATCGATGAACAGCGTACCGAGTAGCGCAACCACCGAGCCGACCGACAATTCGATGCCGCCGGTGATGATGACGAAGGCTTGGCCGATCGACAGGATGCCGAACAGCCCGATCAGGTTCGAGGTGTTGGCGAGATTGATCGGCAGCAGGAAGCGCGGGTTGATGATCGCCACCACCGCGCCGACCACCAGGATCAGGATCAGCAGGCCGAGATCTTTCTTGCTCATCGTCTTCTCCCAACGCCTGCGAATTACTTCGGCTGCTTGCCGACCGCCAGCAGCAGCACGTTTTCCTGGCTGAACCGGTCCTTGTCGAGAATGCCGGAGATCTGGCCCTCATGCATGACGGCAATGCGGTCGGAAACGCCGATCACCTCCTCCATGTCGCTGGAGATCATCAGCACGGCGACCCCGGCATCGGCCAGCGCCCGCATCAGCCCGTAGATCTCGGCCTTGGCGCCTATATCGATACCGCGTGTCGGCTCATCGAGGATCATCACCTTCGGCTTCATCGCCAGCCATTTGGCCAGCACGACCTTTTGCTGGTTGCCGCCCGACAGCGTGCCGGTGCGCGTCTGCACGGAGGGCGCCCTGATGCCGAGATCGGTCTTCTGTTTTTCGGCGGTGGCGGCCTCGGCGCTGGCCGAGACCAGCGAGCGCCGCGAATGCGCCGGCAGATTGGGCAGCGAGATGTTCTGGGCAATCGACAGGTCGAGCAGGATGCCAGTCAGCTTGCGGTCTTCCGGGACGAGGAAAATACCGTTGGCCACTGCGTCGGCGGCCGAACCAAGAACCAGATCTTTTGCGTCAAGCTGGAACGAGCCGCCAAAGCTCCTGTCGATGCCGAACAGCACGCGCGCCAGTTCCGTCCGGCCGGAGCCGACGAGACCGGCCAGGCCGAGGATCTCGCCATGCCTCACACCGAGGTCGACGGGCCGGTCAGGATAGGCGGCGGTGCGAATGGCCTTGACCGACAGCGCGACGGAGCCCGGCGGGCGCGCCGATTCTGCGGCCTTCTCGCGCTCCTTCAGCATGCGGCCGATCATCAGCTTGACCATCTGGTCATGATTGATGGCGCTCTTCGGCAAGGTTCCGGCGAGCATTCCGTCCCTGAGCACGACGACGCGATCGGCGACGCGCTCGACCTCGTGAAGGCGGTGCGAGATGAAAATGACACCGATGCCGTCTGCCTTCAGCGCCTTGATGACACCGAGCAGCTTGTCGGTTTCGGCGATCGGCAGGCTGGACGTCGGTTCGTCGAGGATAACCAACCGTGCCTTGATCGACAGCGCCTTGGCGATCTCGACCATTTGCTGCTGCGCCAGCGACAGCGCCGACACCGGCGTATCGGCCGAGAAATTGGCGCCCACGCGTTTGAGCAGCGGCGCCGCCTGCGCTCGCAGCCTGGCGCGGTCGACGAGCTTGAGCGGCCCGGCGCGCAGCGGTTCGCGGCCGAAGAAGATATTGGCGGCCACGTCGAGGTTTTCGAACAGGTTGAGTTCCTGGTGGACGAAAGCGATGCCCGAGCCGATGCTGGCCTCGACAGTCAGCCCGTCATGGGCGACGCCATCGACGGTGATGGTGCCGGTGTCCGGCCTGGTCACGCCACCGAGGATCTTCATCAGCGTCGATTTGCCGGCGCCGTTTTCGCCGACCAGGCCAATGACCTCGCCGGGCCTGACCTCCATCGAGAATCCGTCCAGCGCAACGACGCCGGGATAGGTCTTGCGCACACCGTCGAGGCTCAGGAACGGAGCGTCCGCAGATGCAACGATGGATGGGTCGGAATAATTCATCACGCCTGACAGCAGCCGGTGAGCCATTTGGCCTCAGACTGACGAGCCGCGCGAGGCCCGTCAATAGAACGCCGGCTCAAGGCGAACCTTGAGCCGGCGCAACCTAATTCGCTCAGTTTCCAGACATCGCCTTGAGGCTGGCGGCGTAGGCGTCGACATCGTCCTTGCCGATGATCTTGGTCGGGATGATGATCAGGCCATCGGCGGGAATGCCCGACTTGTCGCCCTCGAGATAGGCAGCCATCAGCTTCATGCCCTGATAGGCCCATTCGAAGGGCTGCTGCACGACGGTGGCGGCGACGGTGCCTTCCTTGACGCCGCCCAGTGTGATCGGATCGTCGTCGAAGCCGACGACGGTGATCTGGCCGAGCTTGCCGGCATCGCGCAGCGCTTCATAGATGCGCGGCGTGTTGTAGGAATAGAAGCCGACCATGCAGGTGACGTCGGGGCTGGCGACCAGCGCGTCCTCGACGTTCTTCTTGGCGCGAGCCTGATCGATGTCGTCGCCACGCACGTCGACCAATTCGATCTTGGTGCCGGCGAGACCTTCCTTCATGCCCTGGATGCGCTCCTTGGCGTTGTCGGCGCCGAGCAGGCCGACGAAGCCGAGGCACTTGCCGCCGTCAGGCATTGCCTTCTTGGCGATCTCCGCCGCCTGCTTGCCGGCATCGACATTGGACGAGCCGATATAGGCGACACGCTTGGTCTGCGGCGCGTCGCTGTCGGTGGTGAACAACGCCGTTTCCGAGGCGATCTTGTTCAGCCCGTCGGTCGACGTCTTGGGATCGACGGCCGAGACCATGATCGCCTTCACGCCGGCCGTCACCAGATCGTCCATCAGGCGCTGCTGGATGGCGACCGAGGACTGCTCCGGATATTTGAGTTCCAGTTTGTAGTTGGGCAGTTCGCCTTGAGCCTTCTTTACGCCGGCTTCCGCCGCCTTCCAGAAATCGGAAGCGCCGTTGACGACGAAGGCCAGTGTCGGCTTGTCGTCGGCCCGCGCAATTGCGCCGGCGGACAGGCCGAGCAGCAGGGCCGCAGCGGCGGCGGACGCATTTCGTATCACAGATTTCATATTCAACCTCCCATTTTGACTCAGTAATTTTCGCTGATGATGAACGTGCCGGCGCGGCTTGGACGCCCTCCTCCTCAAGGGTTTCCGGCAGCGAAGAACGACGCCATTCCAGCCGCGATCGTCGACTTTAGAGACTCATTCGCCGTTCGTAAATAGTCCGATTTGTCTGACATTTCCCGGAGCTTCGGCTGACGGGAACCGTCCGATACCAGGCTGGCTTGCGTTCCGAACATGCGCGGTCCGACGTCGTCCGGGCATGATGGATTGACGTTATAGGGATGCCGGATATTAGTAAAGAGTATTAGTTTGGTCGAGATTCTCGCACAAAGGAGAGAGGCCTCCCCAGTCGCAACCGTTTTGAACCGGGGACTACATCGCCTAAGAGGTCGATTATATCTATTAGTAGCGCTTCGCCCTATAAATGCGAGATTCGAGGGACCAATGACATGAACGAACCACTGCGTGATCCCGTCCTTGAGGGTACCAGGCGGCGCAAGCCGTCCGGGAAAAACCCCAAGGGCCGCGTTACCATGACCGACATCGCCAGGGTCGCCGGCTGTTCGCAGGCGACGGTTTCGTTCGTACTCAACAACACGCCGGGGATCAGGCTGTCGCAGCAAACCCGAGAGCGGGTGATCGAGACGGCGCGAGCACTGGGCTATTCGCCGCCGGTGTTTTCTGCCTTGCGAGCCCCGGTTGCCGCATTCGACGGGCTGGATGGCGTGATCGGCTTCGCCGTCGACCAGTTGGCGACCAGCCCGGAGGCGGTCGTCGCCATTGAAGGGGCGCGGCAAGCCTCGTGGAACGCCGGCAATGTAGTGTTGGTGGCGCAGACCATGGGCGACGAGGTGATGGAGGCCCGGGCCATCGCGGCACTGACCAAGCGGGGCATTTCGGCGCTGATCTACATGACCATCTTCACCCGCGAGATCGTCGCGCCGGACTATCTCTACGGCCTCGACATTCCGGTCATCCTGCTCAACTGCTACACCGCCGACTATGCCTTTCCCGCCGTGGTGCCGAGCGAGATCGCCGGCGGCCAGAGCTCGACCCGGCACCTGATCAGCTATGGCCATCGCCGTATCGCCACCATCACCGGCGAGCCCTGGATGCAGGCGGCTCAGGACCGGCTGAAAGGTTACCGCCGGGCGCTGGCGACGGCCGACATCCCGTTCGACCCGGAGCTGGTCGTCGAAGGCGATTGGTCAGCGAGCGCCGGCTATGCCGCGACCGTCAGGCTCTTGGCGCTGAAGGACCGGCCGACCGCCATCTTCTGCCAGAACGACCGTACCGCGATCGGCTGCTACGAGGCGCTGAAGGAGGCCGGCCTGCACATCCCCGGAGATATTTCGGTGGTCGGCTATGACGACGAGGAGATCGCGCGGCATCTGTTCCCGCCGCTGACGACGTCGATCCTGCCGCATATGGCGATGGGACAATGGGCGATCGAGCAGTTGGAAGTCCCCGCTGCTCCCGGTCGCGGCCGGAGCCGCTATCCCGTAACCAAGCTCGAATGCCCGCTGGTCGAGCGGGAGTCGGTTGGCGCCGTGGCGGGCTGAGGCGAGCGCGCCGGCGATCGACAGTTGCACAGGCTTGACATCAGGCCCGCCATATACCCGATTGATTTCATGAGATTGCAAAGCTGCTATAATTTTCAGGACTTCCGCCGGCTGGCAAAACAGCGCCTGCCAGGCCCGATCTTCAACTATATCGATGGCGGCGCGGACGACGAGACGACGCTGCGGCGCAACACGGCGGCTTTCGAGGACTGCGATCTCGTCCCTAACGTCCTTGCCGGCGTTGGACAGGTCGACATGTCGGTCACCGTCATGGGCCAGAAGCTGGCGATGCCGGTCTATTGTTCGCCGACGGCTCTCCAGCGGCTGTTTCACCATAGCGGCGAGCGCGCCGTCGCCGCGGCGGCGGAGAAGTTCGGCACGATGTTCGGCGTCTCGTCGCTCGGCACGGTCAGCCTGGAGGAAGTGCGCAAGCACAGGACGCCGCAGGTCTATCAGTTCTATTTCCACAGGGATCGCGGCCTGAACCGCGCCATGATGGAGCGCGCCAAGGCGTCCGGCGTCGAGGTGATGATGCTGACCGTCGACAGTGTCACCGGCGGAAACCGCGAGCGTGACCTGCGGACCGGCTTTTCCATCCCCTTTCGGCTTACGCTCGGCGGCATGATGCAGTTCGCGATCAAGCCGAGATGGGCTATCGACTATTTGACCCACGAAAAGTTCAGCCTGCCGCAGTTGGACGGCCATATCGATCTCGGTGGCGGAGCGCTTTCCATCAGCCGCTATTTCACGGAGATCCTCGACCCGTCGCTGGATTGGAAGGACGTCGAAGACATGGTCCGCTTCTGGAACGGCCAGTTCTGCCTGAAGGGGATCATTAGCGTCGCCGATGCCAGAAAGGCGGTCGACATCGGCTGCACCGGCATCGTTCTGTCAAATCATGGCGGTAGGCAGTTGGACGGCTCGCGCAGCCCCTTCGACCAGCTGTCCGAGATCGTCGACGCGGTGGGCGACAAGATAGACGTGATCATCGACAGCGGCGTCCAGCGCGGCACGCATGTGCTGAAGGCCCTGTCGTTGGGCGCCAAGGCCGTTGGCGTCGGGCGGTATTGTCTGTTCCCGCTGGCAGCCGCCGGACAGGCCGGCGTCGAACGGGCGCTCGGCTTGATGCGAACCGAGATCGAACGCGGCATGCGGCTGATGGGATGCAGGTCGGTGGCAGAGCTTTCCAGGGAAAATGTGCGGTTTAGGTGAGGGAGCCGGGACGCACAGCATAAGCTTTTCGAAGTGCAAACCTATACCGACCTGGCGCCCGTTTCGAAGACGGCCTCGCCGGAAACAGCATCCGTATGTCCGCCCTCAAGCTGTTGCCGCGTGTAACGCGCCGTTAACGCCGTTCGCGGCTGACAGGATGCTGGCCGCAGTTCGAAGGTATAGCCTGCGCCTCGCTGTCAGTTGCGGAGGCGGAAATGAATTTGCTTCGGATTGCGCTCTTGTGCACGGCCATGATCGACCTTGCAATGCCGGCCGTTCGCGCTGAGGATCGGCCTGTGCCGCCGAACAATAAAGCCGCAACAGCGCAGCCGCCCGTTCATTGTGAAGGCCAAAATTGTCTCCCGCCGGCGCAAGATCCCGTGCAGGAATGCACTGGCCAGGATTGCACGCCAGCTCCGCCGACTGAACCGGGCCCGGAGATCAAGCAGGCCGACTGAGCAGCATTAGCTGACGATCCCCTTTTTGGCATGGGCAGCGCTCACGTCTCGCGACCTTCCGACGACCGGCGCCGGTTATTGTCGGACGGCTGTGAGCGCACCGCGCCCGAGAGGTCGCCTGAGGCGGGCCGTGCATTGGATTGATGGCGCGCCCGAAGAGATTCGAACTCCTGACCCCCAGATTCGTAGTCTGGTGCTCTATCCAGCTGAGCTACGGGCGCGCAACAGGCCATGCTTGGCATAGCCCCGCGATCCGATCCTGGCGACCGGCCGCGATGTGAGCTGTTCCCTAGCGGCTGAATTTGCGAAAAGCAAGCCGACCCTGGCCAAAAGTTTTGCAGTCATGCCTTGCCATCATGCGCCGGCCGGCGAAGGCAAGATCGCGTCACGCAGCGGCCGAGCCGACAGGTCGTAGTCTTGGATCGGTCATTTGCCAATCGGAACGGTCCGTAACGAAATGAGCCGTTGCACGGCGGCCGAGCCGATGGCTCGTAGTCTCGGACCAACGCTTCGCGAATTAAAACGATCCGTAACGATACGGTTCGTTACGCCGGGCGGCGCAGCCCGTTGCGGGCCTGGTCGAGCCGGACCGGCTGGTCGGGAATGGTGACCGCGAATGTGGTGCGGCCGCCGATCGATTCGACCAGCTCCACCGTGCCGCCATGGGCGCGGATCAATTCATGGGCGATCGCCAGGCCAAGGCCGGTGCCGCCGCTGCGGGCCGAGCCGCGAAATGCCGCGAACAGGTTTTCTCGCGCCTTTGGCGGCAGGCCGGGGCCGGTGTCGGTGACGACGATGCGGCTGACGCTGCCGATGCGCTCGGCCGATATGGTCAGGCGGCGCACCACGGCGCTCTCGGTATCCGCCGCCATCGCCTGCACGGCGTTGCGGCTAAGATTGGTGAGCACGCGGAACAGCTGGTCGGAATCGGCATCGACCTCGAGCACCGGGTCGACGGCGTTGACGAATTCGATGCCGCATTCGATATCGAGCAGGCCCTGGACGTCTTCGACCAGCTGACGCAGCCGCAGCCTGCGGCGCGACGGCGGCGGCTCCTGGGTGCGGCCATAGGCCAGCACGCCCTCCGAATAGGACACCGCACGGTCGAGCGCGCGCAGCAGTTTTGGCGCGAAGGCCTGCACGGTCGGGTCCTTGACCTGGCGCAGGCGGTCCGACATCAGCTGCGCCGAGGCGAGAATGTTGCGCATGTCGTGGTTGATCTTCGACACGGCCAGGCCGAGATCTGCCAGGTGCTTCTGCTCGGTCAGCATCTTCTGCAGCCGCTCCTGCATCTGCGACAGTTCGCGTTCGGCGACGCCGATCTCGTCGGCCCGGGCGGCGGGGTGAATGATGCGGCCGGGATCGTCGGGAGCCTCGGAAAAGGACAGCATCGAGCGTGTCATCGTCCTGATCGGGCCGATCATGATCAGGTCTATCGCGGCATAGACCAGCATGGCGGTGAACAGCGAGATCAGCAGCGAGACGAAGGCGACGTTGCGCGAATAAATCAGCATGGCATTGCGCAGGCGGTGGTCGGGCATGATCAGCTCGAACTCCTTGTCGCTGTCGCCGACCGGCCCGAAAACGCGCAGCATCCGCTTGCCGCCGAAAAACAGCGTGTCCAGCGCGCCGGTCATGCCCTTGATCATGCCGACATTGGCGATATCGATATGCTCGTCGACCTGCGGCGGCATTTCGGCCACGACCAGAAGCCGCGAGACGCCGCCGTCGCGCACGGCGATCGCCTTGGCGCCGATCGCCATCAGTACGTCGTTCTGGGCGGCACGCGACAGCGAGGCAGGTTCGCCCTGCACCAGGACGATGGAAACCGCGGCGGCGGTGCTCAGCCTCTCCTTCAGCCAGCTCAGCCTATAGCTGGCGATCCAGGGCACGAAGATGAGGATTTCGGCCAAGAGCACGAAAACGATTGTGAGCAGCAGCAGCTTGGTCGACAGGCCGCGCGCCAGCGGCACCCTGCGGGTGGCGGCCTTCGCCCGGGCGATGCTTTCGTCGGTTGCTGGGACTTCACTCATGCTCGTCGTCACGGCTGCCTGTCATCACGGCTGCTTGTCTTCAGGACTGCTCGTCTTCACGATCGCTTGATCGGGCGAGATTAGGCGATTGCGGCTTTTTTGCCAAATTCATCCTTGGTCGAAGCCGGAAAGAGGCCGCAAGGACTTCCCTGCCAGTCCGACAACGCCGGCCCGACAGGCTGGATTGACTTCCAAAACCCTTCTTTCTATAAGCCCGCTCACGCTCGGGCCATTCGTCCCGGCGCGGTTTCGATCGCGCCAAAACCGGCCCGGCAAAGCTCCTGTTACAAAGTGACAGAATCAAGAAGGGCCGCACCCCGCGGTATTTAAACAAATGAAGCGTACTTACCAGCCGTCCAAACTCGTTCGCAAACGCAGGCACGGCTTCCGTGCCCGCATGGCCACCAAGGGTGGCCGCGGCGTCGTCGCAGCCCGCCGCAACCGCGGCCGCAAGCGTCTCAGCGCCTGAGCACCAAACGAGAGACAAGATCGTTGCCCGCAACCGGCAAGCCAACGGGTGCCCATCCCAAGCGGCTTCTGAAGCGCGCGGAATTCCTGGCCGTCCGTCGTGGCGAAAAGCGCCGCGGGCGGCTTTTCCTCGTCGAGGTCCTGGGCCGCGGCGACGGCGAGGCGCCGCGCGTCGGCTATACCGTCACCAAGAAGGTCGGCAACGCCGTCGTTCGCAACCGCATCCGGCGGCGGCTGAGAGAGGCCGTGCGCACGCATGCCGCGGATGACATGGTGCCGGGCAATGATTATGTCATCGTCGGGCGCGAAGACGTGCTTACGACTCCGTTCGGCCAGTTGAAGGCCGAACTCTCCCGCAGATTGCGTGGAACACGATAGGCCAAGGGCTTCGATGGAAAACAACCGCAACTTCTTCATCACCATCGCACTGTCGGTGCTGATCCTGGCGCTTTGGCAATATTTCTACGTGATGCCGCGGAGCGAGATGCAGCGCGAAGCCGCCCGCATCGAAGAACAGCGCGTGGCGGAGCAGAAGAAGGCTGCCCAAGGCACCGCTCCCGGCGCGAGCGAAACGCCGGTGCAGCCGGGCGCCATTCCGAGCGCGCCCGGCGGCGACGCGGTGACGCCGGCCGGCCGCGAGCAGGCGATTGCCTCGACCAAGCGCGTCAAGATCGACACGCCGAGCCTCGAAGGCTCGATCAACCTCACCGGCGCGCGCCTCGACGATCTCCGGCTCAAGCATTACAGGGAGACGGTCGACAAGACCTCGCCCGAGATCGCGTTGCTCAACCCGGCGTCCCTGCCAAACGGCTATTTCGCCGAGATCGGCTTTTCCGGCACGCCGGATGTGGGCAGGCTGCCCGGCCCCGACACGGTCTGGCAGACCGACGGCAATGCGACGCTGAGACCAGCGACGCCGGTCACGCTGACCTTCACCAACGACAAGGGCCTGGTTTTCAAGCGCACCTTCTCGGTCGACAGCCAATATATGTTCACCGTATCCGACACGGTCCAGAACGGCGGCTCGGCACCCGCGACGTTGTCGAACTATGGCCGAGTCACCCGCTTCGACAAGCCGGCTATCGCCAGCACCTATGTGCTGCACGAGGGCCTGATCGGCGTTACCGGAAGCGAGGGCCTGCAGGAATACAAATACTCCAGCGTCGAATCGGACAAGGAGTACAAACCAGGCAAGTCGAGCGACGGCTGGCTCGGCATCACCGATAAATACTGGGCGGTGACCCTGGTGCCGCCGAGCGGCCGCGAATTTCAGCCCAAATTCTCTTATTTCGAGTTCAAAAGCGGACCCCACCCGCATAGCTACCAGTCCGATTTCCTGTCCGATCCGGTCACAATCGCTCCCGGGCAATCGACGACCATGGAGTCGGAGATATTCGCCGGCGCCAAGGAAGTTTCGACGATCAACGCCTATGAAAAGGACCGTCATATTCGCCAGTTCGACCTGCTGATCGACTGGGGCTGGTTCTATTTCATCACCAAGCCGATGTTCTGGCTGATCGACACGCTCTACAAATTCTTCGGCAATTTCGGCCTGGCGATCCTCGCCACCACCGTCATCGTCAAAGCCATCTTCTTCCCGCTCGCCAACAAGTCCTATGCGTCGATGGCGAACATGAAGAAGGTGCAGCCCAAGATGCTCGAGATCCGCGAGAAATACGCGGACGACAAGATGAAGCAGCAGCAGGCGATGATGGAGCTGTACAAGACCGAGAAGATCAATCCGCTCGCCGGCTGCTGGCCGGTGGCGTTGCAGATCCCGGTCTTCTTCTCGCTCTACAAGGTGCTCTACATCACCATCGAGATGCGGCACGCGCCGTTCTTCGGCTGGATCCAGGATCTGGCGGCGCCGGACCCGACATCGATCTTCAACCTGTTCGGGCTGATCCCGATCACCTTGCCGCACATGCTGATGATCGGCGTCTGGCCGCTGATCATGGGCGTGACGATGTTCCTGCAGATGCGCATGAACCCGACGCCGCCGGACCCGACGCAGGCGGCGATCTTCACCTGGATGCCCGTGATCTTCACCTTCATGATGGCGGGTTTTCCGGCCGGTCTCGTTATCTACTGGGCCTGGAACAACACGCTGTCGATCCTGCAGCAGGGCGTGATCATGAAGCGGCAGGGTGCCAAGATCGAATTGTGGGACAATCTGGTCGCGCTGTTCCGCAAGAAACCGTCGCCGGCGGAATAGCCGGCGCTCCGATGATGCGAAACCAGAAAGCCCCGGTTCGTCCGGGGCTTTTTGTACAGGCTGGCGGTCTGGATTAAGCGATTGGTACTGCCGGGCGGATCGCGCTATTTTGACCTGGCTGGCAGTTGCCCGACGGAGCTCGATATGACCGGACCCAATCCATCGATCAAGCATCCGATCCCGTTGCACACGCGCGTCGGCTTTCTGAAACCGCTGGTGACGGCGCCGAACATCGAGATCGGCGATTTCACCTATTATGACGATCCGGACGGGCCCGACAAATTCGCCGAAAAATGCGTGCTGCATCATTACCCGTTCATCGGCGACAGGCTGATCATCGGCAAGTTCTGCGCCATTGCCGAAGGCGCGCGCTTCATCATGAACGGCGCCAATCACGCCATGTCCGGCTTTTCGACCTATCCGTTCAACATCTTCGGTCACGGCTGGGAGGAAGGCTTCGACCCGGCGACATGGTCGAAGGAGGTGCGTGGCGACACAATCGTCGGCCACGACGTCTGGATCGGCATGGAAGCGGTGATGCTGCCGGGCGTGAAGATCGGCGACGGCGCCATTGTCGCGGCAAAGTCGGTGGTGACGCACGATGTGCCGGCCTATGCGATCGTCGCCGGCAATCCGGCCAAGGTGGTAAAGATGCGCTTCGACGACAGGACCATCCGGCGGCTGCTGGCGCTGGCGTGGTGGCACTGGCCGGTGGAAAAGATCAGCCGCAATCTCGATGCCATTCGTGGCAGCAACATTTTTCTTCTGGAGGCAGCGGTTTGAACGCGTTGAACAAGACCACGATCGGCATCGAATTGTTCACGCGAGCCTGGATATTCATCCGCGGCGTGCCGGCGATGAAATTCCTGCCGCCGGAGGGTCCGCCCGAGATCGCCTTTGCCGGCCGCTCCAATGTCGGCAAATCGTCGCTGATCAACGCGCTGGTCAACCAGAAGGGGCTGGCGCGCACCTCCAACACACCGGGCCGCACGCAAGAACTCAACTATTTCGTGCCGGGCGGATTTTCCGGAGAAGGCGCCGACCTGCCGCCGATGGCCCTGGTCGACATGCCGGGCTATGGCTACGCCACGGCGCCGAAGGAAAAGGTCGACGAGTGGACGAAGCTCGTGTTCGACTATCTGAAGGGCCGGGTGACGCTGAAGCGCGTCTACGTGCTGATCGATGCCCGCCATGGCATCAAGGCCAAGGACGACGAGGTGCTGTCGCTGCTCGACAAGGCGGCGGTGTCGTATCAGATCGTGCTGACCAAGACCGACAAGATCAAGGCGGCGGGGGTACCGCGACTGGTCGAGGAAACGCTCCAGAAGATCAAGAAACGCCCGGCGGCATTTCCCTTCGTGCTCGCCACGTCGTCGGAAAAGAGCGAGGGCCTCGAAGAACTGCGTGCGGCAATCGTGCTCGCCGCCAATGGCGGATAGGCAACGGACTCCGACGGCTGGTCAGGCGGGGCTGGAGGCCCGTTCCTGCTCCGCAAGCTGTTCTGTGCCGTAGGCCTTCAGGAACACGTCGACGCCCGACCTGACGATATGTTCGATCTCGGCCACACTTGGCGCTTTGGTGCGATAGGCGAATATGCACTGGCGGAAAAGACCGGCCAGGCACAGTTCGGTGAACTGATAGGCGGCAAGCTCGACGTCGTCGATCTTCAGCAGACCGCGTTCGATAGCCATGTTGAGGAAAACGACAACCCTGTCATGGCCGCGCTTCGGCCCGCGTTCGTAAAATCGCGCGCCAAGCTCCGGAATCCGTTCCGACGCACCGATCACCGTCCGTTGCGCCAGGATGACCCTCGCCGAAGTGATCTTCATGGATAGCACGATGCCGAACTTCACCAGCGTCTGGCGAAGGTCGCCGATCTGGTCGAGCACCTCATACATGTTCTTGAAGATCGTGCCGCGTTCTTCCTCGATCAGCGCTTCGAACAGCTCTTCCTTGTTGGCGAAGTAGACATAGATCGTGCCCTTGGACACGCCGGCCTCGCGCGTAATGTCGTTCATCGACGCGGCTTCGAAGCCCTTGTCGATGAAGACACGGCGCGCACCCTCGATGATCTGGCTGCGCTTGACCGGGTCTTGCCCCGCGGCCGGGCGGCCGCGCGGCAGGCTGTCCAGCAGATCGCACTGCTCCTTGCCAGCGCTGGACAATGGGCCTGAATCAGACAAAGGAGCGGCCTTGGGGGCTTCGGCCATAATGTCACACCTCGTAAAATAATTCGAACCATCCGGTTCGATTGCTCTTGATATGGGCCTGTTTAAGCGCTAAGTCAACGTCAAGATCGAACCGAACGGTTCAGTCTGACAACATTCAGCGCCAGTTAATTTAGAGAGATATCATGTCCTCGAACGCGCCCACCAGTGCCGAAGTCCGCCCTTTCCCCAGTGCCAAGGTCCAGCCTGCGATCGAAGCGCCGGAAGCCCCTCTCAAGCCCGCCGACATCACCCCGCTGGCTCCCGCCAAAAAGAAGCGCTCGATGCGCTCGATGTTGTTGCCCATCATCGGCCTGGCCCTGCTGGGCGCCGGCGCATGGTATGGCTACGATTACTGGACCGACGGGCGCTTCATGATCTCGACCGACGACGCCTATGTCCAGGCCGACACGGCGTTCATCTCGCCAAAAATCTCAGGCTATGTCGATCAGGTCAAAGTGACCGAAAACCAGCAGGTGAAGGCCGGCGACCCGCTGCTGATCGTCGATGACGGTGACTACAAGATAGCCGTTGCCCAGGCCGAAGCGCAGATCGCCACGTTGAGCAAGACGCTCGACCGCATCGATGCCCAGACCGAAGCGGCCCGCGCCTCGCTCAAGCAGGCGCAGGCGCAGAAGACCGCCGACCAGGCCGCAGCAGACAATGCGAAGCGGGTTCAGGTCCGTGCCGCCCAGTTGCTCAAGACCCGGGTCGGTACCCAGGCCCAGTTGGACGACGCCCAGACGGCGGTCGAGCAAGCCAATGCCGCACTAGCCGGCGCCGACGCGCAGATCGCGGCGGCCCAGGCCAATATCGGCGTGCTCCAGGCGCAGCGGGCGGAATCGGCCAGCACGCTGGCCTCGCTGCAGCTTGCCCACGACAAGGCGGTGCGGGATCTGTCCTTCACCGTGCTGCGCGCACCCTATGACGGCGTGGTCGGCAACCGCTCGGTCGAGCAGGGCGACCTGATCAGCCCCGGACAGAAGCTCGCCGTCATCGTGCCAATGGACAAGCTCTACATCGTCGCCAATTTCAAGGAGACGCAACTTGCCCGGCTGGTGCCTGGTGAAAAGGTCAGGGTGTCGGTCGACGCGATCGACGGCCAGGACTTCGAGGGTACCGTGTCGTCGCTGGCGCCGGCTTCGGGAGCAGTGTTCTCGCTGCTGCCGCCGGAGAACGCCACAGGCAATTTCACCAAGGTGGTGCAGCGCGTTCCGGTTCGCATCGACGTGCCCGCGAATGTGCTGAAGACGGGCAAACTGCGCGCCGGCCTGAGCGTCGTCGTCGCGGTCGACAGCCGCACGGCGCCTTCGGCATCGAAGTAAAGCGGAACCGGGAGCAAGGGTCATGGCGACCGCAACCATTACCGCCGGATCGGTGTCGGCCATTCCGGCCCAGACAGATCACATGCCGATCCGCCGCGTCATCGCCTTCCTGGCGATGGTGTTCGGCATGTTCATGGCGATCCTGGACATCCAGATCGTCTCAGCCTCGCTGGCCGAGATCCAGGCGGGCTTGAGCGCCAGCTCGGACGAGATCCCGTGGGTGCAGACGGCCTATCTGATTGCCGAGGTCGTGATGATCCCGCTGTCCGGCTTCCTCAGCCGGATGCTGTCGACGCGCGTGCTGTTCACAATCTCGGCGGCGGGCTTCACCGCGGCCAGCGCGCTGGCGGCAACCGCAACCAATATCGACCAGATGATTGTTTACCGCGCCGTGCAGGGCTTCATCGGCGGCGGCATGATCCCGAGCGTCTTTGCAGCCGCCTTCACCATCTTCCCGCCGTCCCGCCGCGCCGTCGTCTCGCCGATGATCGGCCTGGTGGCGACGCTGGCGCCGACCATCGGCCCGACCGTCGGCGGCTATATCAGCCATGCCATGTCCTGGCACTGGCTGTTCCTGGTCAACGTCGTGCCCGGCATTCTGGTGACGACGGCCGCCTGGTCGCTGATCGACTTCGACAAACCCAATCTCAAGCTGTTCAGCAAGTTCGACTGGTGGGGGCTTGCCGGCATGGCCGCCTTCCTGGGCTGCATGGAATATGTGCTGGAGGAAGGTCCCAACAACGACTGGCTGCAGGATCAGGCGGTGTTCGTCTGCGCCGTCATCATGACCTTCGGCGCGGTGCTGTTCTTCTGGCGCGTGTTCACCGCCGAGGAGCCGATTGTCGATCTGAGGGCTTTCAGCAATATCAATTTTGCGTTCGGCTCGCTGTTCTCCTTCGTGGTCGGCATCGGCCTCTACGGTCTGACCTATCTTTATCCCGTGTTCCTGGGGCGCATCCGCGGCTACGATTCGATGATGATCGGCGAGGCGCTGTTCGTCAGCGGCCTGGCCATGTTCTTCACCGCGCCGATCTCCGGCATCCTGTCGAACAAGATGGACCCGCGCATCATGATGATGATCGGCTTCTTCGGCTTCGCCACGGGAACCTGGTGGATGACGCATCTCACCGCCGACTGGGATTTCTATGAACTGCTGATCCCACAGATCCTGCGCGGCTGCTCGATGATGCTGTGCATGGTGCCGATCAACAACATTGCGCTCGGAACCTTGCCGCCGGAGCGGCTGAAGAATGCGTCTGGCCTGTTCAACCTGACCCGCAATCTCGGCGGCGCCGTCGGCCTGGCCGTCATCAACACCGTGCTGATCGACCGCAATGCCTTCCACTACGCCCGGCTCTCCGAGCACGTGCAATGGGGAAGTGCCGCTGCGCAGCAGAAGCTGCAGAACATGACGCTCAACTTCGAGCAGACCGCCGGGCTCGACGCCTCCAAGGCGGCCATCTCCAAACTGTCAGGCATGGTCCAGCAGCAGGCGTCGCTGCTGTCGTTCATGGACGTATTCTTTATGCTGACGGTTTTGTTCGCGACGCTTGGGCTCTTCACCCTGGTGATCCGCAAGCCAGCCGCTCAGGGCGGCGGTGGCGGAGGCCATTGAGGCGCGCTGGATCCCCCGCCTGGCGCCCTCGCGCATGACCCCGAAAAGCGATTTTCGGGGTCATGCGCAAAATCAACATTACGAAGTCTTGGAGCGGCGGACACTCCACCGCTCCAACTTTTGTTTGCGCATCGGATTTTCCCAAAACCGCTTCGCACTTTTGGGTCCGATGCTCTAGCGCGCTCCGACAAAGTAAGGGGCGCGGCCGTCCTCACGCCGTCGCCGGCTTGAAGGTCAAGGCGACGCCATTGATGCAGTGTCGCAACCCGGTCGGCGGCGGACCGTCGTCGAAGACGTGGCCGAGATGGCCGCCGCAGCGGCGACAATGGACCTCGGTGCGGGTCATGCCCAACGACCTGTCCACCGTCTTGCCGATGGAATTCGGGATTTCCTGCCAGAAGCTCGGCCAGCCTGTGCCGGAATCGAACTTGGTCTCAGACGAATAGACCGGCAGGCCGCAGCCGGCGCAAGCGAAGATGCCTTTGCGGTGCTCGTTGAGCAGCGGACTGGTGCCCGGATATTCGGTGCCCTCCTTGCGCAGCACATTGAAGGCCGCGTCGGACAGGATGGCGCGCCACTCGGCCTCGGTCTTGGTAACCTCGAAAGTCTCGCCCGCGCGTGCATCCTGGGCTCCGCCCATGCGCAGCGCGGTGGCGCCTGCGACAACGCCAATGGCTGCCGCACCACTCAAAAGAAGCTCGCGACGGTTCATGGCCATTCCTCCTGTTACTGCTTGTGCCAAATTCGACCGCCACACGGAAATCAAAAGCCGGTGACGATCGCTGTCCTCAAAGCGGGACTCCGCGCCTATCCATCTTGCGTGAACGGCGCGGAGTGCGCAGGGAGGCCCCTAGCGATATCTTCGCCGGCAGCGTGCGTTTGTTACATCTTCGGCAGGAGAACCTTATCGACGACGTGGATGACGCCGTTGGACTGTTCGACATCGGCGATGGTCACATTGGCGACGTTGCCATTTTCGTCGGTCACGGTGACCTTGCCGCCGTCGGTCTTGAGCGACAGTTCGCAACCACCGACCGTCTTGACCTTGTGCGTGCCGCCGTCGTGCTTGACCATCTTGGCGACGTCGGCGGCCATCGCTTTGGCGCCGATGACATGGCAGGTCAGGATCTTGACCAGCTTGTCCTTGTTTTCAGGCTTGAGCAGCGTCTCCACCGTGCCGGCTGAAAGTGCCGCAAAGGCCTCGTTGGTCGGCGCGAACACGGTGAAGGGGCCGGCGCTTTGCAGCGTATCGACCAGGCCGCCTGCCTTGACGGCAGCGACCAGCGTCGTGTGGTCCTTCGAGTTGACAGCATTTTCGACGATGTTTTTCTGGGCATACATGGCGGCGCCGCCGACCATTGGATTTTGGGCATAGGCAATGGTGGCGAGCGCAGAAATGGCGCCCGTGCCAGCAAGCAAAAGGGTGGCGAATTTACGCATGAGTTCAATCTCCTCGGGTTATCATTCCCCTCATTCGGGAACGCAAGGAGATACGCGATAGAAAAATCCTGAGTTTCGTCCTCTCCGCAAAAAATCGTGCCACTGAAATTTTCCCGGCGCGGATCGACGACCACCAACAAGCTTTGCAGGCGTTTAAATCGCGGAAGATAGATTTTAAGGCCTGCTTCCGGAGATGAGAAGCGGTCAGATGCTCTTCAGATCGCCCGCTGCGACCACCGGTCCAGTCGGCTGGCCGGTCGGTGAACCGCCGGCAGGCTCGACGCTGACCGCAAGCACGGCGCCTTGCGCCAATTTCTCCTGGACGGCGGGCGGGATGGCCAAATGCGCGGTCGCACCGGCCGGGATGACGCCCATCGACACCGGCGCCTTCTTGCCTTCGATCATCCACAATTCAAAGTCCTTGCCGGCGGCCCGCTCGCCGGAAACGTGGGAAAGACCGACCTCGTGACGGGCGGCATCGTAGACAACGAGATATTTGACGTCGCTGCCTTCGGCCGCCAGCGAGGCGACAAGCCGCGTCTGCGGCGGTTCGGTGGGCGGGCGGAAGTACGGCACGGCGATGTAGATCGCCAGCGCCGCAATGGCGGCGGCGGCGAGACCGCGCCAGAAGCCAAGGCTCGACCAGAGGCCGGCGCGCGGCTCTGCAGCGAACAACCGGCGGTCCAATGCTTCCTTGACCCTGATCGGAGGCTCTGTCTCCGGATAGGCGGCGGTCATCGGCGAAAGATGCGCCTCCCAGCTATCGACAAGGCGCGCGAAGGCGGCGTCCGCATCGATGCGGCGCGACGCGATCTCGCGTTCATCGGCGGCTAGAACGCCAAGAACGTATTCGGCGGCGAACAGGTCGTCGCCCCCACGTTCCGGTCCATTGTCGTCAGCCAGCGTCATCTTTCCAGGCATTCTCTCAGTTTCAACAGGCTGCGGCGCAGCCAGGTCCGCATCGTGTTCAGCGGTACGCCATAGCGCTCCGCCAGCTCGGCATAGCTTTTGCCATCCAGATACGCGCCCCGGACGGCCGCCGCCCGGTTCCTCTCCAACTCCTCGAGACAATGGTAGATGCGTCCGGACTCACCGCCCGCCACGGCCATGGCCTCCGGCCCCGGCGCCGGATCGGCCACGTCGAGCGCGGCATCGATATAGGCGGCAGGTTCTCGCCGCGCTCTGATCCGATCGATCGCATGATTGCGCGCAATGGCCACCAGCCAGGAGATCGGGCTCAGATTCGAAACGGCGAAACGGTCCGCCTTCGTCCATATCTTGACGAAGATCTCTTGAAGCGCCTCTTCTGCATCTCCCCGATCCTTCAATACACGAAGGCAGACGCCGAAAAGTTTCGCGCTGGTCTGCCGGTAGAGCAGATCGAACGCAGCCCGGTCCTTCATCGAAGTCCGGACAATCAGGTTGCTGATGTCCTGCGGCGTCATCGGCCGCCAAATTAGGCGATTGCAATGTATTTGCAACGACTGAAATGGTCTTGCGCACCGGCAGCGCCAGCCTCGATTGCCAATGGAATCGCCTCCCGCTAGCTTGCCATGAGCGGGAGGGCGACCATGTCGATCGAGCGGGTTCTTTGGGAGCATGACGCAACCGGCCAGGCCGCGCTCGTGCACAAGGGAGAGATCACACCGCAAGATCTCGTCGATGCGGCGATCGCCCGGGCCGAGGCCACCCGGCCGGAGATCAATGCCATTGCCGAACCGCTTTTTGAGGCGGCGCGGGCGCGAGCGAAAACCGTCGACCACAAGCTGCCGCTAGCCGGAGTGCCCTTTGCGCTGAAGGACCTCGGCATCGCCATGAAGGGCGTGCCGACGCATGGCGGCAGCCGCATCCCAGCTTTCACCCCCGATTTCAACTCGATCATGACGGAACGCTATCTGGCCGCCGGCCTGATCCCGATCGCGACCAGCACCGCACCCGAACACGGACTGAGGCTGGTGACCGAGTCGGTGGCTTACGGCGTCACCCGCAATCCATGGGACACCGCGCACACGACCGGCGGTTCCTCGGGCGGTGCGGCGGCGCTGGTCGCGGCCGGCGTCGTGCCGGTGGCGCATGCCTCGGATGGCGGCGGCTCGATCAGGGTGCCTGCCGCTTGTACAGGGCTGGTCGGGCTGAAAACCTCGCGCGGCCGCGTGCCCTTGACGCCGCTCGTCACCGAAAGCTGGTACGGCTTCGTCGTCGACCATGCGTTGGCCCGCTCGGTGCGCGATACGGCGCTGCTGCTCGACCTGACCCACGGGCCCGACCCGCTGTCGCCCTACGCGGCACCGTCGCCGACCGGCAGTTTTGCTGCGGCGGCCGGGCGCGATCCGGGCAAGCTCAAGCTCGCCTTCTATCGAAAATCGCCGCTCGGCCTGCCGATATCGGAAGAGACGTTGAAAGCTCTGGATGCGGCGATCGCGCTGGCGCGCGAAGGCGGGCACAGCGTCGAGGAGATCGACCTGCCCTATATCGATCGCGATTTCATCGCCGATTTCTCCAGAACCGTCGCCGCGGCGGTGGCCGGTACGATGCGTGGCGAGGCCTTGCGCGTCGGCCGCTCCATCTCAGGCGACATCGAACGCGCCACGCGCGTGATGAGCCGGTTCGGTGAAATCCTCTCGGCCGGCGAAATCTACGCCGGCCTGCAGCGGCTGCACGCCGCCTCGCGACGGCTTATCACCGAAACCGCGCGCTATGATGCGGTGCTGATGCCTGTCATCGCGCACCCGCCGCTCGCCTGCGGCACCATGGACCCGAAAGGCGTCGACGAGTTCATCGAGAATGTCCTGGACAGACTGCGCCTCGCCGGCCTGCTGAAGTTCAAGCCGCTATTCGGCCAGCTGATGGACAAGAGCCTCTGGTTCACCCACTGGCCGGCGATCCAGAACGTCAGCGGGCAACCGTCGATCACGCTTCCGGTCTACGTCACCGATGCCGGCCTGCCGCTCGGCGTCCAGGCCGCCGGCCGCCCCGGCGACGAGGAAACGCTTTTGTCGTTCGCCGCGCAGATGGAAAAGATCTCGGGCTGGCTGGGACGGCGGGCGCCGCTGCAGGTGCCGGCATAGACCATGATCCCGAAAGGTGGGAACCGGTTTTCGGACAAGATCATGGTCAAACAAATAGTAGTACCGATTTGATCGATCATGACAGCAAAGCCGTTTGCCCCCTCGTCCAATTCCCGCTAAGACGCCGCCGTTCATGCCAAGCTGGGAACCACGCCGATGACGGATGTCGCCGCCACCGCCGAAATGCAGGCCGCGCTGCTTTCAAGGGCGCTGCCCTATATGCAACGCTACGAGAACAAGACGGTCGTGGTGAAATATGGCGGCCACGCGATGGGCGACATCGCGCTCGGCAAGGCTTTCGCCCGCGACATCGCACTTTTGAAACAATCCGGCGTCAACCCAATCGTCGTGCATGGTGGTGGGCCGCAGATCGGCGCCATGCTCAGCAAGATGGGCATCGAATCCAAATTCGAGGGCGGCTTGCGCGTCACCGACCAGAAGACGGTCGAGATTGTCGAGATGGTGCTGGCCGGGTCGATCAACAAGGAAATCGTCGCGCTGATCAATGCCGAGGGCGAGTGGGCGATCGGCCTGTGCGGCAAGGACGGCAACATGGTGTTCGCCGAAAAAGCGCGCAAGACCATGATCGATCCGGATTCCAACATCGAGCGGGTGCTCGACCTGGGCTTCGTTGGTGAGCCTGTCGAGGTCGACCGCACATTGCTCGACCTCCTGGCGCGGTCCGAAATGATCCCGGTGCTGGCGCCGGTAGCGCCCGGCCGCGACGGCCATACCTACAACATCAACGCCGACACTTTTGCCGGCGCCATCGCCGGCGCCTGCCAGGCGACGCGCCTGCTGTTCCTTACCGACGTGCCCGGCGTGCTCGACAAGGACAAGAAGCTGATCGACGAGCTGACCGTGGCCGAGGCCAAGGCCCTGATCAAGGACGGCACGGTCTCGGGCGGCATGATCCCCAAAGTCGAGACCTGCATCGAGGCAATCGAGCGCGGCGTCGCAGGCGTCGTCATCCTTAACGGCAAGACGCCGCATGCGGTGCTGCTCGAGCTGTTCACCGAACACGGCGCCGGCACGCTGATCGTGCCGTGAGGCCGGGTGTCTGAGGGGCTCAAGCGTTTGGCGAAATAGCGGTCACGGACTGACGCCGCAGGCGTTCGACAACCATCGATTCCTCTTGCTCGTCTTGCGGCGAGCCCCAGAATTCGGCGAGCGTCGGGCCATTTTTCAGGCGGCGGTCGCGGACCAGAAAGCCCCAGACTTCGCGGAACCAGACGCGGCGCCCCATTTTGGTGTACCAGCGCATCGAATGCCGTTGCTCCGTATCCTTGTGGAACAGGATACGCGCCAACGCCTTGGGCCGCGACTGCACCGCCAGTTCGATCAGCTTGACGGCGAAGAACAACATCCACGGCTTGAGGCGGGTCATCTGCAGCACCTGATGCTTGTAGTCCCACAGACGGGCATCCAGCTGGATCACCTTGCGGTCCCTGGCAATCCTGAAGAACGGCGTCCAGCGATGCGGCGTCAGATAGAGCGCCTGGATCTGGTCGGGGTCATAAGCGATCAGCTGGCGGAAGCCGCGCCAGAGGTCGCGCAAGCTTTCGTCCTCGAAACCGGCCACCCAGGTCGCCATCGACAAGATGCCGTTGAGGCGCAGCAGCCGTATCGCCTCGCGGTCGGATGAGGTGCTGCCGCCCTTGCGGATCAATGCAAGCGTCTGCTCGTCGGTATTTTCCATGCCAAGCAGCCAGCGAATGACGCCGGCCTGGCGATAGAGATGCAGGCTGTCGGCGTCGCGGACGATGTCGTCGGCGCGGGTGGAGCCGACGATCAGCACCGGCACATTCTCGGCGATCATCGCGTCGAGAAAGGCGCGCCAGGCTTTTTTGGACGACGTCGGGTTCTCGTCGGCAAGGTTGATCAGCTCGACGCCGTGCTCGCGGTATAGCCAGGCAATCTCCCGCGCGAATTTCATGGGGTCGCGGTGCCGCCAGCGCGTCCAGAAGCCGCGCTGGCCGCAATAGTTGCACAGATGCGGACAGCCTCGCGAGAACTGCATGACCACCGCGCGCTTGCCTCCCCAATAGCTGTAGCGACTGAAGTCGATCAGTTCCCAGCCGATGCGGTAGTCGTCTAGGTTGATGATCGTTCTTGCCGGCCGGGTTGCAAAGGGCTGGCGCAAATCGTCAGGAAAGGCGATGCCCGCCACATCCGACAGCGGCTTGCGTTTCTCAAGCGCTTCGACCAGCGCGACGATGGTCGCCTCGCCCTCGCCGCGCACGATAAAGTCGAAAACATTCGTTTCAGCCAGTATGTCGCGCCAATGATAGGTCGGAAACACGCCGCCATAGATCAGGATTGTCGCCGGCTGGATGTCCTTGACCATGCCGGCGATCAGCAGGGCTGTCGGATGCGCAGAGGTCGAGCCGGAATGGCCGATCAGAATGCAGTCGGGATGGTCGCTCAAGGCGTCCCGGACCAGCGTGGCAAGCGCCATCGGCCCGAATTCGGCGTCCACAAGCCGCACTTGATGTCCCGCGTCGATCAGCGGACCGCCCAGTGCCAGCAAACCGAGCGGCGGCAGATGGTCGTCCGGCACACGGCTGCCGATGGCGGTATGCGGCGGGTTGATCAGGACGATTTTCATGGCGGGCCTTATGCGATGGCGGTCCGCATGTCGTAGTCGGCGATCTAGTTCCGGAGATTGGCTCGCTTCAGCAATTTGTGTGCAGCTTTTCCGCAGAAATGCCTATCGTCTGAGATGTGCCAGCGGCACATGGCCGGGTCCCTTGATGTTCTGCAGCACAAGCTGCGTGTGGACGTCGCGCACGCCTTCGAGCCGCATCAGCCGGTGCATGACGAACGCATTGAGCTCGTCGACCGACGGCACCATGACATGCAGCAGGAAATCGTAGTCTCCAGTCATCGTCCAGCACGACGACACCTCGTCCATGCGCTGCACGGCGGCGATAAAGGTTTCGGGCGAGCCGTCGCTGTGGGTCACGAGGCGCACCTGGATGAACACTTCGACCATCAGACCGACGGCGCGGCGGCTGAGCACCGCGGCGAAGCCTTTTATGATGCCCGCCTGCTGAAGAGCCTCGAAGCGCCGCGCGCAAGGTGTCGTCGACAGGCCGATCTGCTGCGCCAATTCCGATACCGGCTTGCGCCCGTCGCGCTGCAGGATGTCGAGCATCTTGATCTCGAATTCGTCAAATTGAGGCATTTTCACTCTCCCAAAGCTCGATCGTGGAGTCTTTTACCTCCAACCCTGCATTTGAGCCACCATCAAAGCTGATTTGCCTCGCGCGATCCGGCTAGAATTTCCGGCAATTCGCTGGTCATGATTTCCAGGGAGAGCAAGCCATGACAATGAACGTTGCCGACTATGCCCGCGAATGCGCGGCGCGAGGCCTTCGCGGCGATTATTCCGTCTGCCGTGCCGATTTCACCGTGGCGCAGGGCTACAATTATAGCGACGAAGAACAGGCGGTGTGGCGCACGCTGTGCGACCGCCAGACGAAGCTGACCAGGAAGCTGGCCCACCACTCCTACCTCGACGGCGTCGCGGCACTCGGCCTTCTCGACAAGATCCCGGATTTCGGTGCGGTCAGCGAGAAGCTGCGCAAGTTCACCGGCTGGGAGATCGTCGCCGTGCCGGGGCTCATCCCCGCCCAGCCGTTCTTCGACCATCTCGCCAACCGCCGCTTCCCGGTCACCAACTGGCTGCGAACCCAAAAGGAGCTCGACTACATTGTCGAGCCCGACATGTTCCATGATTTCTTCGGTCACGTGCCGATCCTGACGCAGCCGGTCTTCGCCGACTTCATGCAGATGTATGGCAAGAAGGCCGATAGCGTGATTGCGCTCGGCGGCGACGAGATGATCACCAGGCTTTACTGGTACACCGTCGAATACGGCCTGATACGCGAGCCGGGCAAGCCGCTGAAGGCTTTCGGCGCCGGGCTGATGTCATCCTTCACAGAGCTTCAGTTCGCGGTCGAAGGCGGCGAGGCGCACCATGTTCCCTTCGACTTGGAAACCGTAATGCGCACCGGCTACGAGATCGACAAGTTCCAGCGTGCCTATTTCGTGCTGCCGTCGTTCGACGCCCTGCGTGATGCTTTCGAGACAGCCGATCTTGCGGCGATCGTGGCGCGCCGCAAAGGCGAGCCAGCGATCGACCCGGCGAGCCTATAGGCTGTCGGTTGTTTCCAACGCCTCGGCCTTCAGCCGGGCCAGCTGGTCGCGCTGAAGGTCGAGGTATGCCGTGACGAAGCGCAGGATCGTGCCGAGTTCAATGTCGGTGAATGTGGCGATCACCTTTTCCCCCTCCTGAGCGATCGCGCCATAATAGCGCGTCGATAGTTCTCGCGTGAGTTCCGTCGCCTCTATGACCACCTTGCGCCTGTCCTCGAGGCTGCGCGTTCGTGTCAGCAGGCCGCGCGCTTCCAGCCGGTCGATCAGCGCGGTGACCGCGGCCGGCGTCAACCCTGTTGCGGCCGCGACCTCGCCAGCCGATCGCGGGCCGCCATAGAGCAGCGCCAGGCAATGGCGTTCCGCCATGCTCAGCCCAAGCCTATCGCCCACTGCCTCGTCATAAGCCTGCGTCGCGTCCTGCCAGCCCATAATGGCAAGGCTGATAGCGGTCTTCATGTCTGCCCGATTCATGCTTGACGAATTTATTTCGATCATCTAACTATCAATCTGCCTAACATTATGGCTATTATAGTAATGTGCTACATCGGGCACAAGGCAAGGCCTATCGCAGCTTGCAAGGAGTGAAAAATGAATCAGACCCCGACGCGCGGCCCACTCGCACCGGCTGAGGAGTTCAAATACGCCAAGCTGGCGATGGAGTGGTATGGCTGGGGCTCTCCCATTGGCCTTGGCATCGCTCTGGTCGCGCTGGCGGCCGCCGCCCTGCTGTTCCGCATCGCCATACTCGGATTTTGACAGTCTGGCCACAGCACGGTTGAATGCAGACAGGGTGGAACTATCCCAGCGGAAGGCTCAGGGCCGAGCTCAGGCGGCTTCGGAAATATCGCGGTCGATGATCGACAGATTGCGGCCGCGATGCTTGGCCTCGTAAAGCCGCTGGTCGGCGGCGCGCATCAGCTCCGACACTGCGGCGTCCCTGCCGCAGGTGATGCCGCCAATACTGACTGTCAGCGGAACCGATCGTTCGTCGACCGGCCGGAAACGGATACGCTCGACCTCACGGCGGATGCGCTCAGCGACGCGCCTGGCCTCGTGTTCGGTGGCACCAATCAGAAGGGCGCAGAATTCCTCGCCGCCGATGCGCCCAAGCACGTCGCCGCTGCGCACGCCACGCTCTATCGCCTTTGCGATCAGGAGCAGCGCATCGTCGCCGATCAGATGGCCGTAGCTGTCGTTGATGGTCTTGAAATGGTCGGCATCGACGATCAGCAATGCCCCGCGATCGGATTTACGCTGAGAGCCGTCGAGGGCGGCAAAGAAACTTTCGCGGTTGAGCATGCCGGTCATGTCGTCGCGGCTCGCCTTGTCCGCCAGACGCCGGTGCGCGGCGGCGAGTCGGGCATGGGCGCGGGCGAGCTCGCGATGCGCGGTCTGCAACCTTTCGCCCTGCCAGAACGTATAGGCGCCGACGCCCCAGGCAAGCGCGAGCGGGCAGACGGTGGATGTCAGCCAGATGGTGCGATTGGTCGGAAACCCCATTGCCGGCACGACGATCAGCGTCAGCAAAAGCGAGACCGCTACAGAGGCGAAAGCGATGGCGGCAGACTTTAGAATTATGCGATTCATCGCTGGCTCCCACTGGTCCGTCTTGGTCCCAGCAAGCGCTGAATGTCACCTTTCGGCGATGCTTAAAATTTTAATCGTTTCGCCATTTTCACCATCCTTAGCGCGCATAGGTGGTGGATAAACCTCCTGTTAGAAAGATCGTTTCGTGCCATAAGGACGGTATGACCACACTTCCCGACCCCGCCCGCTTTGCCCATGTCACCGACTGGGTGTTCGATCTCGACAACACGCTTTATCCGCACCATTCGAATCTGTTCTCGCAGATCGATGTGAAGATGACCGCCTACGTCGGAGAATTGCTGACGCTGCCGCGCGAGGAAGCACGCAAGCTGCAAAAGGAGCTCTACCGTGAATACGGCACGACACTGAACGGATTGATGACGCGCCACGGCATCGACCCCGACGATTTTCTCGAGAAAGTGCACGACATCGATTATTCCTGGCTGGTGCCCGATCCCGTCCTCGGCACCGCCATTCGCCAGCTTCCCGGCCGTAAATTCATCTTCACCAATGGCGATCGCCGGCATGCCGAACGCACCGCGCGGCAGCTTGGCATTCTCGAGCATTTCGACGATATTTTCGATATCGTCGCAGCCGGACTGAACCCCAAGCCAGCGCGGCAATCCTATGAAAGATTTGCCGAGCTCCACGCCGTTACCGGGCAAAATGCGGTGATGTTCGAAGATCTCGCCCGCAACTTGTCGGTACCGAAATCGCTGGGCATGACCACGGTGCTGGTGGTGCCGCGCAATTTCGAGCCGACCTTCTCGGAAATTTGGGAACGCGACCCGGCCAACGAGGACGATGTGGACTTCGTCACCGACGATCTCGCCGGCTTTCTCACGGCAATCGTCGAAGTCCCTGCTTGAGGCAGCCGGCGCGCTTCAAGTCCTGCTTGCATGTCAAAGTTTATAGAAGCGGCTGACGATCCCCCAGGCCTCGTCGGCGGTCTCGACGAAATCGATGATATCCTGGTCGCCGGGAGTGATCGTGCCTTGCTCGGCGAGGAAATCGAGGTCGATTGCCCTTGCCCAGAAAGCCTTGCCGAACAGAATGACCGGCACGCGTTCCATGCGGCCGGTCTGGATCAGGGTCAGCGTTTCGAAGAACTCGTCCATCGTGCCGAAGCCGCCGGGAAATACCGCAACGGCCTTGGCACGCATGACGAAATGCATCTTGCGGACCGCGAAATAGTGGAAATTGAAGCAGAGTTCCGGCGTCACGTAGGCGTTTGGCGCCTGCTCGTGCGGCAGCACGATGTTGAGACCGATCGACGGCGCGCCAACATCGTCGGCGCCACGATTGCCGGCCTCCATGACGCCCGGCCCGCCGCCGGTCACCACGACGAATTCGCGATAGTACGAGCTGGCCGACTGCTGCGAGCAGAGGCGGGCGAATTTGCGCGCCTCCTCGTAATATTTGCTGTTTTGCTCGAGGTTTTTCTTCTGCGTCTCGTTCTTGGCCGCCCAGGCTTCGCCGCCGGGCTCGGGAATGCGGGCGCCGCCGAACAGGATGACGGTCGATTGGATGCCGCGCTCGGCCAGGATCATCTCCGGTTTCAGCAGTTCGAGCTGCAGCCTGACCGCGCGCAACTCGCGCCGCGTCATGAAATCGGGGTCGTTCCAGGCCAGCCGATATGTCTCCGCGCGCGTTTGCGGCGTGTCCGGCACGCTTCTCGACCGCTCCAGATCCTCGTCCGAATGCGGCAGCGGCGTCCATCCCGCCTTTTCCATGGGAGTCATATTTGCTTTACCCGTCCAATCATTCACTTGCGCCGTCCCGTGACGCTGCCGCGATTGACCCTCCCCAAGCCTTCACATAGGGTCCGCGCGACTTTCAAACAGGTTAAGGCGCCGGCCCTTAACAGCTTGGTAATGGAGCGAATTCATGTCGAAACACGATCTCGCGAGCCTCGAGGAGATCATCGAGAACGCCTTCGAGGAACGCGACACGATTTCGACCGCAACCCGCGGCGAGACGCGCGAGGCCATCCAATCGGCGCTCGACCTGCTCGACCGGGGCGTCGCCCGCGTCGCCGAGCGGCAGGCCGACGGCAAATGGCACGTCAACCAGTGGCTGAAAAAAGCGGTGCTGCTGTCCTTCCGGCTCAACCCGATGGAGATCATCAAGGGTGGTCCCGGTCAGGCGGTTTGGTGGGACAAGGTGCCCTCGAAGTTCGACGGCTGGAGCGCCGTCGATTTCGAGAAGGCCGGCTTCCGCGCCGTGCCGTCGTCGATCGTGCGCCGCTCCGCCTATGTCGCGCCCGGCGCCGTGCTGATGCCGTCCTTCATCAATGTCGGCGCCTATGTCGACAGCGGCACCATGGTCGACACCTGGGCTTCGGTCGGCTCCTGCGCCCAGATCGGCAAGAATGTGCATCTGTCGGGCGGTGTCGGCATCGGCGGTGTGCTGGAGCCGATGCAGGCGGGTCCCACCATCATCGAGGACAACTGTTTCATCGGCGCCCGTTCCGAAGTGGTCGAAGGCTGCATCGTGCGCGAGGGCTCGGTGCTCGGCATGGGCGTCTTCATCGGCCAGTCGACCAAGATCGTCGACCGCGCCACCGGCGAGATCTTCTACGGCGAGGTGCCGCCTAATTCCGTCGTCGTCGCCGGCTCGCTGCCGGGCAAGCCTTTTCCAAACAACGAGCCCGGCCCCAGCCTCTACTGCGCCGTCATCGTCAAGCGGGTCGACGCCAGGACCCGTTCCAAGACCTCGATCAACGAATTGCTGCGCGATTGATCTTTCTCAACGAATACGGACGGAATTCGCTTGCCTGATAGATCAGACCTCATCTGGCTTTTCTTCAAAGCTTCGGGCCGCGTCAGCCGCGCGGCCTATTTTCTTGGAGGATTGCTGGTGGCCATCATACAGGCCTTCCCGCTCTACCGTTTCACGCTGGTGCCGGAAGGCACCACCGAGAGCAACATGTGGTCGTTTATTTTCTTCATCGCCTTCATTGCCTCGCTTTGGTCGAACGTGGTGCTGGCGGTCAAGCGGTTGCACGACCTCGACAAGCCGGGCGTTGCGGCGCTGGTGCTTTTCGTGCCGGTTGTCTCGATCATCGCTTTCCTGGTGCTTTGCCTGTTTCCAGGGCAACCCGGCCCCAACCGCTACGGCAAGCGCACCAATGCCCCGGCTGAACCCTGAGCGCCGATCGGACATTTCGTCATGCGCTACCGCTCGCTTGATCCGAAACTGATCCTCGAAACCGCCGAACGGCTGGAAGGGCGCGTCGCCGAGCGCTTTCCCGATGCAGGCTTGCGCGGCGTCGCCGCCGAGCTGGTGTCGCTGTCGCGCGATCTGGCGAAAGCCGCCAAGGCGCTGGAGGCGCCGATCTGGTGGCTGCGCGGCCTCATCATCGCCGCCTTCGTCGCCGGAGCGCTGATGTTCCTGTTCGTCGGCACAATCCTGCCGCTCGGCCGCATCTCGGGAAACCACGATGCCTTCCAGTCGGTGCAAGGCATCGAAGCCTCCCTCAACATGATCATCCTCGCGGTGCTGGGCTTCCTGGCCCTGATTCGCTCCGAGGAGCGGATCAAGCGCAAGCGGGTGTTTCGCCAGCTCCACGGGTTGCGTTCGCTGATCCATGTCATCGACATGCACCAGCTGACCAAGGATCCGGCCGCACTTTCACCCAGTTTCAAGCCGACTGCCCATTCGCCAGCCCGCATCACCAACGCCGCCGACCTTGCCCGCTATCTCGACTACTGCTCCGAAATGCTGTCGATCACCGGCAAGATCGCCGCGCTGTTCGCGCAATCGGTGAATGACGCCGTGGTCATCGACGGCGTCAACGACATCGAGAACCTGGCTTCGAACCTCTCGCGAAAGATCTGGCAGAAGATCACGCTGATCGAAACCCCTCATGGGCAGCCGGCGCGTGCGGCGAAGACCGATCCCGAGCCGGGTCCGCCGCATCGGCCTGCAGTCCGCAGACGACCGGGGCCGGCAAGCTAAAACCGGCGACCCGGCGGTCGGATCCGCTAGAGCGGCAGAGCGGGGAGTTCCGAAAGCCGGTTTTGCGCCGGATGCTCTAAGCGAATGTTAATCACCCTGGCCCAGCATGCCGGCGAAGACTGTGTCGACCGGCACGGAGCGCTCGACTGGCAAGCGACCTATCCCTGATCACCAAGGAGCCGCGCAAAACGTGGAGCGCCGCCGCTCGCCTGTTTGCCTGGTTCTCTTCGCCAATGAAATTGGAACCGGAAGCTGTCCGCGCCCGGCTTCTCGACACCACCTTCGACCGCAAATTCGCAGTCCTGTTCGGCACCATCAGCGTTCTGTTGGTTGCGGTCAGCGCCGCTCTCGCCACCGGGGATTGGTGGCCCTACGCCTGGATTACCGCCGACCTGATGCTTTTCACCGTCCGCGTTCTGCTGATGCGGGAATGCGAACAGGCCCGCACGCGCGGCTCGAAAGGGCCGCTGGCGGGCCTGATGGCAGCCAGCGGCGTCTGGTCGGTCGTCTTCGGCCTAGGCTGCTATGGCTGTGTTGCCAGCGGGAATATGGCGCTTTCCGTACTTGCCGCCTTGAATGTCGCAGGCGTCGTCGGCGTGGTGTCGTCACGCAATGCGGCGACCCCGCGCTTCGCCATATTCGTCATGTTGGCCGTAAGCCTGCCTTACGTGGTCGGTGCATTGTTTTCTGCGGCGCCTGGAATGCCGATCGTCGGAATTCAAACGCCGTTCTATGTGGCCGGCGTCATCATCGTGCTGCTTCAGAACCACGCAATCAATGCCCGCATGATCCGCGCCGAACTGGACAATCGCGACCTGGCCATCAAGGACGCGCTGACCGGCCTGCCAAACCGCATCTTCCTGCAGGAGAAATTGCGCGACATGTGCCGCGAGCTTGCGGCGCCGGCCGCCAATGGCGGCAAGCCGTTTGCAGTGCTCAGCATGGATCTCGACGGTTTCAAACAGGTCAACGACCGTTTTGGCCATGCCGTCGGCGACGTGCTGCTGCGCAAGGTGGCCGAACGATTGAAGCGCGGCTTCCGTCCGGGGGACGTTGTCTTCCGCATTGGTGGCGATGAATTTGTCATCCTTTTGCCCGCAACCTCGGAGATCGAGGCCACCTACCTGGCAAAGCGGGCCATCGAAAAGGTCTCGGTGCCTTTCGACCTCGGGGTCGGTTCCGCCATCCATGTCGGCCTGAGCGTTGGCAGCGCCTTCGCACCCGCCGACGGCGGCGATCCGGAAATCCTGCTCACCTGTTCCGACCATGCGCTCTACGAAGCCAAGCGCACCGGCAAGGGCCGTTACTGGGCACCTGTGCGGGCTACCATCTGACGGCGACGGCTTCCGGCGACAGGCAGGGCGATCCGCTTCTCTCCTGCCCGGCCGGCCATGCCTTGCGTCGCGCCGCTCTTGACCGCTACTTGCAGCGCCTTCTCGATGCGCGGCCGCGCCAGCAGAACCATTTGTCGCCCGGCAAGTATCGGGCAGCCGCCGGCGTAGCAGCCGATACTGCCGGCACCGGCGATTACGATTGTCTTGCCATGCGTGATCATGCGATGGCCCTGCTCTGGTCGAGAGGCCTTGCCGCAATCATACGACATGAAAACCATCATGTCGGCGGCATGTCTGGCCCTTATGTCTGGCCGTGACAGTCCCTGCGCTTTCGACTATCGCTTTGCCCATGACGCTGCCTACCGATCCGACCAGAAATCTGGCTGCTCTCATCCGCTGCGCTTCCGTGACGCCCGCTGAAGCCGGTGCGCTGAGCGCGCTGGAAGAAATGTTGAAGCCGCTCGGCTTTGCCGTCGAGCGCCCGGTGTTTTCCGAATCCGGCACACCTGACATAGAGAACCTTTACGCGCGGCGTTCCGGCAACGGCCCGCATCTGATGTTTGCCGGCCATACCGATGTCGTGCCGGTGGGCGATGAAACAGCCTGGACGCACCCGCCCTTTGCCGCCGACATCGCCAATGGCGAGATGTTCGGCCGCGGCGCCGTCGACATGAAGGGCGGCATCGCTTGTTTCGTCGCGGCGGTAGCGCGACACATCGCGCAGAAGGGCGGCCCGAAGGGGTCGGTCTCGCTGCTGATAACCGGCGATGAGGAAGGTCCGGCGATCAACGGCACGACGAAACTGCTTGAATGGGCGGCCGCCAAAGGCGAGAAATGGCATGCTGCGATCGTCGGCGAGCCGACCAATCCCGACGCGCTCGGCGATATGATCAAGATCGGCCGGCGCGGCTCGCTATCGGGCACGGTCGTCGTCAACGGCCGTCAGGGCCACGCCGCCTATCCGCAGCTGGCCGACAACCCGGTGCGCGGCCTGGTGACGCTGGTCGACGCCTTGCTTCACCCCGTCTTCGACAACGGAACAAGGGATTTCCAGCCGACCAATCTTGAGGTGACCTCCATCGATGTCGGTAATCCTGCCACCAACGTCATCCCGGCGAAGGCGGCGGCTACCTTCAATATTCGCTTCAACGACACATGGACCGCCGAGACGATCCAGGCCGAGATCCATAACCGCCTCGACCGGGCGGCGAAACGCAAGAAATACCGCGCCGGCAGGACGACGCCCGTCGACTACGAGATCGCTTGGCGCGACGGACCGAGCCACGTTTTTCTGACACGCGACGACAGGTTGATCGAGACGCTTGGCGGCTCGATCAAGGCGGTGACCGGCAGGAAGCCTGCGCTCTCCACCTCCGGCGGCACCTCCGATGCCCGCTTCATCAAGGATTATTGTCCGGTGGTCGAATTCGGCCTTGTCGGCAAGACCATGCACATGGTCGACGAACGCGTGGCGATTGCCGACCTCGAGACGCTGACGCAGATTTATCTGCGCTTCGTTGAAGACTGGTTTGCGCAGGACATATCCTAGTGATGCTTTCAGCGGATGAAACCTACGCTTCGCTTGCCGGTGCCTGGCGGCTGATGCTCGGCAAGGCCGACGGATTTCGCCTGCTCGACCTTTCGGCGGACGGATTCTGGAACTCCTTTTTTGCCATCGTCGTCGCGGCGCCGGCACTGATCGTCGGCTGGGTCGGTATTGCCAACGAGATCGGCGACCCCAACGCATTCGTCGGCCGTTTCAGCATGTTGATCCGCCTGGCCACCGTCGATATCGGCGCCTGGGTGCTGCCGCTCATAGGCCTCGCCTTGGTGGCGCCGCGGGTCGGCGTTGGCGGCCGTTTCGTCCATTATGTCGTGGCCAGCAACTGGGCCTCGGCGATCATCGCCTGGATGATGCTGCCATCGGCGTTGATCCGGCTTTTCCTGACGTCGGCCAACGAAGTCTCCGGACTCGTGTCGCTGCTGTTGTTCGCGCTGTCGATGGTCTTGACCTGGCGGATGACCAACGTTGCGATCGGCAGGGGTGCGGCGGTCGGCAGCGCCGTTTTTGCCGGCATGTTCGTGGCGTCGCTGATCGTCCTGTTCGGATTGCAGGCGCTGCTCGGGATCAGCGTTCCGGATCAGCCAGGCGTCGGATAATCGACGCCGACGAGAAACAGCCCGTCGGGCGGCGCCACCTGACCGCAGGCCGCACGGTCGCGCGCCTCAAGCGCCGCCTTGAGGTCGGCAACAGTCCAGCCGCCTTCGCCGACGCGTTTGAGCGAGCCGACCATAGAGCGCACCTGGTTGTGCAGGAATGAGCGCGCCGAAGCGCGGACCTCAATGAAATCGCCCGCCCGGCTGACATCCAGCCGGTCGAGTGTGCGGACCGGGCTGGAGGCTTGGCACTGGGTCGAGCGGAAGGTGGTGAAATCATGCCGGCCAAGCAGCACCTTTGCCGCTTCGTGCATGGCCCCGGCATCGAGCTGCTTCGGTACCCACCAGATCTTGCCCTTGTCGAGCGCCGCCGGCGCGCGGCGATTGACGATGCGGTAGAGGTAATGGCGGCCGATCGCCGAGAAACGCGCATCGAAACCATCCGGCACGGAGGCGGCCTTCAGGATGGCGATGCGCACCTTGGCCGCCTGCAGATGCGCGTTGACGGCGTCGCGCACCTTGTCGCCGGGCCATGCCTTGATCAGATCGACATGCGCCACCTGAGCGGTCGCATGGACGCCGGCATCGGTGCGGCCGGCGGCGCGCAGCGAAACCTGCTCGCCACAGAACTTCTCGATCGCCTGCTCGATCGCCTGCTGCACCGAAGGCTGGTTGGCCTGGCGCTGCCAGCCGGCGAAGAGACTGCCGTCATATTCGATGTCGAGGCGAAAACGCGGCATTCCCGGATCGAAGCGAAATCAGGCGGCGAGGGCTGAGCCGAAGGCCGAGGCGTAGACCAGCCTGCCGGTCTCCGGCGCCTCGCCCCAGGCAAGCGCCTGCAAAGCCTCGCTTTGGTACTCGCTCTCGAACTTCGCTGCACGGGCGCGGCTGTAACCGAAACGTCCATAGTAAGCGGGATCGCCGAGCACCACGGCGAGCGTCTCGCCAGCAGCCTTCAGGCGGATATGCGCCTCGCGGACCAGCGCACCGCCGATGCCGGTGCCGTGGAACGACGGCTCGACCGCCAAAGGAGCCAAAGCCACCGCCGGGAAGCTCTTGCCGCCATTCTGCACGAAAAGCCGTGAAAACAGGATATGCCCGACCACTTGCCCGTCTTCGTCCGCCACCAGTTCGACGACGGCATCACCGCCGGTGACCAGCGCGTCGACCAGTCCGGCCTCCGTCTGCTGGCCGAATGCGTGTTCTTCGACAAGGCGGATCGCCTCGCGGTCCCGCGGCGTCGCCGCGCGTATGGACATCATGCTCATGACAATTTCATTCCTTTTTCGAGCTTGGCCCCGCGCAGAAACTCCTGCGCGGCTATGGGCCTTGCGCCCGCACGTTGAACTTCGACCAGCCTGATCGCGCCTGACCCGCAGGCGACCGTCAGCCGGTCATCGAGAATTCCTCCCGGTTCGCCGGCGCCTTGCGAGAGCGTCGAGCGAAGCAGTTTCAGCCGTTCTACGCGGCCGCCGATTTCGGCCTCGCACCATGCACCGGGAAAGGGCGACAGGCCGCGAATCTGGTTGTGCACGTCGCCAGCAGGTCGCAGCCAGGCTATGCGAGTCTCCGATTTATCGATTTTCTTGGCGTAGGTCACCCCCACCTCCGCCTGTGTGGTAAATGTCAGCGTATTTCGCTCCAGCCGCTCCAGCGCTTGCACCATCAGCGCAGCACCGAGAGCCATCAGCCGGTCGTGCAGATCGCCGGCCGTCATGTCGGGTCCAATGGGACATTTTTCAACCATTGCCACCGGCCCGGTGTCGAGGCCTTCCTCCATCCGCATCACCATCATGCCCGTTTCGGTGTCGCCGGCCATGATGGCGCGCTGGATAGGGGCAGCGCCGCGCCAGCGCGGCAACAACGATGCGTGGCCGTTGAGGCAACCGAGCCGCGGCGCCTCGAGAATGGGTTTGGGCAGAAGCAATCCGTAGGCGACGACCACGGCGACGTCGGCGTGCAAGGCGCGGAACGCCTCCTGCTCCGCCTCGCCCTTCAGCGACACCGGCGTCCGCACCTCGACGCCCAACTGATCCGCCTCGCGCTGCACCGGCGACGGCGTCAGCTCGAGCCCGCGCCGGCCGCCGGCGCGCGGCGGCTGCGTATAGACGGCGGTCAACCCGTGCCCGGCCCCGGCAATCGCCCGCAGCGTCGGCACGGAGAATTCGGGCGTACCCATGAAGATGACACGCAGGGGCATTCGTCGACCCCTATCCCACCATCTTGCCCGGCGCCTTGTCCCTGGCGAGCTTTTTGAACTTCTTGACCACCATGTCGCGCTTCAGTTTTGAGATGTGGTCGATGAACAGCACGCCGTTGAGATGGTCGATCTCGTGCTGCAGGCAGGTCGCCATCAGCCCCTCGGCCTCGATCTCCTGCAGCTTGCCGTCGCGATCGAGATATTTCACCCGCACCGCGGCGGGGCGCTCGACTTCGGCATAGTAATCGGGGATCGACAGGCAGCCTTCCTCATAGACCGAACGCTGGTCGGAGCTTTCAAGGATTTCGGGATTGATGAAGACGTGCGGCGCCGGCGTCTCGTCCTCCTTGGCGAGGTCGATCACCAGCATGCGCAAGGGTTCGCCGACCTGGATCGCTGCGAGGCCGATGCCGGGCGCGTCATACATGGTGTCCAGCATGTCGCCGGCCAGTTTGCGCAAATCGCCGTCGACACGCTCGACCGGTTTTGAAACCTGGCGCAGGACGGGATCGGGGAGGATGATAAGCGGCTTGATCGACATGGCGTCTCACCTAAGACCTCGCAGGAAAAGCGTCAACCGGGACGGCTTCGGGTCGTTCACGTTTTGATCTGTGCCGGCAGACCGAATCATCTATGCTGTCGGCATGAACGATCTGGCCACCATCCTGTCCGAACCTGTCGCCCGCCTCGGCGCCACCACGCTCACGCTCGGCCAAGCCCTGGGTTTCGGCGCAATGCTGTTCCTCGGACTGTTCGTGGCGCTCGTCGTTGCGCTCTGGCGATCGGCCAAGGCGCGTGCAGTGGCGGCCGCCGAAGCCGCCGACCACGCCCGCGACGCCGAGGTGCGGATGGCCGGCATCTTGGCAAGCCAGGCGGAAATGCAGGGCCGCATGGGCGCTATCGCCGAAGTGTTCGGGGCGCGCCAGGCGGAACTGACTCAGTCGATCGGCCAGCGCCTCGATGCCATGACCGGCCGCCTGGGCCAGACCATGACCGAGCAGACGAGATCGACGCATGAGAGCCTCGCCAAGCTGCAGGAACGGCTGGCGGTTATCGATATCGCGCAAGGCAATATCCAGTCGCTGGCCGGCCAGGTCGTGCAATTGCAGGCGATCCTTTCCAACAAGCAGACGCGCGGCGCCTTCGGCCAGTCGCGCATGGAGGCCATCGTCGCCGACGGATTGCCGCACGGCGCCTATGAATTCCAGGCTACCTTGTCGAATGGCAGCCGGCCCGACTGCCTGGTGAAGATGCCGAACGGCGCGCCGTCACTTGCCATCGACGCAAAGTTTCCGCTCGAGGCGTGGAATGCCATCCGTGCCGCCGAAGGCGCCGACCTGCAGAAGTCGGCCGCACAGGCTTTCCGCCGCGACATCGAGGTGCATGTCCGCGATATTTCCGAAAAATACCTGATCCAGGGCGAGACGCAGGACACCGCCTTCATGTTCGTGCCCTCGGAATCGGTGTTCGCCGAAATCCATGAGAATTTCGAGGCCGTTGTCCAAAAGGCGCATCGATCGCGGATCGTCATCGTCTCGCCATCGCTTTTGATGCTGTCGATCCAGGTCATTCAGGCAATCCTCAAGGATGCACGCATGCGCGAGCAGGCGCACCTGATCCAGGGCGAAGTCATCCGGCTGATGGAAGACGTCTCCCGGCTCGACGAGCGGGTGCGTAAATTGCAGACGCATTTCGGTCAATCGGCCAAGGATATCGAGGACATCCTTGTCTCAACATCGAAGGTGACCCGGCGCGGACAAAAGATCGAGGCGCTGGAGTTTGGCGTGCAGCCGGCGGAGGATACCGCTGGTTCGAATGGCAGCGGAGCAAAAGCGGAAAGCAGCGCGCGTGTCGCCGATTCGAAAACCGGGCAGTTGAGGCTAAGGGTCGTCGAAGGCGACGATTGAGAGCTACGCCGGAACCGGAGGCTTCACCCGGATCTGGCGCTACTGCTCCTCGATGACGGTCGTGCCTTCGAATTCCGGCAGCCAATGCAGCGCCGAGCGGTGCCAGATCTGCTTTCTCGGCACCAGTTGCTCGCGCTGCCGTGCCGTGCCGACCCTGATGCCGTAAACCTTCGGTCCCTCGCCCGCCGACGTGGCGTAGAGATGCGAGCCACACTCACCGCAAAACGCCTGGGCGCGCTTGGCGCCGCTCGAACCGGTCTTGATGTAGATTTTCGGCTTGCCCTTAGTGATCCTGTAATTGTCCTCGGACGCCGGCACGGTGACGCGAAAGGCCGTTCCGGTTAGCTTCTGACAATCGATGCAGTGACAAATGGTGGTCTTTTCCGGATCAACCTCGGCCTCGTAAGTGATGGCGCCGCAATGACACCCGCCGTCGATTTTCATCTTCGTTCCTCCCGAGCTTTTGCCTGCGATCATAGCCGGGACTGCCCAATGGCGCATCGATTTCCTCAAGTCATTTTCCTTAGGCCGGTTCTTGTCCGGATGCCCCGCCAAGGCCTTGCTCCGGCGTTCCCAGGTGCCGGTGGTCTGAGGCTTGACGAACAGCCGCGTCACCTCCGGCATCTCCGCTTTCAGCCGCGTCTCGAGGCGTTCGACGCAGGTCTCTATCTCGGGCGCCGACAAGTGGTCCTCGAACTCGATACTCAGAGCGGCGACGATCTCCTGCGGACCCATATGCAGCGTCAGCGCGCCATTCGCCCGCTGCACCGCCGGGTCCTGCTGGACGATGTCCAATACTTTCATTTGCACCTCGGGCGAAGCCGGCTCGCCGAGCAGCAGGCTTTTGCTTTCGCGCGCCAGGAAGATCGCGGTTGCGCCCAGGATCAGCGCGATGCCGATCGACGCAGCGCCGTCGAGCTTCGGCATGTCCAGCAGTTCCGCCGCCGATATGCCGGCGAAGGCGACAACGAGGCCGAGAAGTGCCGCGCTGTCCTCGAAGAGTACGGTGTAGACACTCGGATCCTTGCTGAGCTGCACCGCCTCGAGCCAGCCGTGGCTGCCTTTTTGGTGGCGGAACTCCTTCAGCGCCACCAGCCAAGAGGTGCCTTCGAAGAGGAAGGAAAGGCCAAGGACAGCGTAGTTCACCTTGGCGTTGGCAATCGGCTCCGGCGTCATGATGTGCGTCACGCCTTCGTAGAACGATATGCCGGCGCCCAGTGCAAAGACGAGGAGCGCAACGATGAAGCTCCAGAAGTACAGCTCGCGGCCATGGCCGAGCGGATGCGTGCGGTCGGCCGGGCGCGCGGCGCGGTGCATGCCGTAAAGCAGCAGGCTGCCATTGCCGGTATCGACGAGCGAGTGGACGCCTTCCGAGAGCATTGCCGAGCTGCCCGTGAACAAGGCAGCGGCGAATTTGGTCAGTGCGATCGCAAGATTTCCGGCGAGCGCCGCATAGATCACTTTTTTCGACCCGCCATGCGCCGCCACGGTGTGCTGCCTTGGTTGATGCACCGAGATTGGCGGAGCGCCCGCCCACGCTCCACAGCTCTCACAACGCCTGAAGCGCCGAGTTGTTCACGAGGTCAGTTATCCAAAAGGGCGGCGCGGGGCTATTCGACGACCTCGTCCGTCCAGACCTTGAAGCCAGCCAGCGCGCCCGGCCCGAAAATGTGGGTCAGCGGCACATCAGCGGCATCGCGCCCGGAAGCAATCAGGATGCGGCCGATGCGCGGCGCGTTGTTGCGCGGGTCGAACGCGTGCCAGCGGCCGCCGAGATAGACCTCCATCCAGGCGGCGAAATCCATGTCCGACCACGGCTTTGGCAGGCCGATGTCACTGATATAGCCGGTGCAGTAGCGGGTTGGAATATTCAGGGCGCGGCAGAAGGCAACAGCGAGGTGAGCAAAGTCGCGGCACACACCACTCTGCTCGCGATAGGCCTCGGCGGCGGTGCGTGTCGGCCGTGCATTGAAATAGTTGAAGACGATGTGGTTATGGATGAAGTCGCAGACCGCCTGGACGCGCGGAATGCCGAGCGGGGTGCTGCCGAACAGCCGCCACGCTTCATTCGACAGCACGTCGCTCTCGCAATAACGGCTGGGCAGCAGGAACAGCAGCGTCTCCGACGGCAGATCGCGCACCTCGTGCTGCCACGCCGTCAGCTCGCGCGTCTCGAAGGAGCCAGGGTCGCGGATGACCGCGTCGGTGCCGAAGGCAAAGCGCCCGGCCGGCGCAACGAGACGGTTGCACCAATTGCCGAAACTGTCGCGGTAGCTCTCGATCGGCACCGGCGGGTTCGACGTCAGGAAGTCCGGCCGCTCAAGATCGGATGCGCGCGAATAATGGACATTTAGCATCGCGATCAGCGGTGTTTCCTGCGGGAAGTCGAAGCTCATCTGGCAACCGATGTGGATCCGCATTGTCGTCCCTGACCGGCCTGCCTGATTATCAGCCGGCGAAACGCAAGGGCTGATGCTGCAGTGCGAAGAAGACCATGGCACGGACCGCTGCGGTTTACGAGGGAATTAGAAACCGGTTGACAGCCATCGGTCAGGGCGACTGCCCGGCAGCGGCCTCTTGCAGTCGAGCGTTTTCTCTTGTTTCACTTCGCCAGACATCAACTGGAGGAACGAATCATGGCTAAGGGTGCGATGAAGGCAGGCAAGGAAGCCCGCAAGCCGAAGAAGGACGCGAAGAAACCCGCTCCGGCGCCGGCCCTGAAGGCACCGCCGGTGAAGGCGATGAAGCTGAAGGACAAGTAGGGCCGTTTCGGCTTATTTCGACCGGCCGCAAACGCGGCCGGCATGATTGTTCATTAAGCTCGCGCGCATCCCCTATCGATGCGGCGAAGACAGATTTCACGCATTCAAGAAATCGGCCGAAAGCCATCGAAACGGAGCGTTCCGATGGCTTGAATCAGTGCCGGAGGCGTTATCGCGCGGAGAAGCCGGGCGGCGTCCTGCCGGTGCGCTGCTTGCGCGCGGCATAGCGTGCGTCACGCTTGGCCTTGCGTTCGGCCTCGTCGGCAAGAAAACGGGCGATGCGCTCGTTCTCTTCAGCTTCCCGGATCTTCGCTTCGGCCTGTGCAGCCTCTTCGGCGGCGATGCGTGCCGCTTCGGCGGCTGCCTCGCGCTCGGCCTTTTCGGCCGCTTCGCGCGCCAGCTTTTCCTGCTTCAGCCTGGCCTTTTCGGCCTCGCGTATCGCGCGGGCCTCGAGGATCGCCTTGCGCTCGGCCTGTCGTGCCAGCACCGCTGGATCATCTGCCGCCGGCTTTGCCTTGAAGCGCTCCAGAAGCGCCTTCTTTGCCTCGTTCGCGGCATTGCGCCGCTCGAAAACGTCTTTTTCCCTATAGATAGCCAAGTCCACTTCCCTGAAGTCAATTTGCGAGGCTTACATACGCGTGAAAACCGAGAGTTCAAGCGCCAAAACGGTATGCCAGCCATGAAATTCTGATCTGTTGCAGCCGGGAGACGTCATTTCGATTGAATTCGGCTGAAAGGCACCCGCACTGTTCACCATCCAGCCATCTGGCGGGGCGGCGGACTGATCGCTACCTGTAGCCAGGACAAACGCTGGGATGACACACTATGGAACTCGGTCTCTACACTTTCGCCGACGTCAGCCTGGAACCGGGTCCCGGTGCGATCGGTGCGCACGAGCGGCTGCGCAATTTGATCGAGGAGATCGAGCTCGCCGACCAGGTCGGGCTGGACGTCTTTGGTCTCGGCGAGCACCACCGTCCCGATTACGCTGCCTCCGCTCCGGTGGTGGCACTGGCGGCGGCCGCCGAACGAACCAGGCGCATAAGGCTGACCAGCGCTGTCACCGTGCTGTCGTCCGACGATCCGGTGCGCGTCTTCCAGCAGTTTGCCACCCTCGACCTTCTGTCCGGCGGCCGGGCGGAGATCATGGCCGGGCGCGGCTCGTTCATCGAGTCCTTTCCGCTGTTCGGCTACAATCTCGAAGATTATGACGAGCTCTTTGCCGAGAAGCTCGACCTGCTGCTCGCCATCCGCGATCATGTCAAGGTGACCTGGTCGGGCAGTCTGCGCGCTCCGATCAATGATCGCGGCGTCTATCCCCGGCCCTTGCAGGACAAATTGCCGATCTGGATCGCCGTCGGTGGAACACCGCAATCCGTCGCCCGCGCCGGCGTGCTCGGGTTGCCGCTGGCACTGGCGATCATCGGTGGCGAGCCGGCGCGGTTCGCACCGCTGTTCGACATCTACAGGGATGCAGCCAGACGCGCCGGCAACGATCCGGCAAGCCTTGCCACCAGTCTCAACGTGCACGGCTTCATCGCCGAGACCACGGACCAGGCAGCCGACGATTTTTACGGGCCGCAGGCCGAGGTGATGAACCGTATCGGCCGCGAGCGCGGCTGGGGGCCGACATCGCGGGCGCATTTCGACCAATCGCGCGGCCCGAACGGCGCGCTGTTCGTCGGCAATCCAGAACAGGTGGCCGAGAAGATCATTGCCCAGCACAGGATATTCGGCAACGACCGCTTCCTGCTGCAAATGGCGATCGGCACCATGCCGCACGCCAAGGTGATGAAGGCCATCGAACTCTACGGCACCAAGGTGGCGCCGGTCGTGCGCCGGGAAACTGCGAGGGCCGTTCCCGCCGTGGCGGCGCCGGTTGCCTGATTCCCAGTCACCTGATTCATTGCCAAGGCCGCGAGGCGGCCTTGCCGGTGACGCCGGCTAACGGAACCTTGAAGCGACAGAGGCGTTTTCGCCAACGGTCTGCACCAATCGCGGTGTGCCGCCGAGGGTCAGAATGAAAGCCGAACCCGCCGCTTCGGGCGCAAGCGCTGCCGAAAGCCCGGATCCGCGCGTCGAGGCGCGGGCGGATGCGCATCTGATGCGTTCGCTGCTCGTCGGCATCTTCATCCTTATGGCGATCTACGCGCTTTACTTCGCCCGTGCCTTCTTCATGCCGGTCATTCTGGCTTTCCTGCTGGCGCTGACGCTGACGCCGATCGTTCGCTTCCTGCGCAAGCATGGCATGCCCGATGTCATTTCGGCGACACTGCTGGTGCTGCTTTCGTTCTGCCTCGTCGCCGTCGCGGGATATCTGCTCAGCGGCCCGGTCATCGACCTCATCAACAACACCTCGACGATCGGCCAGCAGCTTACCGAACGTCTGGCACAATTGCGCCGTCCGTTCGAACGGATCGTAGAGATTTCGCGCCAGATCGAGGGCCTGACACAGACATCCCAGGAGCCGGGCGTTCAGAGGGTGGCGATGGCGCCATCCGGTATTCTCTCGCAGGCGGCCGGCAATGTGCTGTCGGCTGGCGTCAGCGTTACCATCGTCTTCGTCCTGTCGCTGTTCCTGCTCGCCTCGGGCACGATGTTCTATGAAAAGATCGTCCAGTCCTTCCCCAGTCTCAGCGAAAAGAAGCGGGCGCTGCGCGTCGTCTACGACGTCGAACGTGAAATCTCGCATTATCTGCTTACCGTCACGGTGATCAATACATGTCTCGGCATTGTCATCGGGCTCGGCCTTTGGGCGCTCGGCGTGCCCAACGCGCAGGTCTGGGGCGCAGCAGCGGCTCTGCTCAATTTCCTGCCTTATATCGGGGCGCTGACCACCATCACGCTCGTCACGATCATCGCGCTGATCAGCTTCGACACGATTTCCTATGCGCTGCTGGCGCCGGCCTTCGTCCTTATGTGCGATGTCGTCGAAGGCCAGTTCGTGACGCCGACGGTGGTCGGCCGCCGTCTCGAGATCAACGCTGTGGCGATCCTAATCGCCATCGCCTTCTGGTCGTGGCTGTGGGGTTTCGTCGGCGCCTTGCTGGCGGTGCCGCTGCTGGTCGTCATCAAGGTGTTCTGCGATCATTTCGACGGCCTCAGTCATGTCGGCAATTTCCTCGCGGCGCAGCATACGGCGGTGATCGAGGACGAAGAAATTCACGAGGCGAAAAAGTAGCGGCTAAGGTCAAAAACGTCCCCCGATTGGGGCGGATCACGACCTTGCATCGGTGGCACGTCCGTTGTGCCTGCAGTGCTCAATCAACATTTTGAATTTGCCGCCTCGGCAACGGCTTCCTACATCCGTTCGGCCCACAGGAAACCCCGCGCCGATGACCGCTCTTTCCGTTCTCGACCTGTCGCCGATCGTCGAAGGCAGCAACGCTTCGCAGTCACTCGCCAATTCGCTCGATCTCGCCCGCCATGCCGAGCGGCTGGGATATAAGCGCTACTGGCTGGCTGAGCATCACAACATGCCGGGCATCGCCAGCGCCGCCACCTCGGTGGTCATTGCCCATGTGGCCGGCGGCACCAAGACGATACGCGTCGGCGCCGGCGGCATCATGCTGCCCAATCATTCGCCGCTGGTCATCGCCGAGCAAATCGGCACGCTCAACGCTCTGCATCCCGGTCGCATCGATCTCGTCCTCGGGCGGGCGCCCGGCACCGACATGGCCACGGCACGGGCGCTGCGCCGCAACCTCGATGCTGGCGCCGACAATTTCCCGCAGGACGTCGTCGAGCTGATGGGTTACTTCCAGCCGGCCGAAGACGGCCAACGCATCCGCGCGGTGCCCGGCGAGGGCGAAAAGGTGCCGATCTGGATTCTCGGTTCCAGCCTCTACGGCGCGCAGCTTGCCGCCATGCTCGGCCTGCCCTACGCCTTCGCTTCGCATTTTGCGCCGGCCGAGCTCGACCATGCGCTGGAGATCTACCGCTCGCGTTTCCAGCCTTCGGAGCAGCTCGACAGGCCCTACGTGATGCTCGGCCTCAATGTCTTCGCCGCTCCTTCCGATGCCGAGGCGCGGCTGCTGTTCACCTCGCTGCAGCAGGCCTTCGTCAATCTGCGCACCGGCCGGCCCGGCCGATTGCCGCCGCCAGTCGAAGGATATGAGCGCGACCTCGATCCAATGGCCAAGACCATGCTCGGCCAAGCGCTTTCCTGCGCCGTCGTCGGCTCTCCCGAAACGGTCAGGCAAGGCATCGAGGCCTTCGTGCGCCGCACCGGCGCCGACGAGCTGATGGTCACAGCGCAGATTTTCGACCATGCGGCGCGGGTGCGCTCGTTCGAGATCCTGGCCGACGCTCACAAATCGCTGTCGGAAGCTGCCTGAGAGTTGGTTCGCCACTTGCCACAGTTGCGGGCGAGGCCGGCCTTGGGCAGGGAACCTCGCGAACAGGTGTGCGAAGACACAGCGAACATTTCGCGCGCTTTACGCGGAGGTTTTCGATCCTCATGCTCGTCCGTTTGCGGGAAACGCGGCGTCCATTAAATGACGATCACCTTGGTGCCGATTGTGGCGCGGTCATAGAGATCGATGATGTCCTGGTTCATGAGGCGAATGCAGCCCGCCGACACAGCTTTGCCGATGGACCACCATTCAGGGCTACCGTGCAGGCGATATCCAGTGTCACCTTTCTCGTTGAAAAGATAGAGCGCCCGCGCCCCGAGCGGGTTCATGAGTCCGCCCTCCATATGGGCCGGTATGATGCGGCCTCGCTTCTGCTCGCGCACGATCATCGCAGACGGCGCGCTCCAATCCGGCCATTCGCGCTTCCTCGCAACGTGAGCGGTGCCATGCCACTCGAAGCCCGCCTTGCCAACGCCGATTCCGTAGCGCAGCGCCTGACCGTCTCCCAACACGTAGTAGAGGAACTTCGCTCCTGTATCGACAATGATGGTGCCCGGCGCCTCTTCAGTCGCATAAGGTACTGTCTGCCGATGGAACTTTGGGTCAACCTTGTAGATCGGAACCGGCGGAACGCGAAAACCGGCGTCGGTGAGGCCGCCATAGGCCGAGGGGAAAGTCTTTAATGCGCCGCCGGTGGTGCAGCCGAAGAATACGGCCATCCCAGCAAGAACCAGCCCGATTAGGATCGATTTCACGCGCATGACTCAAGCCGGCGCCCGTGTGGACGATCAGCCGCATCTCGTCATATTCCTAATCCGACCTGCTTCGATTGCCAAGATTTTCCTGACTGTCGGCTGGCTGATCGTTGGCCACTTGGCTCGATCGGCGCCGCGTCCTTCCATTGCTCGGTTTTCGAACGACGAACGCCCGTAGTGGCTGCGAAGGCCCGGGTCGGCAGGACAGGGGGACCGCTGGTCCGTCCGGCAGTGCAAAGTTTCTGAACGGAGCCCAAGCGCTACGCGCTGACGCTCTGCGCAGTCGCACCTAGCGGACGGCATGAATTGCGGATCATCAGGCGACCCTTGAGCGTCAGCTTGCGCGGCGGCGCATCCCTGTTTCCGGCGAGCCGGTCGAGCAGCAGATTGGCCGCCTGTTCGCCAATCGCCTGCACCGGCTGTGCGACCGTGGTCAATTGCGGCCGGAACACATCCGACCACGGAAAGTCGTCGAAGCAGGCGACCGAAATATCCTCCGGACAGGACAGGCCGATATCGCGAATGGCCTTCATCGTGCCGATCACCATCGGGTTGTTGGCCGAAAAGATGGCGCTCGGCCGGTCGTGCAGCGAAAGCAGCTGCATGGTGGCGTTGTAGCCGTCGACTTCATGGAAGTTGCCGAAGCGGACGAGCTCGGGTTCGGCCGGCAGGCCGGCGGCCTGGAGGGCCTCGCGGTATCCCGCCATGCGGTCATGCATCGGCGAGATATCGAACGAGCCGGAGATGTAGCCGATGCGCCGATGGCCGAGATCGATCAGGTAGGTGATGGCGTCGAACACCGCGCGCTGGTTGTCGAGAACGACGGCATCGGTGTCGACACCCTGGCAAACACGGTCGAGCAGCACGACCGGCACGTTGGCGTCGTCGACAATCCGTTTGAGGATCGCGCCGTCGCCGACACGCGCGACGATCAGTCCGTCGACCATGCGGTCGAGCAGCAGTCTGATCTGGTCGTCCTGCGTGTTCAGGTGCTCGTCGGTGCAGCACAGCATGACGGCGTAGCCGGCCCTGTCGAAAGCCTGCTGGATGACCGAAACCACGTCGGTGAAGAACGGGTTGGTGATGTGTGGGACGGTGAGCCCGATGGTGCGTGTGGTGCCCATCTTCAGGCTGCGGGCGATGGCGTTGCGCTTGTAGCCGATGTCGCGGATGGCCTGTTCGATGCGCTGGCTGAGCTCGGGGCTGACGGTCGCGGTGCCGTTGATCAGCGCCGATACGGTGGCCACGGAAACACGCGCGGCCTCGGCCACGTGAAGCATGGTCGGAGCAGTGAATTTGCGCTGCTTTTTTCGTCCTGACGCTGTCATTTTCGAAACGTTTCACCACTCCACGGCAGCAATACGTACGGAATCTTACGGTTTCGCGCAAGAATTGAAATGGAACAATCTCGGACTCCAGATATTGCCTTGACATGATCGAAACGTTTAGATTAGCGTTTGAGGTGTTCGGTGGCGACGGAGGGAGGCCGTCCTTCATGCAGCACGGCAATTCCATCCCTGCGCAAGGCGTTGTGGCGGACGGCTCGGCTATCGTGCTGAGCGCCGAGCACATCTCCAAGTCCTTCGGTGGCATCGCCGCGCTTGTCGATGTCGATTTCGAACTGCGGCGCGGCGAGGTTCATGCGCTGATGGGCGAGAACGGCGCCGGCAAGTCGACGCTGATGAAGATCCTGTCCGGCGTCTATACGGATTATAACGGAACGGTCAGTATCGATGGCCACGCGGTGCGCTTTGCCGGCGTCCGCGAAGCCGAGCGCGCCGGCATCGCCATCATCCACCAGGAGCTGAATCTCGTCCCCGAACTCAGCGTCGCCGACAATATCTTTCTCGGCCGCGAGAAGCTGATCGCCGGGCTGATCGTCGACCGCAAGGCGAGCAGCCGCGCTGCCGGCGCGCTGCTGCAAAGGCTCGGCATCGAGCTCGATCCGGATGCGCGCGTCGGTGCCTTGCGCGTCGGCGAACAGCAGTTGGTCGAGATCGCCAAGGCGCTGTCGATGTCGGCGCGCATTCTGATCATGGACGAGCCAACCTCAGCGCTTTCGCCAGCCGAATGCCAGCGGCTGTTCCGCATCATCCGCCAGCTCGCCGACAGCGGCGTGGCGATCGTCTACATTTCGCACCGCATCGACGAAGTCATGCATCTGGCCAGCCGGGTCACCGTGTTCCGCGATGGACGCCACGTCCTGACGCGGGCGATGGACAAGCTCGACGAAGACGCCATAATTTCGGCGATGGTCGGGCGAAACCTGCTGGCTTCCTCCCAGGAGCACCGCATCCCCGGTGTCAACACCGTCCTTTCCGTAAGCGAGCTGTCGCTGTCGAAGCCCAATCGCCATGGCTGGCGCACCGTGCTCGACGGCGTCAGTTTCGATCTTGCCGCAGGTGAAATCCTGGGTATCGGGGGGCTGCTGGGCTCGGGCCGGACCGAAATCCTGGAAACCATCTTCGGGTCCAGCGGCGGACGTGCCGGCGGTGAGATCAGGCTCGATGGCGAGGTGGTAGAAATCCGTTCGCCGCGCGATGCGCGCCGGCTCGGCATCGCCCTGGTCACGGAAGACCGCAAGACGCAAGGCCTGCATCTCGAGGCCTCGATCACCGACAATGTCGCGCTGCCGCTGGTCGGTGCGCTGGCGCGGTTCGGCCTGCGCTCGCTGGCCGGTGAGCAAGGGCTGGCACGGGACGCCGTCAAGGCGCTCGGCATTCGCTGCGAGACCGTCGAGCAGCCGGCCGGCACGCTGTCCGGCGGCAACCAGCAGAAGGTCGTCATCGGCAAATGGCTAGCGACGAGGCCACGGGTGCTGCTGCTCGACGAGCCGACGCGCGGCATCGATGTCGGCGCCAAGCGGGAAATCTACGATCTCATCATCAAACTGGCGCGAGACGGGCTGGCGATCGCGGTCATCAGCTCGGAATTGCCGGAGCTGCTGCATCTTTCCGACCGTATCCTGGTCATGGCCGACGGCCGCCAGACGGGAATCCTGTCCCGCGCGCAAGCCAGCGAGGAGGCCATCATGCGGCTTGCGGCGCCGCGACGGACGATGACGAGGCCTGCCGCATGAGCATTTTGCATATCCTGTCCCGGACGAAGCTCTATTGGGGCCTGATCGCTATCTTCCTGATCGGCGTGCTCGGCTCGCCGATCAGCTCCAAGGGCAACAACATTTTCCTATCCTACGGCAACCTGCTCGACGTGCTGCGCCAGGTGTCGACCACCGGCCTGATTGCCACCGGCATGACGGCCGTGATCATTACCGGCGGTATCGACCTTTCCGTCGGCTCGCTGATGGCGATCTGTACGGTGGTCTGTGCAATGCTGCTGACGGTCCCCGGCGTGACGCCGGCGGTGGTGCTTGGGGTGCCGACAGTTGCCGTGGCAGCCCTTTGCCTCGGCATTCTCGTCACTCGTTTCATCCTGCTGAACGTCGAAAAATCCCGTGCCGGCGCGCAGGCGACGCACGACATCAGGCTGGACAGCGTTCGCGGGCTGGTGACGCCCGGCATTGTCGGGGTGATCCTGTGCAGTCTGGTGCTGTGGTTCCTGCTGCCGCAGGTAGGCTCAAAATTCGGCGTGCTCGGCGTGCTGCTGGTGGCGCCTTGCGTCGGCCTGCTGTTCGGCGCGCTCAACGGCTTCATCATCGTCGCGGGGCGGCTGCAGCCCTTCATCGTGACGCTGGCGATGATGGTTACTGCGCTCGGCATCGCCCGGCTGACAGCCGGCCAGAACAATGCGGTGCTGCCGGTCTATACCGGCTCGAACGCCACGGCCGATTTCGAAATGCTGCGCTCGCTGGTATTCGGCGTGATCCCGATGCCGGGCCTGTTCTTCCTAGGCGCCATCCTGATCTACGGCGCCGTGCTGCGCTTCACCCCGTTCGGCCGCTACGTCTATGCAATCGGCGGCAATGAGGAGGCGGCGCGGCTATCGGGCATCGCCGCAGGCCGCGTGAAGATCGCCACCTATGCCATGTCAGGGCTGCTGGCCGGCATCGCGGCGGTGCTCTATGTCGCGCAGTACCGGCAAGGCAAGCCGGACGCCGGCGCCGGCCTGGAGCTCGACGCGATTGCCGCCGTGGTCATCGGCGGCACCAGCCTGATGGGCGGACGCGGCAGCCTCACCGGGACGTTCTGCGGCGTGCTGATCTTCGGGCTGCTCTCCAACATCCTGCAGCTGCACAACATCAATTCGAACCTTCAGCTGGTGCTGAAGGGGATGATCATCATCGGTACCGTGCTCGTGCAGGAGCGCAATGCCGGTGATCTTCTCTTCTATCTGCGGCTGCCCGGTGGGCAAGCGCACAAGGAAACGGCCGCGGCAAAGCGGCCGTCGCAAGAGACCGCGTCTCTGAATATTGGAGGAAACAAGAAATGAAACGACGTGAATTGTTGAAGCTCGCCGGGCTGACAGCGGCACTCCTGACCACGACCGCCATGCTTGCCGGCGGCGCCCATGCGCAGGACAAGAAGTGGAAGATCGGCTTCTCGCAGGTGACGACCATCGAACCCTGGCGGGCTCAGTTCAACAAGGACATCCTGGCCGAAGCGGCCAAGCATCCGGAAGTCGAACTGATCATCACCGACGGCGAGGATAAGACCGAGAAGCAGGTGGCCGACGTCGAGAACCTGATCCGTCAGGAGGTCGATGCGCTCTTGGTATCGCCGAAAGAATCCGCCGGTCTGACCGGTGTCGTGCAGCAGGCGATCGATGCCAAGATCCCGGTCTTCGTGCTCGACCGCAACGTCGAAACCAATGACTACACGCAGTTCGTCGGCGGCGACAACAAGCTGATCGGCCGGGCTGCCGGTGAATATGCCGTCGAGCTGCTTGGCGGCAAGGGCAAGGCCGCCGGCAACGTCGTCGAGATCTGGGGCGGCATGGGCACCCAGCCGGCACACGATCGCCATGACGGCTTCCATGAATTCACCGACAAGGAGCCGGGCATAAAATACCTGCTCGACCAGCAGTCGGGCGACTGGAAGCAGGACCAGGCCTACAACATCATGGCGACCGCGTTGCGTAACAACGAGAAGATCGATCTTGTCTACGGCCATAATGATCCGATGGCCTATGGTGCCTATCTTGCCGCCAAGGACGTCGGACGTGAGAAGGACATCAAGTTCATCGGCATCGACGGCCTGCCCAATGAAGGCGTGCAGCTGGTCGCCAATGGCGAGCTGACGGCGACGTTCACTTATGTGACGCCGGGCGCCGAAGGGCTGCGGCAGGCGATCAAGTTCCTGAACGGCGAGAAGGTGGAAAAGACCATCACCCTGCCGACGCAGAAGATCACCAAGGAAAATGCCGCCCAGATCCTGAAGGACAACGGCCTCTGAGACGAGGCTTTCCTGCCGGGCGTCCAGCGCCCGGCAGGAACAACAATCAAACGCCGGCCGGCAGCAGATTAAGCCAGCTTGCCCAGCAGCTTCATGAAAATGGCAGCCTCCTTGACGGAAAGCGGCGCCAGCGTTTCCTGCGTGATCTCGCGGGCAAGCGGAATCAGCCGCTCGATCGCGTCGCGCCCCTCGGCCGTCAGATTGACCAGTAGGCGCCGTTTGTCGACTTCGTGTTTGCTAAGTTCGACAAAGCCACGCGCTTTCAGCCGGTCGATGACGCCCTTCACGGTCGCCGCATCCATGGCGATCAGGCTGCCAAGCTGGTTCTGCGAGGTCTCGCCGACGTCGCGCAATTTGGCCAAAGCGGCAAATTGCGGCGGCGTCAGATCGGCGATGTGTGCGGCGAAGATCGAGACATGGCGCTGATGCGCCTTGCGCAGGATGAAGCCGACCTGCTCCTGCAAGCGATAGTCGTTTTCGTCAGGCTCCTCGGCCTCGACCAGCTTGAGCAGATTGTCTTCGGCGCTCACCGCAGCCCGTCCCATGCCTTGATATCCTTGGCCGCCAGCCCGCCCATGCGGTCGTGCACGCGCGGGCCGCAGGTCATTGCGAGGCAGAACAGGATCTCGTCGGGACGCGGGCCATCGCTGATGCCGATTTCCATGGCATCGAAATGGCTGCGCACATAGGCGGCGTTGATGTGGCCGAGCGGCACATCGAGCCGCGCGCCGAAAGCGCCGACCTTCTTTGCCGACGGCACGATCGCCTTGGCGTCGCCGAGCCGTTCGCGCATGGCATAGCCGCCCGGCACATGCCACAGCGCGCCATGCTCCAGCTCGCCCGCCATGCCGACGATGGCGCCCTTGCCGTAACCGTCGATCTGTTTCACGTCGCCGCCCAATGCGGCAATAAGCCTGTCGGAGAGCAGCAGCCCGAGCGGCTTCAAATCCTCCATGGCGCTCTGCAGTTCCTCGACGTAACGGCCGGCGAACGGGTTCTTGACCACAGCCATGGCCGCGGCGCGGCGCCGCGGCACCTTCGCCACCGGCCCGCCCTCGTGAAAAATCTCTTCGGTCAGCACGGCGATCTTGCGGATCGGAAACTCAGGCATGAGCAATTTCCCTCTCTAAAGCTTTATTGGCGAGCCCCATCGGACCTGCGATGCGCGCCTGACCGCCGAGGAAAAGCGCCGCGGCGGCAACCAGGCCGCGCCGCCGAAACTCCTCGGCAACGGCAAATCCACCTTCCAGAGCAATAGCGATTTCAGCGGCGGAAAGCGGCCCCACGCCCTGCGTCACCAAACGGTCGCCGAGATCGCTGTCAGGCGCGAGATCGCGCGCCCGTACGCGCCTAACGGCTGGATGACCGGGCAGGTCGACGGCGTTGGCGATCAAGGTCGCGGCGGCGTCGGCTTCAGCACCCGTTCGCGCCAGCACCGTAACCGCGTCGGCGATGCCGAGCGAAAAGGAGCGGCCGCGCCAGCCGCTTGTCGCGACGCCGCGGATCCCGTCTTCGGCGCGGATCGTGAGACGATCTGCCAACCCATGACCTGTCCCGGCAATGGCAAGCGTCATCGACTGCCCGTTGCCGAGATGGATCGCGCTGTCGCCGCCATTATTGACATAGGCGCGCTCGAGCCGGCGGCCGGCAAGCAGGGCCCCGAGCACTTCGTCGGCTACCGAGCCGGCGACGGCCGCCATCGGCGTGATGAATTGTTTCGCTAGCGGAACGACCGCCGCTTCCATGCGGCGCGCCGTCGGGCCAGCGAAAGCACGTGACCGCGAGCTGGCCGGGCGCCGCAGTTCGGGCAACTCTTCGACCAGTTCAACCAGGATTGTCTGGAAGCGCGCCACTGCCTGATGATATGCGGCGCTGCATTCACTCGCCTCGCCGAAGGCCTCGACGATCAGGTCGATCGGCCCATGATTGAGGTGAAGCCTCCGGCCGTCCTCGAGCCAATGCGCCTGCGGGCCGTTCATCGCCCAGCCCCGTTTGCGGCCGCGCGACGCAACTGAGCCAGCGGCGGCCAGGGATTGTCAAGGGGTGCGGCCGTGCCGCGGCGCGGATTGAGATATTCGCCGCCCTTGGCCAGGATATCGTCGACGCTGCGGATTTCGGCTTCGTAGCCGCCAAGCCTGACATAATCGTCGCGGCGCATGGTGAACTCGATCGGCGCCACCAGCGCCGGCGTTGGCACATAGCCGAAGGCGCCTTCCGGCACGCGGGTGACGTCGACCATCAGCGTGATGCCGCCGCCCGGCCAGACATAGACCGGCGCGCCGCCGACCGTCACATAGGTCTTGAGGCCCTGCACCGAGCGGGTCAGATTGACCGGGTTCTCGGTGACGCCGGCGCGCAGCGACCCGCCGGCGCCGCCGACGAAAAGCACGGTGCAGAGCGCCGGCTCGCAATTGTCCTCAATCAGTTCAACCGACTTCCGCAGCCGCTCCGGGAACGGTTTCTGCACAGGCTTCAATTCGTCGTCGAGCTCGTAATAGGCGAATTGCTCGCCGGTGGTCGAGACCATCAGCAGCGACATGCCGGGGCGCGCACCCTTTTTGGCGTTCCATTCACCAAGGATCGACAGCGGGTCGGAAATACTGGTGCCGCCCCAGCCGAGGCCGGGCTCCGACACCTTGAAATAACGGCCCGGCGTCGAACGGCGGCCGATGATCTTGATGCCGGTATCCTGCCAGCCAAGCACCTTGCCGGCCTGATGCTCGGAGACGACGCCGGTGATGTGGTCATCGACCACCACCACCTCGTCAACAAGGCCGCGCCATTGGGTCGCGAACATGCCTATGGTGGCCGAACCGCAGCCGACGCGCATGCGCTGTTCGAGCTTGCCGTCGATGACCGGCGGCTTGCCGGCTTCGACGATGACGGTGGCGCCGCCGTCGATGACGAGTTCGACCGGTTTGCGGTTGCACAGGGCGAGCATGGCGTCACAGGTGGCGCGCCCTTCAGCCTTCGAGCCGCCGGTCAAATGATGTACGCCGCCCAGCGACAGCATCTGCGAGCCGTATTCGCCGGTGGTGACATGGCCGATCGCCTCGCCTTGGGCACGGACCGTCGCCGTTTCGGGGCCGATATGACGATCGGTGTCGATCTTCACCTTGACGCCGCAATAGGAGAAGATGCCCTCGGTGACGACGGTGACCAGATCGACGCCCTCGACCTCCTGGCTGACGATGAAAGGCGCCGGCTTGTAATCGGGATAGGTGGTGCCGGCGCCGATGGCGGTGACGAAGCGGCGGCCGGTGTTGACCAGTTCGCCGTCCCATGCCTCGCCTTCCTCGGCAAAGGGTACGATTGCGGCGCCGGTCTCGGCCGCGTGGTCGAGGATGGTCAGCGGATCCATCCGCACGATCCTGCCGCCAACATTGCCGTAGCGATCGCAGGCGCCGGTGCGGCCATCGGCGATGTAGCACATGACCGGACAGGCATCGCAGCGGATCTTCTCGGCCACCAGCTTCTCGCCGGGATCATGTGTCTCGAAACGTTCGGCAAGCTCGCTCATCGGCGCGCCTCCTTGTCGAGGATGGCGGCGCGGATGCGGGTCGGCGTCGCCGGAATTTTGGTGACCAGCACACCTGTTGCATGGCGGATGGCGTTGAGGATCGCCGGCGCCGTCGGGATCAGCACATGCTCGCCCAAGCCCTTGGCTCCGAACGGTCCTTCCGGATCCGGAACTTCTATCAGGATGGTCTCGATCGGCGGCACGTCGCCGATCGTCGGGATCAGATAGTCGTGCAGGTTTTCGGTGCGGCCGGGGATATACTCTTCCATCAGCGCCATGCCGATGCCCTGGGCGATGCCACCCTCAATCTGGCCCTCGGCAAGCAAGGGATTGATGGCCTTGCCGACATCGTGGGCGGCGGTGATTTTTACCAGCTTCACGGTGCCGAGCTTGAGGTCGACCTCCAGTTCGGCGATCTGAGCGCCATAACCATAGACGGCGTAAGGCTTGCCCTGACCTTTTGCATCGAGCGGCTGCGTCGGCGGGTCGTAGCTTTCCTCGGCCCGGAAGACAAAACCTTCGGCGTCTGCCTTCAGCGAGGAAAGATCGATGCGGCGCGTCGCTTCGCCTTCCCTGATGCTCAGGCTTGTGCCGTCCAGCGCAATCGCCGCCTTTTGCGAGACATTGGCGAAACGCAAGATCTCCTCGCGCAAGGCGCGGCCGGCCTTTTCGGCGGCCTTGCCGGTGACGAAAGTCTGGCGCGAGGCCGAGGTCTTGCCGGCATCGGGGGTGATCGCCGTATCGGCGCCTTTCAGCCGCAACATCTCCAATGGCAGACCCAACGCGTCGGCGCAGATCTGCGCGATGACGGTGTTGGAGCCTTGCCCGATATCGACCGCCCCCTGATGCAGGACGACTTCGCCCGATATCGAGATGCCGACCTTGATGGTCGACGGATTGGGCAGCGAGGTGTTGCCGCAGCCGTACCAGCAAGAAGCGATGCCGACGCCGCGTTTTTTGATGCCGCTACCGGCATTGAACGCTTCGGCATCGCGAACGGCACGCTGCCAATGTGAACGGAGGGCCTCCAGGCAGTCGGCGATGCCGACGCCCGACTCAAGCCGCTGCCCGGTAACTGTTTCGGATCCGTTCCGAAGGCAGTTCTTCAGGCGAAAGTCGAGCCGATCCATGCCGAGCTTGTCGGCCAGCTCGTCATAAAAGGTCTCCTGCATGATCGTCGCCTGCGGCACGCCGAAACCGCGAAAGGCGCCGGCAATCGGGCCGTTGGTGTGGATGGCACGGCCTTCGGCGCGATAGTTCGGCGTAGCATAGGGGCCGGAGGCGTGCACCGGCACGCGGCTGGCGACCGTCGGCCCCCAGCTCGCATAGGCGCCGGTGTTGAAATCGCCGGCGAAGACCATGCCGGTGACACGGCCGTCGGCATTGGCGCCGATGCTCGCTCTCATCAGGGCTGGATGGCGCTTGGTGGTCGAGATCATCGATTCGGTGCGGCTGTAGGCGAGCGCCGCCGGTCGGCCGGTTTTCATGGCGACGAGGCCGATGAGCGGTTGCAGCGAGACGTCGAGCTTCGAGCCGAAGCCGCCGCCGGTCGCGGTCGGCACGATGCGCACCTTTTCCGGGGTAAGGCCGAGCACTTTTGCGGTGTCGTCACGGTCCATATAGGGCGCCTGCGTGCAGGCGACGACGACCAGCGTGTCGCCGTCCATGAAGGCATAGCCGGCTTCCGGTTCGATATAGGCGTGCTCGACATAGGAGGTGTCGATGGCGCCAGAAACGACGAAAGCCGCACCGGCAAGCGCGGCTTCGGGGTCGCCACGCTCGACAAAGCCGGAGGTGAGCAGGTTCGAGGGCCGGTTTTCATGGACCAGTGGCGCGCCGCCGGCCTGCGCTTCGCCAGTTTCCAGAAAATGCGGCAACTCGGTCCAACTGACAGGGAAATCGGCTAGGTCGAGATCGAGGATAGCCTCGCGTTCGCCGGCAACCAGCGCCACCGCCTCGCCGCGAAAGCGCGAAACTCCTTCGGCCAGCGCCGGCTGGTCGGCGAAGGGCGCGATGACGCCGAAACAATTCTTTCCCGGAATGTCGGCGGCGGTGAAGACGCCGGCAATGCCGGGACGGGATTTCACCCAGCTGCCGAGATCGCCGAAGCTGAAGGCCGCATGATAGTGCGGTGAGCGGACCACCAGCACGGACAGCGCATCGGCGGGGAAGGAATCGCCGCCGAATTTTTCGTCGCCAGTGACTTTCGGCACGCCATCGAGGCGGATCGGGGAGGAGCCGACGGCGTGGCCAGAGGATGGCATGCGCTGATCGAGACCGCCGTCGTGGCGCCAAGCATCCATCACCGCCGCGACGATCTTGCGGTAGCCGGTGCAGCGGCAGAGTACACCGCCGAGCGCATCCTGCGTTTCAGCCTCGCTCGGGTAAGGCGTCCTGTCCAGGAGTGCCGTTGCGGCGACCAGCAGGCCGGGCGTGCAGGCGCCGCACTGTGCTGCGCCATGGCTGAGAAACGAGGCTTGCAGTGCCGACAGCCTGCCATTGCCGAGACCTTCGACGGTCGTGACGACGGTGCCGGAGGCGGAAGCCGCGGGCATCAGGCAGGCGCAGACCGGCTCGCCGTCGACCAGCACCGTGCAGGCGCCGCAATCGCCGGCATCACAGCCGACCTTGGTGCCGGTCAGCCGCAGCTCGTCGCGCAACACCGCGGACAGCCGCCGCACCGGCGGCACGCAAACGCTGACGGCGGCGCCGTTGACCTCGAAGGCGATGTCGGCGCGCTCCATCCCCATCAGGCCGCCGCCCTTTCGCCAGGGATTACGCCCACAGCACCAAGCACAGCACGGACGACGATCTCGCGCGCGGCATCCAGCCTGTATTCGGCGCTGCCGCGTACGTCACCGATCGGCGACAACTCGTCCATTGGCGCGGACCGGATTGCAGCGGCCAGCGCGGGGCCGACGGGCAAGCCGCGCAGCGCCGCCTCGACGCCCGCCAGGCGCCTGGCGACGACCGAGCAGGACCCGACGGCGACGGCCGCTTTCCTGACGATACCATCTTCGACGGCCAGGCGTGCGGCGGCCATGGCGATGGAGATGACGAGATAACGCCGCGCGCCGAGTTTCACGAAGGCGGAGCCGCCGGCGGTCGCAGGTTTGGGAATACGGATTGCCGTCACCATTTCGCCGGACTGCAGAGCGGTGCGACGGTTGCCAAGAATGAACTTTGCAAGGGGCAAATGCCGGGTCGCGACCGAGGAACGCAGCTCGACTTCGGCATCGAGCACCAGCAGCGCCGGCACACCGTCGGCGGCCGGCGAGGCATTGCAGAGATTGCCGGCTATCGAGGCAACGTTTTGGATCTGCACCGAGCCAACTTCCCGCGCCGCCTGCTTCAGCGCGTCGAAGGCCGCCGGCAGCGGATGGCGGACGAGATCGGTCCAAGCGGTGCGGGCGCCAATGAGCCAATGGTTTTCGGCTTCGGCAATGCCGCGCAATACCGCCAGGCCATTGATGTCGAGGATATTGTCGCGGAAAGGCTTGCTGCCTTGAGCCGGATAAAAATCGGTACCACCGGCAAGGATGCGCCATTGCCCTTCGCCCAGCAACGCGAGGGCGTCGTCGACCGTGGTGGGTTTTGCGTAACGGATCACGCTTTGCCTTCCCAGAATGGGCTTCCCGAGAGGGGATCCTGCCGAAAGACTTTCCCGAGCATTCAAGGCAGGAAATTCATTCGTATGCAAATGATATCAAGCCGGCAGGAATTGTCAAAGCCAGAGTTTGCACGGCTGTTGGCACCGTGCGCCCGGAACGCATTTGTTATGCCACGAGAGGTTGACGCAGCCGGCCATCTGGTCAAGTTTCTGCGTCCGGTCGCGTTTTCATTGGAGCCTAAGCTCAGGACGAAGAAAATAAGGAGGCTCCATGGCCGACGAAGCGCTTGTCATTATCGACCTGCAGAACGATTTCTGCCCAGGTGGCGCCCTGGAAGTGGCCGGTGGCGACGAAATCGTGCCGTTGGTCAATGATCTGATCCGGCGGACCGAGCACGTCCTGCTGACGCAGGACTGGCACCCTGCCGGCCATTCGAGCTTTGCCTCCAGCCACCCCGGCAAGCGACCGTTCGAAACGATCGACATGCCTTATGGCGAGCAGACGCTGTGGCCTGATCACTGCATCCAGGGCAGCCTTGGTTCGGACTTCCATTCCGGCTTGGCCTGGAGCAAGGCCGAGCTGGTGATCCGCAAGGGGTTCCGTCCTGCGATCGACAGCTATTCGGCATTCTTCGAGAACGACCGGACGACGCCGACCGGCCTTGCCGGCTATCTCCGGGAGCGAAATATCGATACGCTGACCCTGGTCGGCCTGGCGACGGATTTCTGCGTCGCCTTTTCGGCACTCGACGCGGTCAAGCTCGGCTTTGCGACATCGGTGCGGCTCGACGCCTGCCGCGGCATCGATCTCAACGGCTCCATGGAGACGATGCTGGGCCGGATGCGCGATGCCGGCGTGGCACTGATTTGAACGTCATCCAGCCGAACCTGACAGACTTTTGAGGGCTTCATGCGGTTTGCGGCGTTGACGGCAGGTGCTGCACTTATTGCCGCAATCCTTTCTCCGGGAGCGGTTCTCGCGGCCGAAGCGCACGAATTGCCGGGCGCCGCCATGTCGCTGTGGTGGGTGTTGCCGTTTGCCGGGCTGTTGCTTTGCATCGCGACCGGCCCGCTGCTGTTCCATCATGCCTGGGAGCACCATTACGGCAAGATCGCTGCCTTCTGGGCGGCATTGGTGATCGGGCCGCTGGCAATCGCCTTCGGCATTCCGTCGGCCACGCAGGCGGTGCTGCATGCGCTGCTCACCGAATACATGTCGTTCATCATCCTGCTGTTTGCGCTGTTCACCATTTCGGGCGGCATCTTCGTTGCCGGCAACATACACGGCACGCCGCTGGTCAATGCCGGGCTGTTGCTGGGCGGGGCGGTGCTTGCCTCGATCATCGGCACAACCGGCGCCTCGATGATCCTGATCCGGCCGCTCATCCGCGCCAACGATAACCGGCGCTTCAACGCCCATGTCGTCATCTTCTTCATCTTCCTGGTGTCCAACATCGGCGGCTCGCTGACGCCGCTCGGCGATCCGCCGCTGTTCGTCGGCTTTCTGCGCGGCGTCGATTTCTTCTGGACGACAGTTCACCTGTTGCCCGAGACGCTGTTCGTCGCCGGCGTGGTGCTGGTGGTTTTCCTGGCGATCGACATCATCATGCATCATCGGGAGGAAGGCGCGCCGAAGATCAAGGATCCGACGCCCGACAGCAAGGTGCGCATCCGCGGCCTGGCCAACATCCCGCTGCTGGCCGGTGTAATCGCCGCGATCCTGATTTCTGCTGCCTGGAAGCCGGGAGTGAGTTTCGCTTTTCAGGGCGTCAGCCTCGAGCTGCAGAATCTGGTGCGCGACGCCGTCATCTTGATACTGGCCTTCATGTCGCTTGTCGTCTCGCCGAAGGAGTTTCGCGGCGCAAACGCCTTCAGCTGGGGGCCGATCGCCGAGGTGGCGAAGCTGTTCGCCAGCATCTTCATCTGCATCGTTCCGGTCGTCGCCATATTGCGGGCCGGCCTCGACGGCGCGCTGGCGCCGTTGGTGCTCCTGGTCAGTTCGCCGACCGGCGCGCCCGACAATCTCGCGTATTTCTGGCTGACCGGAGCGCTGTCGTCCTTCCTCGACAATGCGCCGACCTATCTGGTATTCTTCGAACTGGCCGGCGGCGATGCGCAGCATCTGATGACCGAGCTCGCCTCGACGCTGGCGGCGATCTCGGCAGGCGCGGTGTTCATGGGCGCCAACACCTACGTCGGCAACGCGCCGAATTTCATGGTCTACGCCATTGCCAGGCATCGCGGCATCAAGATGCCGAGCTTCTTTGGCTATATGGCGTGGTCGGGCGCCGTGCTGATCCCGACTTTCCTGCTCGCCGGCTTGCTGTTTTTTGCCTGATCAGCCGACGCCGACATAGCGACGGACCGCCGAGGGATCGGCACGCAGTTCCTCGACATCGACCGTCTCGCGGTTGCGGCCGTTTTCGATGAAGCAAACGCGGTCTGCGACCGAGAGCACGGCATCGACGCGCTGCTCGACAAGAATTGTCGACACGCCGAGCGCTCGCAGTTTCGACACGGTTTCACGGATCTTGGCGATCATCGACGGCATCAGCCCTTCGGTCGGTTCATCGAGCAGGAGCACCTGCGGTTCCAGACACAGGGCGCGTGCCATGGCCAGCATCTGCTGCTCGCCGCCGGAAAGCGTGCCGGAACGCTGCCTGAGGCGCTGGCGCAGCAGCGGGAAAAGATCGAGCACATTCTCGCGCGTCGCCTTGCCCTTGTTGCGGGCCATCAGGCCGATCTCGATGTTTTCCGCCACAGTCATCTCGGCGAACAGCCGCCGGCCCTGCGGCACGTAGGCGACGCCGGCCTTGGGCACCTCATGTGCCGGCAGGCCGGTCAATTCCCGGCCTTCGAGCCGGATCGAGCCAGCGCTTGCCGGCACCAGGCCCATGATCGCCTTCAGCGTCGTCGTCTTGCCGGCGCCGTTGCGGCCGAACAGGCAGAGCACCTCGCCCTCGTTCAACACAAGATCCAAGCCATAGAGCACCTGGACTTCGCCATAGAAGCAATCGAGCCCGGATATGGTCAACGCCTTGGACTGGGCCTTGGACTGGGCCTTGGACTGGACCTCAGCCATGGGTGGTCCCCAGATAGGCGTCCTGCACCGCGGCATTGGCGCGGATCTGCTCGGGCGTGCCTTCAGCCAAGATCCGGCCGGCGTTGAAGACGGTGATGCGGTCGGCGAGTTGCATGACCACCGGCATGTTGTGCTCGATCAAAAGCACGGTGGCACTGTCGGCGATCTCGCGCACCAGCTCGATGAAATTGTCGATCTCGCTATCGGCCAGCCCTTGCGTCGGTTCGTCGAGGATCAGCAGCCGCGGCTTCAGTGCCAGTCCCATTGCCACTTCCAGCAGCCGCTGGTGACCGTAGGACAATTGCCCGGCCGGCATTTGCGCGCGGTCGGCAAGGCCGGTGCGCTCGAGAGCCGCCATGACGCCGGTGTGAACCGCGCCCTTCGAGCGGCCGTCGGTCAGCGTGCGCTGCACCGGCAGGGCAACATTGTCGTAGGCGCTGAGATTGGCAAAGACGCTGGTGATCTGGAACGTGTAGGCGATGCCAAGGCGAACTCGGGCGTAGGCAGGCAGGCTGGTGATGTCGGCGCCGTCGAAGACGATCATGCCCGACGAGGGCTGGATGCGGCCACTGACCAGGCTGACGAAGGTGGTCTTGCCGGCACCGTTGGGGCCGATGATGGCGCGGATCTCGCCCGGCATCAGCGCGAAGTCGACGCCGTCGACGGCGCGCAAGCCGCCGAAACTGCGCGACAGGCCTTTGGTGGTAAGCAGCGGCATCATGGCAACCACCCGAGCCAGCGCTGGCGGATGCTGCCGAGAATGCCTCTCGGGAAGAACAGCACCAGCAGGATGAGCGCTATGCCGACGATCAGCAGATAGGCCGAGGTGTAGCCGCTGGCGACGTCGATGACATAATACATGAACAGTGTGCCGATCAGCGGACCGAGCGTGGTGGCGGCACCGCCCAGCAGCACCCAGAGCAGCGGCAGGATGGAATACTGCACCGAGGCGAAGCTCGAGCCGACATAGCCGAACAGCAGCGCATAGGCAGCGCCGGAAGCCGCACAGATGCTGCCGGAGATGATGACGGCGGCAAGCTTGCTGGAGAACGTGTCGTAGCCAAGCATCTTGGTCCGCTCCTCGTTCTCGCGGATGGCGACCAGCACACGGCCATAGCCGGAGCGGACTATCGCCAGGCTTATGAGCAGCACGATCGAGAACAGTGCCAGCGCACTTATATAGCGCACGGTCGCGTTGGTGAGGTCGAATGACGTGCTGCCCAGGACAAGGACCCGCATCGGCTGCGGCACCACCAAGCCCTGGTCGCCGCCGGTCCAGGCGGCGAAATAAAGAATGAGGAGATAAAATACCTGAGCGAACATCATGGTGACGATCATGAAGGCGACGCCGGAGGTGCGCAGCGCCAGCAGCCCGATCACCAGCGCAAGCAGCGCGCCGCAGGCAAGCCCGGCTGCGAAGGCGGCCGGCACGCTCCAGCCGAGATGGATGACGGCAAGGCCGGCGCCATAGAGCCCGGCTGAAAAGAACATGGCATGGCCGAGGCTGAGCAGCCCGACATAGCCGAACAGCAGATTGTAGCCCATGGCGAAGACCGCCAGCACCATAATGCGGGCGAGCAGGCCGTGATGATATTCCGGCAGGACAAAACTAAGCCCGAAAAGCAGGGCGATGACGCCGAGATGCAGCGCATATGGCTTTGCCGGCGAAGCATCCTTCATCGCGATGCTGTCCCGAACAGGCCTTGCGGCCGGAACACCAGCACCATGGCGACAAGCACGGTGGCTATGATCTTGGCCAGCGTCGGCGAGAAGAACACCGAGATAATGCCGTCGGACAGTCCGATCAGCACCGCGGCGACCACCGTGCCGCGCAATGAGCCGAGGCCGCCGATGATGACGACGATGAACGAGAGCAGCAGCGGGTCCCGCCCCATCAGATAATGCGCCTGGCTGATCGGCACGATCAGCACCGCGGCCACAGCCGCCAGCATGGCGCCGAGTGCGAAAACGCCGGCATAGACTCTGGTCACCGGGATACCGAAGGCCTGCGCCGTCTCGCTGTCATATTGGGTGGCGCGCATGACGAGGCCGATTTTCGTGCGCGTCAGCACCAGCCAGGTCGCGATCAGCAGCAGCGCCGACGCGGCGATGATCGACAGCTTGTAGCTGGAATAGCCGAACCACGGCAGGAGGATGCGGTAGCTGAACGGCGGCTCGACTGGCCGCGCCTCCGGGCCGTAGAAGGTCAGCGCCATTTGCTGGATGATGTAGAGCATGCCGATGGTGGCGACGATGGTGGCTTCCGGATTATAGTTGAGCCGGCGCAGCACCAGCCGTTCGGCGACCAGCGCGATCAGACCGACGATCAATGGCGCCAGCACCAGGGCGGCCAGGAAGCCGAGCGCAGGATGGCCGGATATCGCCGTAGAAATCGCCCAGGCAAGCACCGCGCCCAGCATGAAAAACTCGCCATGCGCGACATTGACGACGCGCATGACGCCGAACACCAGCGACAACCCAAGCGCCGTCAGCGCCAGCACGGCGGAGGTGACGAGGCCTTCGAGGGCGGCGAGGAGCAGGTGAGGTCCGAAGTGCATCGGTTAAGCACCGGCGGATGCGCGAAGCACCCCCCTCTGGCCTGCCTGCCTGGCCGGCAGGCCAGAGGGGGGTGTCTTGGCGCTCACGCTTGCTGCGGCAGCCAAGCTCACAGCGCCTGCGTCGTGTAATCCCCTTCCGGCTCGTAGAGGCCGTCCTCGATCTTGGTCTTGTGGACGACATTCAGCCGGCCGCCTTCGACCTTGGAGATGTTCTGGATGCCAAAACACTGGTGGATCTTGCCGTTGAAGGTTTTCGGCCCCTGCGGATGCTCGGGCCCTTCGGCGAACTCGGTCAATGCCTCGGTCGCCTCGACCAGCTTGGCGCGGTCTTCCGGGCCCTTGTAGCCGGCGTCTTCCATCGCCTTCTTGACGACATAGAGCGTTTCCCAGCAGCCGAACATATGCGCGGCGGTGGAGACGTCCTTGGGGTCGCCGACGGCGGCACCATTGTCGTCGATGCCGACGGCGGCGCGGTAGGCCTTCTGCGCGGGGGAATCATCAGGCTGCGCGTAGCGCGGCGAACCTTCCCAGAAATGGCTGCCGTCAAGGAATTCGAGGCCGGGGCTGTTGATGTCGGTAGCTTCGAGCGAATCGATGAAGCCGAACAATTGTGGCCGATTGGAGCCGTAGAACTCGCCGAGCTCCTTGACGAAGGTGAGCACCCCCGGGCCGACCATGACGTGGTAGATCACCTCGGTCTCCGCGGGGATCTGCGGGAAATATTTGGTGAAGGAGGATTCCGTCGGGGGGATGGCGATCTGGGCGATGACCTCGGCGCCTTGCGCCTTCAGGGCCGGCGGCAGGTAGTCGCGATGGTCGTAGCCGAAGGCGAAATCGGGAAATATCTGCGTCACCTTCTTGCCGGCATTGGCGGCAATCCACGGCGCCATCGACTGGATCTGGCTCTTCACATCGGTGATGCCGGGCTGGAAGACGTAGCGGTTCAACTTGGTCGACGCGACGTGGTGGCCTTCGCTGACGACGAAATAGGGCATCTTGGCCTCGCCGGCGGCCGGCGCCGAGCCGATGACGACATGCGAAAACAGCGTGCCGTAGACGATGTCGGTCTTGTGCTGGGAGGCGAACTTGCCGACGACTTCGGCGCCCCGGCCGGGATCGGTGCCGTCATCCTCGATGATCACCTCGACCGGCCGGCCGGTGATGCCGCCAGCATCGTTGATAGCCTTGACGGCAGCGGCCGTGGTCTTCTCGTACCAGCGGCCATAGGCGGCGCCGATGCCGGTGCGGTGCGACTGAAAGCCGATCTTGATCGGCGCCGAGCTCTGCGCCTGGCTGTAACGCACGAAACCCGGCGCGACGGCAAGACCGGCGCCGGCGGCAAGGCCCTTCAGCGCCGTGCGGCGGGTGAGAGCGGATCTGGAGAGATCGAAAAACCCATTCTTGTCAGTCACGGCAGTTCCCCTTGTTTTTGAGCTTTGACCAATGGCTGTTGCAGGCAGGCCACTCTTGTTAAGAGGGCCGAAAATTGCATGTGTACAAACTAAATCACCAAAGCTCTGACGTGGCAAGCGAGCTTTCCCCAAGGTTCGATTGACGGCCATCGCGCACCTCGTTCATCCGGCGCTCGGCGTCGCAAGCAGCCATAGGCCGAGGACGGTATAGGCAATCATCAGCACGGTGAGCGGGAACTGGCTGAGCGCGGTGCGAGCCGGAACGGGATGCAGCCGCCAGGCCAAGCCATGAGCGACAAGCACTGCAAGCATGTGGCCGGCAATGATGACGCCGGCCTGGAGGTTCCACAGCCACCACGCCGAGCCGGCGCCGGCGACAACGCCGGCTTCAATTGACATGTCGGCGGTACCGAACAGGTTCCAGCCCAGCGCAAACGGGTCGGAAAGAGCGGCAATCGCATATTGGCCGTCGACCAGCAGCGCCGTCAGATAATGCGCGAAGTGGTAGGCGAGCGCGATCGGTACGATCGACCAGACCAAAAGCCCGGCGGCGTGACCGAGCGAATGCTTGCTGCCGGCAAGGTGCTGGCCAAGAAAGACGGCGAGCGCGAACACGGCCGCAAGCACGGCAAAGCTCAGCACAAGGCCAAAACTGCCGATGCCGATCAAAGCGGTGCGTCCAGGAAACTCCAGCGGATTGATGCCGAACCAGCCTAGCCAGAAGAAGGTTTTCGACAGGCCGTCGAAGGACACAGACGATAGCGCAAGCAGCAGGAAAGCGACGCCGCTGAGCGGTAGCGGCGCGGCACCGAGCAGCTTGGCACCCGGCCAGCAGAGTTCGAGCCGGCCGTCCTCGTTGCGCTCGACGATGGCGAAGTGCGCTACCATGGAAAAGAACACCGTCAGGAACTCGCCGCGCCGGCTCCAGTCGCGGTATCCGAAGACCTGCATGGCGGCAAAGCTCAGCAGCCAATAGGCGCCGGCCGCCCAGGCCAGCCGCGCCGGATCGTCGGGCGCAGGGTCGATCAGCTCGAACCAGGCGAAGGCGAAGAACAGCACGAAAGCCGGCCAATAGCCGAGCCACTGGGGGAGCAACTGCGGCTGCGATCTGCCGAACCGGTGCGAGACGACGCGGCACGGCCCGTACCACGGATTGGCCCACGACCAGAGATCGCCGGCCAACCCCTGCAACAGAGCCAACCCAACCCAGAGCAATGTCCATACGGTCAGCGGCAGCGGATTGGAGAGCGGATCGCGGCTGCCGAACAGGCCGGCGGCAATCAGAATTGCAAAGCCGGCAAAGGATACCAGGCTGGCGGCAGTCCGCGCGCCGTCGCCAAAGGCGAAAAGCGGCAGGCGTTTGCGCCAGAAGCGGTCGAGGGAGTCCGGCGGGAGTAGAGCGAGGATCAGGAAGCTGGCGGCAACGGCGAGCGCGCCACCCACGGCGTAGTAACCGGTGGGAAGCAGCAGGACGTGGCCGCGGTCGGAGGCATGGGCGAAGGCGGGAGTGGGCGAGAATGCAAAGGCAACAACGACGAGAGCTAGACTGTAACGACGGGGCTCTACGGCGCCCCCCTCTGTCCTGCCGGACAGGACAGAGGGGGGCGCGAAGGAACTCATACTACGCAAGAGTCCCCCCACCTCACACTTTCCCCAGTTGCTCCACGCGATCCTTCTGGCCGAATATCCGCAAATAGCGCTCGATCTCTTTCTCGTCGCCGGTCGACTTGGCCGGATTGTCGGAAAGCTTGACCGCCGGCCTGCCGTTGGCTTCGGTGACCTTGCAGACCAGCGAGATGGCGTCTAGCCGGTTGGTCTCGGTCGGCGCGCAGCCCTCGAAATCATTGGTCAGGTTGGTGCCCCAGCCGAAGGACATGCGCACCTTGCCGCGGAAGTGGCGGTAGGTCTCCTCGATGGTCTCGACCTCTAGCCCATCCGAGAAGATGAGCAGCTTCTGCTTGGGGTCCTTGCCCTTTTCGCGCCACCAGGAAATGATCTTCTCGCCGCCTTCGATCGGCGGTGCGCTGTCGGGGCGGAAGCCGGTCCAGTCGGCGACCCAGTCCGGTGCATCGCGCAGGAACGCCGCGGTGCCGAAGGTGTCCGGCAGTACGATAAGCAAGTTACCGCCGTAGTAGCGCTGCCAGTCCTGCAGCACGTTGTAGGGCGACTGTTTCAATTCCTTTTCCGAATTGGTGAGCGCGGCGAACACCATCGGCAGTTCATGCGCGTTGGTGCCGAGCGCCTCGAGATCGTTGTCCATGGCGAGCAGCACATTGGAGGTGCCGGTGAAGGCCTCGCCGATGCCCTCCTTCAACGCTTCGACGCACCAGCGCTGCCACAGGAAAGAATGGCGGCGGCGGGTGCCGAAATCCGAGATGCGGATGCCGGGCAGCGCCTTCAGCCGCTCGGTCTTGGCCCACATCTTGGCCTTGGCGCGGGCATAGAGCACGTCGAGCGCGAACGGCCCGAACGCCCGCATGGCCGCGCGCGATCGAAGTTCATTGATAATTGCCAGCGCCGGGATCTCCCACAGCGTCGTGTACATCCACGGGCCGCTGAAGGCGAGTTCGTATTGGCCGTCGCGCTTGGAAAGCTCGTATTCGGGCAGTCGGAAATTTTCCAGCCAGGCGAGGAATTCCGGTTCGAAGATCTGCTTGCGGCCATAGAAGGTGTTGCCGCCGAGCCAGATCATCTCTTTCTTCGAGAAGCGCAAGGTGCGGGCATGGTCGAGCTGCTCGCGCAGCTCCGTCTCATCGATCTCCTCGGCAAGGCGGACCGAGGTGGTTCGGTTGATCAGCGTGAAGGTGGCGTCGACCTTGGGATACATGCCCCAGATCATCTGCAGCATCAGAAGCTTGTAGAAATCGGTGTCGAGCAAGCTACGGACGATCGGGTCGAGCTTCCAGGTGTGGTTGTAGACGCGCCGCGCTATATCGGTCTTTGCCATCGCTCAATGCGCCTTCGCTGCTCGCTCTAGCTTTTGTCTATCGCAATTCCGGATGGAAAACCGCTGCGCACTTTTCCTGGAATTGCTCCAAATGCCTCTTAGCATCGAATTTTTGAACGCGCCTCCCGCTTTGCGGGCTGGCCCGACAAAAAGAAGCCCCTGCGGCAAGCGGCGCCTGCGGCAGTTTCGGCCTCAGGATGCGGTCTTGGAGCCGACCACCTTGAGCGCTGGACGCTTGCGGCGAATGCCGATGCGACCTGCCACCGGCGCGTCGGCGCGGCGGTCGGCCTGCTCTTTCTCGGCAAACAGCCAGTCGATGAACAATTGCACGATCGGCGCCGACCGCATCTCGTTGCGGCAGACGACGTAGAAATCGTCGACCGCCGGCACGGAAAGGCTGAACGGGGCGACAAGCAGACCCCGGGCGAGCAGTCCGCTTGCCGTCACCGTATCGCCGAGCGCCACGCCATGGCCGTGAACCGCGGCCTCGGTCGCCATGCGCGCATCGCCGAGATGATGGCGGCGGCCGCGCTCGAGGTCCAGTGCGTCGGCGGCGGCCAGCCAGGTGTGCCATTCGCGGCCGTCATCGCCATGCAGGAAGACGTGATCGGCGAGGTCGCGGACGGTGCGGATCGGGCGGTTGTTGATCAGCGTCGGACTGACCACCGGGAACAGTTCGAGACCCGACCATTTGCGCATCCAGCAGTCGGTCCAGCTGCCGTCGCCATAGTGCACGCAGACATCGATGTGCGGGGCGCGGACGTCCTTGGCGTCATTGGATGGGATCAGCGTCAGCCTGATATCCGGATATTGCGAGGTGAAGCTGCCCAGCCGCGGGATCATCCACAGCAACAGCAGAGCCGGCACGCACGATACCGACAGCGCGCCGGTGCTGGCCGGCCGTGTCATGCGCTGCGTGGCGGCGGCAATGCCGTCGAAGGCGGTCGACACCGCCGGCAGCAACTCGGCGCCGTGCGGCGTCAGCTTCACCCGCTGGCCGGCACGCTCGAACAGCTTGACGCCCAATGATTGCTCGAGCGCCTTGATCTGATGACTGATGGCGCCGTGGGTGACGTTCAGCTCGGCCGCCGCCTTGCTCAGTGAGGCATGGCGCGCCGTCGCCTCGAAGGCGCGCAGCGGGTTGAGCGGTGGCAAACGCTTGGCCATTTGGAACCTGAGCTCTGTGAGATTTTCTCACAGCGAACACCCTAACAATATCAATTGATTTTTCAATGCAGCTACAGGACACTTTGCCCAGGCATTGCATCAAGACGTGAAATCCGCAGACAGCCGGCGGCTGCGGCTATCGAGGCCGCCGCCCGCGCACCGCACCAGCCATGGAGGACCGACATGGGTTACGACCGCGGCAAGCTCGAAGCGTTGCGCCGCAAATATGGCGAGAGCCATGGCGGCGAAATGTTCGACCCGAAATTCCAGCGTGTCGCCGACAAGATCTTCTCCAAGACCGGCACGCGGCTGGCGCCCTATTCCGGCATCCCGACCTTCCTCGCGGCGCCCTATCGTGAAATCGCCGCCGACAATCCGGATTTCGGCGATCTGCAGGTGGCGATGATCGGCGTGCCGATGGATCTTGGCGTCACCAACCGGCCGGGCGCCCGTTTCGGGCCACGGGCGTTGCGCGCCATCGAGCGCATCGGCCCCTACAATCATGTGCTGGAATGCGCGCCGACGCATGAGCTGAAGGTCGCCGACATCGGCGACGTGCCGTTCCAGAGCCGCTACCGGCTGGAGACCAGCCATGACGACATCGAACGCCGCACCAACCAGATCGTCGACGCCGGCGTCCTTCCGCTTTCAGTCGGCGGCGACCATTCGATCAGCCACCCGATCCTGAAGGCTGTCGGCAAGAAGGCGCCGGTGGGCATGATCCATATCGACGCCCATTGCGACACCAGCGGCCTGTTCGACATGACCAAGTTCCACCATGGCGGGCCGTTCCGCAACGCGGTGCTGGACGGCGTGCTCGACCCGAGCCGCACCATCCAGATCGGCATTCGCGGCTCGGCCGAATATCTGTGGGAGTTCACCTATGAGTCCGGCATGACCGTGGTGCATGCCGAAGAGGTGACCGGCCTCGGCATTCCCGCCATTATCGAGAAGGCGCGCAGGATAGTCGGCGACGGCCCGACCTATGTCTCCTTCGACATCGACAGCATCGATCCGGCCTTCGCACCGGGCACCGGCACGCCGGAGGTCGGCGGGCTGACGACGCGCGAAGTGCTCGAGCTGCTGCGCGGCCTGAAGGGCCTCAACATCGTCGGCGGCGACGTCGTCGAGGTGGCACCGCAATATGACGCGACCACCAACACGGCGCATGCGGGCGCGCAAGTGCTGTTCGAGATCCTCAGCCTGATGGTGTTCAGCCCGGCGATTGCCGGCAGGGCAGGCTGACGCAGCTCGACCATGATCCCGAAGGTGGGAACCGGTTTTCGGAAAGATCATGGTCCACTAGAGAATCCAAAGGCGACCGCCGCGCTGGAGCCGGCGGTTGCATTCAACAAACAAGCTTCCAGCAGGGGAATGACAATGACACTTCACATGAAACTCAAATCATCCGTCGCCGCCGTGCTGATGCTCGGCGCGACCGGTCTTGCTTTCACCACCCAGGCCGCCAATGCCGACGCCATCGACGACATCGCCAAGGCCGGCGCCATCAATGTCGGCATCTTTTCCGACTTCCCGCCCTTCTCCTCGGCCAGCGCCGACATGAGCATCAAGGGCTACGACATCGACGTGGCGCAATCCATCGCCGACCAGCTCAAGGTCAAGCTCAATCTGGTCAGCGTGACCGGCCAGAACCGCATTCCGTACCTGACCGACAAACGCGTCGACCTGCTGATGAGCGTCGGCTACTCCAAGGAGCGTGAGCAGGTGATCGATTTCGCCGCCGCCTACGCACCCTACTACATCGCCGTCATCGGCCCGGCAGCACTCTCGGTCAAAGGCAAGGAAGACCTTGCCGACAAGTCGATCGCCGTCAATCGCGGCACGCTGGAGGACACCTCGCTGACCGAGGCGGCACCCGCCTCGGCCGACATCCGCCGTTTCGACAACTATAATTCCGTCATCCAGGCGTTCATCTCGGGCCAGACCCAACTGATGGTGGTCGGCAACGATGTCGGCGCCCAGGTGCTCGCCCGGCAGGAGGAACTGAAGCCGGAGCAGAAATTCCAGCTTCTCACCTCGCCCTCGCATATCGGCCTCAACAAGAAGGAAGACCGCCTCAAGCAAGCGGTCAACGATGCGGTCGCCAAGATGCTGGCCGACGGCAAACTGGACGAAAGCTCGAAGGCCTGGCTGAAGACACCGCTCGATCCCGCCAATCTCAAGGATTGACGGCCAGTGACCTATAGCCTCGACTTCGGCTGGCTTGCCGGGGCGACAGGGGCGATCGCGCGCGGCGCGGCCACGACGATCCTGCTGATCGCTGTGACCACGCTGGCGGGAACGTTGCTCAGCATCCTCGGCGCGGCAGGGCGGCGGAACGGTCCGCTGCTGCTCAAGCGGGCGATCGGCTGGTATGTCGAGGTGATCCGCAACACGCCATTCCTGGTGCAGCTGTTCTTCATCTTCTTCGGGCTGCCCAGCATCGGCGTCAGGCTCGATCCGGTGCTGGCAGCCATGTTGGCGATGACGCTCAACATGGCCGCCTACACGATCGAGATCGTTGGCGCCGGGCTCGACGCGGTGCCGCCCGGGCAGACGGAAGCGGCACTGGCGCTTGGGCTCAGGCCGCGCCAGGTCTTCATCAAGATCGTGCTGCCGCAGGCGCTCAAGGTGATCTATCCGGCGCTGACCAGCCAGATCGTCATCATGATGCTGGAATCCGCCGTGGTGTCGCAGATCGCGGTGCGCGAGCTGACCTATGAAGCCGACATGCTGCAGGCGCGCACGTTCCGGGCTTTCGAGACCTATTTCGTGGTGACGATGGTCTATCTCGCCCTGTCGATCGGGCTGCGCCGGCTGCTGGTCGGCGGCGGCCGCCGGCTTCTTGGAGCCGGCGTGTCATGATCGAATTCACCTTCTGGGACATTCTGCGCAACCTGCTGCTGGCGGCGCGCTGGACGGTGCTCTTGTCGTTGGCTGCGTTTATGGGCGGCGCCGTGGTCGGCATGATCGTGCTGTTCTTCCGGATCGCCAAGAATAAATGGGCACGGCGGCTTGCCTCCGGCTACATCGCGCTTTTCCAGGGCACGCCGCTGCTGATGCAGCTCTTCCTGATGTTCTTCGGCTTGCCTATGCTGGGCTTGCGCATCGAGCCGTGGACCGCGGCGGTGCTTGGCCTGACCTTCTTCGCCAGCGCCTATCTCGCCGAGATCTGGCGCGGCGGCGTCGATGCGCTGCCGCGCGGCCAGTGGGACGCCGGCGCCAGCCTCGGCCTCCACTACCTGCAGGAGCTCAGGCTGATCATCCTGCCGCAGGCGTTTTCGATCACCCGCGCGCCGACCGTCGGCTTCCTGGTGCAGCTGATCAAGTCGACCGCGCTGACCTCGATCATCGGTTTCGAGGAGCTGGTGAGGACATCCAACGCGATCAACAATGCGACCTTCGAACCATTCAAAGTCTATGGGCTGGTAGCGCTGATCTTCTTCGTCATGTGCTTTCCGCTGACCCAATATGCGCGCTCGCTGGAGCAGCGGGCGGCGGTGCGCTGAGCCGGGCGACCAGCAATTCAACGCCCGAATACCAGCGGCGGCGCGATTCTGTCCCGCCGCAGCCAGCGCCCCAGCAGGAGTGCAGCAACCACCGCCAGTCCCGACGACAGGCCGATCCAGATGCCGACGCCATGGAAGCCGAAACGGAAGGCGAGCAGCACGCCGAGCGGCAGGCCGATGCCCCAATAGCCGATCGCGGCGTAGATCATCGGCACCTTGGTGTCGTGCAGCCCGCGCAGCATGCCGCTGGCTACCGCCTGCGCGCCGTCAAAAACCTGGAACAGCGCGGCAAAAGCGAGGAACGACACGGCAAGCGCCACCACCTCGGCATTAGCCGGATTGCCCACATCGATGAAGGCGCCGATCAAGAGATGCGGCCACAAGATCATCACCAGCCCCATCAGCGCCATGAAGGAGACACCGACGACATAGGCGGTCCAGCCAGCCCGGCTGACACCTTCCGGATTGCCGGCGCCGTGGGCGAGCCCGACGCGCACCGTCACCGCCTGGTTGAGGCCGAGCGGCACCATGAAGGTGACCGAGGCGATCTGGATGGCGATCGCATGGGCGGCAAGCGAAGCCGCATCGATCAAGCCCATGAGAAAGGCGGCCGCGTTGAAGATCGTCACCTCGAACGCCAGCAGGCCGGCGATCGGCAGGCCGAGCCGCAGCAGGCCCTTGAAGCGCGGCCAATCGGCGCGCCAGAAGCGTCCGAACAGACGATAGCGCCGGAATTTCTTCTCAAGCATCACCACCGTCGCCATGCCGGCGAACATCAGCGTGCTGGACAAAGTGGTGGCAAGGCCGGAGCCGGCGATGCCCATCGATTGGATGCCGAGATTGCCGAACATGAACAGCCAGTTGAAGAAGGCATTGCAGGCGACAGCAACGAAAACGATGATCAGTGCCCAGCCCGGCCGCTCCAGCGCCGAAATGAACGAGCGCAGGACGATGTAGCCGAAAAAGGGCAGCACCGCCCATTCGAGCCAGCGCAGATAGATACCCGCCTGATCCGCCAGCGCCGGCTCCTGACCCATGGCCAGCAACACGCTCTCGCCGTGCCAGAGAAGGGCCCATATCGGAAGGCAGATGAGGATCGCCAGCCACAGACCCTGGCGCACGGTGCGGCGCAGGTCGCGCACCGAGTGGCGGCGACGGCCGAGCTCGGTCGCCATCATCGGCGAGGTCGCCAGCATCAGGCCAAGTCCAAAGATCAGCGGCATGAAATAGAGGTTGGCACCAAGCGCGCCGCTGGCCAGCGTGTCCGGTCCCAGCCGCCCCATCATCATGACGTCGGTAGCGGTCATCGCGGTCTGGCCGAGATTGGTCAGCACCATCGGCCAGGCGAGCGCCAGCATCGCCCTGATTTCCCGACGCCAAAGGTTTTCCGGCGCGCGAGCGTCGGCTTCGATCGCAGACATTCCAGTTTTCCGCCTATCCGATTGCGGCACGTCGGCAAGAGCCGGAAGCCGCGTCTCAGCGCGGAAACGGCCACGATCGGCCGGATTCCGCATTACGACGGGTTTGTCTATGAAATAGACACCGGTGGCAAGGGGCTGACTTGCGGAAGGGTTAAGCCAGTCGGTTCAGTGCAGGCTGTTGGAGCGGCTATGGAAGCCGCTATGGTCACGGTGGATTCATTTGAAAGGCACCCTGATGAGCGCGTTTCCCGAAATCTATCTGGTTCGGCATGGCGAGACGGAATGGAGCGCGTCCGGAAAGCATACCGGCCGGACCGACATACCGCTGACGCCGGCCGGCGAGGATGCTGCGAGGCGGGTCACTGAGCGGCTAAAGGGCCTGTCCTTCTCGGCGGTGTGGTCGAGCCCGTCGCAGCGCGCCTTCAACACCTGTGCGCTGGCCGGCTTCGGCTCTTCGGGCGTGAAGAAGGACGATCTGGCCGAGTGGGATTATGGTGCCTATGAGGGATTGACCACCAAGCAAATCCTTGCCGAACGTCCAGCCTGGCGTCTCTTTCGCGACGGCTGCCCGAGGGGCGAGTCAGCCGCAGATGTCGGCTCGAGGGCGGACCGCATCGTCAGCCAGCTGCGCCAGGCCAACGGCAACATCCTGGTGTTTTCAAGCTCGCATTTCCTGCGAGTGCTGGCTGCGCGCTGGCTCGGCCTGCCGCCGCAAGCCGGCGCGCTGTTCGTGCTGGATACCGCCAGCATAAGCGTGCTCGGTTATGAGCATGATCTCGACGAGCCGGTTGTTCGGCGCTGGAACCAGCGATAGCGCGTGAAAGGCGTTCGACCTATATGATCGCGTCCAGCGCCCGCCTTTGCCTGTGCATTTCGAGGAACACGCGGTAGTCGCGGTCGAACCGGCCGGCGGCAGCCGGATTGGGCTCTCGCGTCCTGCCGCCTTGCTGCATGGCGACGCAGGCGGCATTCAAATCGGGAAAAAGCCTGGCCGCGGTGGCGGCAATCATGCCGGTGCCGAGCAGAACCGCCTCGTCCGCCAGCGGCTCGACCACCGTGCAGCCGGTGGCGTCGGCATAGAGTTCCATCAACAGCGGGTTCTTGGTGTGGCCGCCGGTGACGTGCAGCGTGTCGATCAGATAGCCGTTCTCGTTCAGTGCTTCCAGCACATGGCGGACGCCGAGCGCGATGCTGACGGCGGTGCGCCAGTAAAGCTTGCACAGGCTGTCGAAGGAGGAATCCAGCGTCAGTCCGCTGATGACGCCGACGGCATGCGGGTCGGCAAGCGGCGAGCGGTTGCCATGGAAATCCGGCAATACATGCAGCCTTGCGGCGAGGTTGCCGCCCTCGGCGGCGCGCAGCTCGGCGACGCGGCGGCCGATCCTGGCATGCATGACGGCATCCGGCTCGCCGCCGGCGCCATGCCAGCGGATAATGTGATCGAGCAGCGCTCCGGTGGCCGACTGGCCGCCTTCCGACAGCCAAAGGCCGGGAAGCGCTGCTCCATAATATGGCCCCCAGACACCGGCGAAAGGCTGCGGATCTGGCGACATCGCCATGACGCAACTCGACGTACCGGCAATCAGGGCCAGATGGCGGCCGATGTTCGTCGCGTCACCGGCGAAACCGCCGAGCACGCCGAGCGCGCCGGCATAGGCATCGATGACGCCGGCGCCGACCCGGCATTTTTCGGTGAGGCCAAGCTCCGCCGCGGCTTGCGCGCTGAGCGGACCGATATCTGCGCCGACCGGGCTCGCCTTCTCCGGCAGATTGCCGTGCTCGAAAAGGTCGCCGAGCCCGACCGCTTCGAAGAAGTCGCGCCGCCAGCCGGTCGCTTCATGGGCCAGATAGGTCCATTTGGCGGTCAGCGTGCATTGCGAACGGGCGAGCGAGCCGGTCGCCTTCCAGGTGAGGAAGTCGGTGAGGTCGAACAGGTAGCCGGCTTCGTTCCATGTTCCGGGCAGGTTGCGCTTCAGCCACATCAGCTTCGGCGTTTCCATTTCCGGCGACATGACGCCGCCGATATAGTCGAGCACGGCGTGGCCGCTTTCGGTGCATTCATCGGCCTCGGCAATTGCGCGATGGTCGAGCCAGACGATGGTGTCCCAGCGCCTTTCGCCAGTAACGGACACGCTGAGCTGGCCGCCATGCCGGTCCCGCACCACCAGCGAGCAGGTGGCGTCAAAAGAGATGCCGACGATATCCTCAGCCTTCACGCGCGCCTTTTCGCGGGCAGCGCGCACGGCACTGCACACCGCCGACCAGATATCCTGCGAGTCGTGCTCGGCGTGATCGGCCTTCGGCTGTTGCATGGCGATCGGGTGCTCGGCGCGGCCGAGCAAGGCGCCACCGGTGTCGAGAATGCCGGCACGGGCACTTCCGGTGCCGACATCGACCGCGCAAACGAAACTGTTGGTCAAGGTGTTCTTGCTCTCGCTCCCAGGCCTGCAATCAGATCGGGCAATTGCAGCATGTCAGCGAATATAAAGTCCGGCTCACTTGACGCAAGCCGCGCTTTCAAGGCCGGGTTGCCGGTGTGCGAGCCGCCGGTGAAGGCAAGGACGCGCATGCCGGCCGCCCGCGCCGCTTCGATGCCGGCCGGGCTGTCCTCGACGACGAGGCAGTTTCGCGGGGCCGCCCTCATTTTATCTGCTGCGTGGAGAAAGAGATCGGGCGCCGGTTTGCCCCGCGCCACCATGGCAGCGCTGAACAGATGCGGCTCCAGCAGCGCAAGCAGCCCCGTAACCTCGAGCGCATAGCGGATGCGCTCCAGCGTGCCGGAGGAGGCGACGCAGCACGGCACGCCGAGCTTCGGCAGGACCTGTGCGATGCCTGGCATCGGTTTCAGCTCCTGGCGGAACTTGCGCATCAGTTCGGAGCGCATCTCGGTCAGATGCTGGTCGGTGAGATCGAGCCCGAAGTCGCTTGCGAGGATTTCGCGGACGCTCTTCATGCTCTTGCCAAGGAAGTGCTCATAGGCAATGTCCTCGCTGACGTTGCCGCCGGCAAGCGCGATCATCTCCAGCAATGCCGAGACGGACAGCATCTCACTGTCCACCAGCACGCCGTCACAGTCGAAAATGACCAGTTCAGGCGTCATCGCGCTGGATCGGCTTCAGAGGTCGCCGGCGAGATAGCGCGTCAGTGTCGCGCGCGCGCCGTCCGCCCACAGCGATTTGAGCGCATGGGCGAACGCTTCGGCGAAGGACGGCGAGCGGCCGACATCGCCATAGATGTCCTCCATGGCAAGCCAGGCGCCAGGCATGTCCCTGGCCGCCTTGGCCGTCGCCTGCAACCGGCCCCAGTTAGGGTCGTTGGGCTCGGTGACGGCACCGGAATCCGTCGTGCCGAAGCAGTAGCGACACCAGAGCGCAGATTCCAGCGCCAGGCCGGTGACGCTTTTGCCAGCCTTCAGCCGGTCGGCGATCGTCGGAATGATGAATTTCGGCTGGCGGTTGGAGCCGTCGAGGCAAAGCCGGCGTATGGTGTCGCCGATCTTCGGATTGGAGAAGCGGTGCTCGATGAGCTGGTAGTAATCTTCGAGGTCGGTGTCCGGAACCGGCGGCACGGTCGGGATGATTTCATTATGCTCGAGCTTGTCGAGGAAGCCGCGTACCAGCGGCTCCTGCATCGCCTCATGGACGAAATGGATGTCCATCAGCCCGGCCGGATAGGCGATGGTCGCATGGCCGCCATTGAGAATGCGGATCTTCATCAGCTCATAAGGCGCGACGTCGCTGACGAACTGCACGCCGACCTTTTCCAGCGGCGGGCGGCCGTCGGTGAAACGGTCCTCCAGCACCCATTGCTTGAACGGTTCGCAAAACACCGGCCAATTGTCGTCGAGGCCGAACTCGCTGGCGAGAATGCCGCGCTCGCGGTCGGTGGTGGCCGGCGTGATGCGATCGACCATGCCATTGGGAAAGGCAACCTTCTCGCTCACCCAGTTTGCCAAACCTTCGTCGATCAGCCGCGCAAGGCCGATGACGCCATCTGAGGTGACATGGCCGTTATGGGGGATGTTGTCGCAGGACATGACGGTGAAGGGCACGATACCGTCGGCACGGCGGCGTAGTAGCCCGGCGAGGATGAGGCCGAAGACGGTCTTCGGCGTCGCCCCCGGCTCAGCGTCGGCAACGATGTCGGGATGTGTCGGATTGAAGACGCCAGAAGCCGGATCGATGAAATAGCCGCCCTCGGTGATAGTCAGGGAAACGATCTTGATCGCCGGATCGGCAAGCCGCTCGACAATTGCGATCGCGTCGCCAGGCACCAGGAAGTCGATCATGACGCCGGTGACGCGCGCGCTCATATGGCCGCTGTCCTGCTCGACCACGGTGGTCAGCCAGTCCTGCTCCTGCAGCTTGCCGCGGCCGACCTTCTCGCCCTCGAAGACGCCGGCGCCGACGATAGCCCAGTCGTGGCCAACGCCCGAGTTGAACAGGTCGTCGAGGTAGACGGCCTGGTGCGAGCGATGGAAATTGCCGACGCCGAAATGCACGATGCCGGCCTTAAGCGCGGCGCGATCGTATTTCGGCCCGGCGACCTTGGGCGGCAGCTTGGCTAGGATGGAAGAAGAGAGTTTCACGGTCATCTGCTTTACCCTTTAGCGGGACGGCTCTTCCCCCCGTGGAGGAGACGGGGAGAAGAGCGCCTTCGCCCCCTCAACTCATCCACTGGCCGCCATCGACATTGTAGGTCTGGGCGACGATGTATTCGGCCTCATCGCTGGCCAGGAACACCGCCATGCCGGTGAGGTCTTGCGCCGTGCCCATGCGGCCATAAGGCACGGCTTCGCCGACCAGTCTCTTCTTCTCGCCCCTCGGCCGGTTCTCGAACTTGGCGAACAAGGCATCGACATGATCCCAGTGCTCGCCGTCGACGACCCCCGGTGCTATCGCGTTGACATTGATGCCGTGTTTGATCAGGTCAAGCCCTGCCGACTGGGTGAGCGAGATGACCGCCGCCTTGGTAGCGCAGTAGACGGCGACCAGCGCCTCGCCGCGGCGCCCGGCCTGGCTTGCCATGTTGATGATCTTGCCGCCCTTGCCGCGGGCAATCATAGAACGGGCGGCGGCCTGCAACGTAAACAGCGTGCCGGCGACGTTGACCGAAAACAATTTGTCGTAGCTTGTCTTGGTGATCTCGACGATCGGCGCCAGGTCGAACAGGGCGGCGTTGTTGATCAAGATATCGAGGCCGCCGGTCCTGGTTTCGACCGCCTTGACGGCCGCATCGATCGACGCGAGATCGGTGACGTCCAGCTTCACCGCGTAGGCATTGCCGCCGATTTCCGAGGCCGTCTTCTCGGCAGCCTCGAGATTGATGTCGCCGATGGCGACCGTCGCCCCCTCCCGCATGTAGGCTTCGGCAAACGCCCTGCCGATGCCGCGCGCCGATCCGGTGATCAGCGCCGATTTACCCCGGAGCCTCATTGCAGCATCGCCTTCCCATCGGTGCCGAAACGATGCAGCTTGGCCTTGTTCGGCGTCAGATAGATCGTGTCGCCGTGATGGGCGGCCAATTCGCCGTCGGCACGCACCGTCAGCTGCCCGACGCCATCCGCCTGGACGTGCAAAAACGTGTCGGAGCCGAGATGCTCGGCAACGCCGACCGTCGCCTTCCAGTCGCCTGACGTCTTCGAAATGTTCATATGCTCCGGGCGGATGCCGACTGTCTTGGCGCCATATTTGGCGGCCGGCGCGCCTTCGATCAGGTTCATCTTCGGCGAACCTATGAAACCGGCGACGAACAGATTCTTCGGCGTCTTGTAGAGCTCCATCGGCGAGCCGACCTGCTCGATATTGCCGGCATTGAGCACGACGATCTTGTCGGCCATGGTCATCGCCTCGATCTGGTCGTGGGTGACGTAGACCATGGTGGTCTGGAGCTGGTGGTGCAGTTCACTGATCTCCAGCCGCATGGTGCCGCGCAGCGCCGCGTCGAGATTGGACAACGGTTCGTCGAACAGGAAGGCCGATGGCTGGCGGACGATGGCGCGGCCGATGGCGACACGCTGCCGCTGGCCGCCGGAGAGCTGCCCGGGGCGGCGGTCGAGGTAGTTGGTGAGGTTCAGGATCCGCGCGGCGTCCTTCACCTTCTTGTCGATGGTCGCCTGGTCTTCGCCCGCCATCTTCAGCGGGAAGGCGATGTTCTTGGCCACCGTCATGTGCGGGTAGAGCGCATAGGACTGGAACACCATGGCCAGCTTGCGCTTGGCCGGCGCCTCGCCGGTGACGTCGCGGCCATCGATGATGATGGTGCCGCCGCTGGTATCCTCCAGACCGGCGATCAGACGCAACAGGGTGGATTTGCCGCAGCCCGACGGACCGACGAAGACGACGAACTCTCCGTCCTCGATGACCAGATCGAGGCCGGGGATGATGGACGTCGCCCCGAAGGATTTGGAGACGTTCTTGAGCGTGATGTTTCCCATGGTTTCCTCCCCCGAAGGGCTATCCTTTTCGTTTTGCGTCAGGCGATGCCCGCTACTTTACCGCACCGAATGTCAGGCCTCGGACCAGCTGCTTCTGGCTGAACCAGCCCATGATCAGGATCGGCGCGATCGCCAGCGTCGAGGCGGCCGAAAGCTTGGCCCAGAACAGCCCCTGCGGACTGGAGAAGGAGCTGATGAACGCGGTGAGCGGCGCTGCCTCGGTGGTGGTCAGCCGGATCGTCCAGAACGCCTCGTTCCAGGCGAGAATGATGTTGAGCAGCATGGTCGAGGCGATGCCGGGCACCGCCATCGGTGTCAGCACGTAGATTATCTCGTTCCACAGCGATGCGCCGTCCATGCGCGCCGCTTCCAGGATCTCGCCAGGGATCTCGCGAAAATAGGTGTAGAGCATCCAGACCACGATCGGCAGGTTGATCAGCATCAGCATGACCATCAGGCCGATGCGGCTGTCGAGCAATCCGGTGTCGCGGAAGATCAGATAGATCGGAAACAGCACGGCGACGGCCGGCATCATCTTGGTGGAAAGCATCCACATCAGAATGTCCTTGGTGCGTTTGCCCGGCGAAAACGCCATCGACCAAGCCGCCGGTATGGCGACGAGCAGAGCCAGGACGGTCGAGCCGACCGAGAGGAACACCGAGTTGAGGAAGAATTTGAAATAGCCGTTCTGCGCCTGGACCTCGGAATAGCTCTCCATGGTTCCCGACGGGAACAGGTTGAAGCCCTGGATGGCCTCCTGCTCCGACTTGAACGAGGTGATGATCGTATAGAGGATCGGGAAGAAGATCAGCAGGGCGACGATCCAGGCGGCCGCGGTCGCAATCGTCTTGTGCCGGGTGGTGACTGCACGTGCCATCTTATCCTCCCTTATTTGTCCAGGTTCTTGCCGACGGCGCGCATGGCGAAGAAGGCGACGATGTTGGCGAGAATGACGGCGATGATGCCGCCGGCGGACGCCTGGCCGATTTTGAACTCCAGCAAGGCCTTCTGGTAGACGAGGAAGGGCAGGTTGGTGGAGGCATAACCCGGGCCGCCATTGGTGGTGACCAGGATCTCGGCATAGACCGACAGCAGGAAGATCGTCTGGATCAGGATGACGACGGTTATGGCGCGCGACATATGCGGCAGCGTCAAATAGATGAAGCGGCTGATGAAGCCGGCGCCGTCCATTTCGGCGGCTTCCTTCTGCTCGCCGTCGAGCGACTGAAGCGCGGTCAACAGGATCAGCGTCGCAAACGGCAGCCACTGCCAGGCGACGATGATGATGATCGCCAGGAGCGGGTGCTGCCCGAACCAGTCGATCGGCTGCCCGCCGAAGAAACGCGCAATATCGGCGAAGACGCCGTATTGCGGATGCATGATCATGTTCTTCCAGACAAGTGCCGCCACCGGCGGCATGACGAAGAACGGCGAGATGACGAGGATGCGGACGATGCCTTGTCCCCACATCGGCTGGTCGAGCAGAAGGGCCAGCAGGATGCCGCCGATCACCGTGATCAAAAGCACGCTGACGACGATGGTGAGCGTGTTGAGGATCGACTGCAGGAATGCCGGGTTGGAATAGAACAGCGCGTAATTCGAAAACCCGACGAAGCCGTCGCGCATCGGATTGAGTGGGTTGTACTGCTGGAAGGAGAACCACAGCGTGAATGCCAGCGGCACAATCATCCAAACCAGCAGCAGCACCACGGATGGCGCCATCATGAAGCGGGCAAGCGAACGGGTCTGCTGAGTAGCCATGACGGTCACCCTTCGAGGTCGGCCAAGTTTTTCAGCGGCGTAAAGTTGGCCGCCCGAACTGGGATTCGGGCGGCCCGTGCCGGCTGCCATGGGCAACCGGCACCGGGAGGCGCCTTATTTGATGTACCCGCCCTCGGTCATCGTCGCGGTGGCGGCGTCCTGTGCCTGCTTCAAGGCGTCGTCGACGCTCGTCTGGCCGGCAAGGGCCGCCGAGAAGAGCTGGCCGACGGTGGTGCCGAGGCCCTGGAACTCAGGAATGGCGACGAACTGGACGCCGACATAAGGCACCGGCTTGACGGTCGGGTGCGTCGGATCGGCGGCGTTGATGGAATCCAGCGTCATTTTCGCGAAAGGCGCCGCCTTCTGGTACTCCGGGTTGTTGTAGAGCGAGGTGCGCGTTCCGGGCGGAACGTTGGCCCAGCCTTCCTTTGAAGCGACCAGTTCGAGATAGTGCTTCGAAGTCGCCCAGGAAACGAACTTTTGAGCGGCGTCGGCCTTCTGCGTGCCGGCGGGGATGGCCAGCGACCAGGCCCACAGCCAATTGCCGCGCTTGCCGAGGCCATTGTCCGGGGCCAGCGCATAGCCGACCTTGTCGGCGACGGTCGAGTTCTTCGGGTCGGAGACGAAGGACGCAGCGACGGTAGCGTCGATCCACATGCCGCATTTGCCCTGCTGGAACAGCGCCAGGTTTTCGTTGAAGCCGTTGGACGACGCGCCCTCGGGGCCGTCGGCCTTCATCAGGTCGACATAGAACTGCAGCGTGTTCTTCCATTCGGGCTGGTCGAATTGCGGCTTCCAGTTCTCGTCGAACCAGCGCGCGCCGAAGGAGTTCGACATGGCGGTCAGGAAGGCCATGTTCTCGCCCCAGCCGGCCTTGCCGCGCAGGCAGACGCCGTTCACGCCGTTGGCGCGGTCGGTCATCTTGTCGGCGGCCTGCTTGATGAAGTCCCAGGTCGGTGCGTCGGGCATCTTGAGCCCGGCCTTGTCCATCAGGTCCTTGCGGTACATGACGAAGGAGCTTTCGCCATAAAACGGCGCTGCGTAGAGCTTGCCGTCGACCGACAGGCCGCCGGCTATGGCCGGGATGATGTCCTTGACGTCATAATCGTCACCGAGCTTGTCGAGCGGCAAAAGCCAGTTCTGCTTGGCCCAGATCGGCACCTCATAGGTGCCGATGGTCATCACGTCGTACTGGCCACCCTTGGTGGCGATGTCGGTGGTGACGCGCTCGCGCAGGACGTTTTCCTCGAGCGTGACCCACTGCAGCTGAATGTCGGGATTTTTGGCGGTGAAGTCGTCGGTCAGCTTCTGCATGCGGACCATGTCGCCATTGTTGACCGTGGCGATGGTGATGGATTCGGCATGCGCGGCGAAAGCGAGGGCGCTGGCCGAGAACAGGCCTAGGGTGAACGTGCGAAGTTTCATCAAAATTCCTCCCATAAACCAAGATGAGCATTTGCCTTGGCTGTGGGCAATTACTCACTTGCGATGAAATATGTCAAGACGGAATCGTTGCTGCAGCGCAGCACGCCGGGTCTCGTGCGGCGACAAGCCGGGACGTTTGCGGCAGGTCTGACGAAGAATTTCAGCCGGGCTGATTGGGCCCGGAGCTTTGCTGTCGGGCTTGCTGGGATTCAGCCTATTGGCAAGCGATCTCGCTCAGGATCCAATCGCGGAAGGCGCGGATCTTCGGCACGTTGCGCCGCGCCGTCGGATAGACCAGCCAATAGGCGTGGCCGTCGTCACCGACCAGATCAAAGGGCTGGATCAGGCGGCCGTCGGCAAGTTCGGCCTTGAACAGCGCCTTGGTGACGATCGCCACGCCGTGGCCGGCAATCGCGGCATTGGCCTCATAGGCCTGCGCGCCCATGCTGGTGCCGGGGCGCTTGGCCAGTTCCTCGACCGGCAGGCCGGCGGCGGCAAACCAGTCCCGCCACCAGATGTCGCCCGGGTCGAGGATCGGCAGCCGCAGCAGGTCGGCCGGCTCCTTGACGCCGCCGATGCTTGCCGCGAGCTTTGGACTAAGGACCGGCGTGAAATCGGCCCTGAAAAGCATATGGGTCTCGACGCCCGGCCAGTTGCCGCCGCCGGAGCGGATGGCGATGTCGATATCCTCTCTGGCAAAGTCGACAACCCTGTTCGAAGTATCGACGCGCACCGCCAGCGACGGATGCGCGACCTGGAACGAACCGAGATGCTGGGCCAGCCAATTGGAGGCAAAGGTCAGCAGCGTCGAAACGCAAAGCACGCCGTCGGCGCCGGTGCGCGCGGCGGCATAGGCGCCGCTCAACAGCGCGAATGCTTCGCTGACCGCGGGCGCCAGGCGTTGGCCGGGTTCGGTCAGCACGATCTGTTTTGGCTGGCGCAGGAACAAAGGCGCACCGATGCGCTCCTCCAGAAGCTTGATCTGATAGCTTGCCGCCGCCTGCGTCATGCCAAGCTCCTGGGCGGCCTTGGTGAACGAGAGATGCCGCGCCACCGCTTCGAATACCCGGATCGCCTGAAGCGGAGGAAGCTGCGAAACCAGCTGTCGTGAATTGAGCTCCGGCATAAGCCCTCCTTATGGGCAGTGATCGACGTTTGATTGGCGGCACCGGCCGGGCCTACCGATATTCCGTATTGAAGATCAACTACGCCTAGAGATAGCGAAGGCTGACGATCATGACCACAATACAGGAAAAGCTGCTTCTTGCTCCAGCCCATGGCTGGTTTTCACGGCTGGCGCGGGGATTGGCAAGGCACGCGGCGCGGAAACGGGCCTATCTCGACGTCCGGGAGCTGCCGCCGCATCTGCAGCGCGACATGGGCTTTCTCGACGGCAACGATCCATGCGGCCGGCACCAGTAGTGACGCTCGTTTTTATCAGGGATTCAGATGCGTTTCGATTTCACATGATCGTTTCCGACCGCCAGCGGCTCGGAGATCATGCGCCCGCTAGCAAGGCGGCGGCGGTCCGCTCATCGGTGATCAGGCCGTTGACCAGCCGCCGGTTGACGGCGGCAAAGATGCCCGGCAGCTTGCGGTCGCCCATGGCAAGCGCGATCACCAGCGACTTTTCGCGCGACGGCAGCGGTGCCGACGACACCCGATCATTGGTAATACCCTCGATCATACGGCCGTCACGATCGAACACCCAGCCGACGATCTCGGCGACGCCGCCGGCCTTCTGCAACGCCTTTAATTCACCCTCCGAAATGAAGCCGTCCTCGTAAAGCGGCGCCTTCGGGCCGAGATCGCCTATGCCGACAAAGGTGACGTCGGCCTCGGCCGCAAGCGCCAGCGTCGGCTGGATCATCGGCTGGCTCAGCAGCATCTCGCGCTCCTCCGGCGAGGAGGCGATGACCGGCAAAGGCATCGGAAACGAGCGCGCCTTGACCCTGTCGGCCATGGTGAAGATGACGTTGTAGAAGGCGGCCGAGCCGTCCGGCGAGATGTTGCCGGTCAGCGACACCACCTTGTGCTGCGGACATTCCATCGGCGGCAGTTGCTCGATCGCGGCCTTCAGCGTGCGGCCGGTGCCGATCGCCATGACGATCGGCGTCGGCGACCGCAGCCGCCGTTCGATCTCGGCCGCCGCAGCCTCGGCGACGCCGATGACGGTGGAGGAAGAGGAAGGGTCGCTGGGCACCACCTCGACCAGATCAAGCGCAAAGCGCGATTTCAGCCGTGCCGCAAGGTCAAGGCAATTGGCGATCGGATGGTCGACGCGCACCTTGATCAATCCTTCGGAGACTGCGAGCGACACCAGCCGCTGCGCCGTCTGGCGGGAGATGCCAAGCGTGGCGGCGATCTGGTCCTGGGTGTTGCCGGCAACGTAATAAAGCCAGCCGGCGCGCGCCGCATCGTCCAGCCTGTTGCCGCCGCTATCCTGCCGCGAATTCAAGTTCCTGCCTCCCAACCCCGCCGGGCATAAGAGGCGGAGCGCCGTAGTTTCGCAGGGAATGAACTTGCGCGCAATTGCCTATTGCAAGAGCAATTGCTTAGGGCTGAGACTTGGGTATTTGGAGCGAAGTGGCGGGTCGACCCAGTCTCGTCGCAACAGCAAGGCTGTGGAGGTCGCATAATCTCGGTCCAAAGCGCGTCGCGTTCAATCGGGCTTATGCGATGCGCTTTAGACTCTTGCTTTCTATGCATGTCCGTATCGCAAAACCGCTGCACACTGTTGCGCGACATGCATTAGCGGGGACGCCGCGGTTTATCTCCCGCGCCAAACGCTTTAAGGGATTTTTGAGAATGGAGCCTTGCATGACGCCGAAAGCGGTTTTCTGGGATATGGACGGCACGCTGGTCGACAGCGAGCCGCTGCACGAAGCGGCGCTGATCGCGGCGCTGCACAGTGTCGGCATCGTACCGCCGGCCGACCTGCATGACCGCGTGCTCGGCATCGCCGCATGGCCGGTCTACGAAATGCTGCGCGACGAGTTCGGCCTCGACCTGCCTTTCGACGACTGGATCGTGCGCAAATACGATCACTATCTGCCGATGGCCGAAACGCTGACGCCGCGCAGAGGCGCGATCGAGATCTTCAACGAGCTGCGCGCGGTTGGCATACCGCAAGCGGTGGTCTCCAACTCGGACAGGCTGATCGTCGATGCCAATCTGCGCGCCGTCGGCCTCGTCTATCCCGGCATGAAGACGGTCAGCCGCAACGACGTGCGTGAAGGCAAGCCGCATGCCGAACCTTTCCTGCGCGCCGCCTGGCTGGCCGACGTCGATCCCGCCGAGGCCGTGGCGGTCGACGACAGCGTGACCGGCGCCACGGCGGGGCTGGCAGCGGGAATGAAGACGATCTTCTGGCCAGAAGCGCCCATGGAGGGGCCGCCGGGGGCGATAATCATCAACAGCGCCGACGAATTGCGAGCCGAACTCGGGCTTTAAGCCAGGCCCGGCGGGACCGCGCTCAACTCCGGTAGGCAGGCTCCTGCTCGTCGAGGATCGCCTTCAGTTCGGAAAGGTGGCGTTCGGCCTGGCCGGGATAGTCTTCCTGTTCCCTTGCCGCCTTTTCGGCGATCTCATCCGACAGTACCCGCAGCGGCCGCCCGGTCCACAGCGCCTTGATATAGGTTTCGGCGGCGCGCTCGAAATAGAACATGCGGTTGAAGGTGTCGGCGACGCTGTCGCCGATGACCAGCACGCCATGGTTGCCCATCACCATCACCTTGACCTTCGGGTCGACAAGAAGCTGCGAGCAGCGCTCGCCCTCTTCCTCGAAGGCCAGCCCGCCATAATGAGCGTCGACGACATGGCGGTTGAAGAAGATTGCCGAGTTCTGGTCGACCGGCGGAAGCGTCGAGTCGGCGAGCGAGGCAAGCACGGTGGCGTGGATCGAGTGGACATGCATGACGCAGCGCGCATGACGCACATTGCGATGAATGGCACCATGCAGGCCCCACGCCGTCGGATCGGGCGCATTCGGGCCGGAGAGCGTGCCGGGATCGTTGGCGTCGATCAGAAGCAGATCGCTCGCCTTGATGCGCGAGAAATGCACCTGGTTGGGATTCATCAGGAATTGCGAACCATCGTCGTTGACGGCCAGTGAGAAATGATTGGCCACCGCCTCGTGCATGTTGAGCCGCGCCGTCCAGCGGAAGGCGCAAGCGAGGTCGACGCGCTCCTCATAGAACGGCAGGTTGGTCAGCACTTCCTTCTGCAGGCGCGTGATGCTCATCGTAAACCTCCGTGAAAGAAGCAAGGATGCCGCGCGGCTGGAACACGCGCAACCGGTTTCGTTTGGTACAGGCGAGCGCCGTTATGCCGCCGTGCTGGTGGCCGCGCCGACCCGAAGCCCGCCATGCTCGACGATGAAATCGATCACCTCCTGCAGCCCCTTGCCGCGCGACAGGTCGGTGAAGCCGAACGGCCGCTTGCCGCGCATGCGGGCAGCGTCGCGTTCCATGATGTCGAGATTTACGTTCACATAGGGCGCAAGGTCGCTCTTGTTGATGACCAGGAAATCGGACCGGGTGATCGCCGGTCCGCCCTTCCTCGGGATCTCCTCGCCCTGGCAAACCGAGATGACATAGAGCGTCAGGTCGGCAAGATCCGGCGAGAAGGTGGCGGCGAGATTGTCGCCGCCCGATTCGATGAAGACGATGTCGAGATCGGGGAATTTTCTGGTCATCTCGGCGATCGCCTGCAGATTGATCGAGGCGTCCTCGCGGATGGCGGTGTGCGGACAGCCGCCGGTCTCGACGCCGACGATGCGATCCTCGGGCAGGGCCTGCAACCTGGCCAGCATCATGGCGTCTTCCTTGGTGTAGATGTCGTTGGTGACGACGGCGATCGAAAACTCATCACGCAGTGCCTTGCAGAGCTTTTCGGTAAGCGTCGTCTTGCCCGAGCCGACCGGGCCGCCAATGCCGATGCGAAGAGGACCGTTGGGCGATATCATGCGGGGAACTCCGTGACGGCAAGAATGGCGAAGGCAAGCCCGATCAGCAGGCACAGCGGCGAATAATAACGCAGATCGAGCCGCGCGAAAGGCTGTTCGGGCGTCAGCCGGCGCCACCAGGGCGTGAAGCCGGCAATGCCGCGCGCCAGGAAAACCAGCGCGATGAGCAGCGACGTGGCGGCAAGCCCGGCTTTGGGAAACGGCGTGGCAAAGATGCCCTCGAGCGCCATCGGCCACAGTGTCGCCAGGCCAAGGCAGGCGGCAACGGCGAAGCTGGCGAAGGGTGCCGGCATCTCGTCGACGCCATGAAAGCCGATGACCGCACGAGCGCAGGAGGCGGCGTCCCTGCCCGGCCAGATGCCGCCAATGCCCCAATAGACATGCAGTGCTGTGATCAGCAGCAGGACGAGCGAGACGGCGAAAGCGAGGACGATCATGAGCGGAACAGCCGCGAATACTGGGCCTCGTGCTTCATCGCCGTGATGTCGGAGATAAAAGCGCAGCCGCCGAGATCATCGAGGGTCGAGCCGGCAGCGCGGTCGGACGTAGCCAGGGCAAGCGGCTCGAAGCCGGCGAGCAGCGCGGTGGCGCCGGTCTGGCCGACGGCGCCGAGCCGGATCGCGGCCTGAACAAGGTTGGAGAAGAAGGCCTGCAGGAAGGCGGCCAGGGCGTCCCGCAGCGAAATGCCGTGATCGCCGGCAACAGCGCCGACGGCAACGCAATAGGCACATTCGGTCGGCAGGCGATCCAGCACCTGGCACGGCCAGGCGGAGGCTGCTTTCAGGAAAGCGGCGCCCTGCAGCATCGTCTCGGTATGACGCTCGCGCGAGCCTGCCAGAGCTTCGGCAAGGGCGACGATTTCATCGAGATCGCCGGTTTCGCGCGCCCTGCGCCAGCTTTCGGCAAACAGCACCGCATCATTCCAGCCCGAACCCATTTCGACCAGCGTTTCCAGCCACGCGGCGAGGTCTTTGCTGTCGGCAACCAGCCCGGCATGCACGGCTTGTTCCAGGCCATGGCTGTAGGAAAAGCCGCCGACCGGGAAGGAAGGCGACAGCCACGCCATCAGCCGCAACAAAGCAATATTGGAAGGCTGGGCAACGCTGGAAGGCCGGTCAGTCATGGTCATGGTCGTGCGAATGGCTGTGGGAATGCGAATCGCTATGGCTATGGGAATGCGCTTCGGCGTGGCTGTGCGCATGTGCCTCGGCATGGGCATGGCCGTGCCCGCCAAGCGCGGAATAGGCGCCGCGCACCGGCTTGAACGGTTCGGAGACGTCGCTCACAATGGCGCCCAATCCCTCCAGCATCGCCTTGATGACATGGTCGCGCAGGATGAGGATGCGGTTAGCCTCGATGGCGGCGGCGAGATGGCGGTTGCCGATGTGCCAGGCGAGCTCGGCGAGATGGATCGGGTCGCTGCCCCTGATATCGTAGAGCGGCTCTTCGGCCGCGATGATCTCGATGTGGCGGCCATCCTCCAGCACCAGCCGGTCACCATGGTTCAACGTCACCGGTTCGGGCAGGTCGACCAGCACCTTGTCGCTACCGGCCGTTTCGATGGCACGACGGCGCAGATGCCGCTCGTCATGGGCAAGCACCGCCCGGTCGTATGGCGTGGTGGTTCCGGCTTCGCCTGCGGCCAGGACGGCGACGGCGCGCGGGAATTTGGTGAAGTCGGTGCGAATATCGAGCTTCATGTAAAAACTGCCTCTCCCAAAAGCCTAGCCTATCGCGTGCGCCGCCCCAATGGCGCTCAAACGATCGTGTCGAAGAGCCGCATGATAAACGATACCTGATAGACGAGCGCGCCGGCGACAAAGGCGATGTGAAAGCGGCGGTCGCGCAGCAGGACCGCAATGACGCAAAGCGCGACGAAAACCGGCGTGCGGATCAGATATTCAACGCCGAAATGGGCGAAATGCGCCGGCCCTTTCAGCAGCGTGTCGACCACGTCGAGCAGATAGGTCGCCGCCAGCAGGCCGAAGAACCAGGCCCGGCGCGAATAAAAGAAATCCTCATAGCTGGTGTAGTCCAGCATCGAGTCCGGAAACAGCAGCGCGCAGAGCAGGAACAGCGTGACGGCGTAGAAGATGATGAACAGGTATTTGCCGAAGGTCCAATTCTCGATCTGGAACAGGCCGAACTCCCACCACCAGAAATGCACCAGCATCAAAAGCACCGACGCAACCCAGGCGAGATGCACGGGATAGAGCCGGTACTGGCCGGGATGCTGGACGATACGGGCAAGCCCCGACAAAAGCCGGGTGACGCCAAGGCCGATCACCATGCCCAGGACGATGCGGATATGCGGGAAAATGTCGTGGGCGTAGGGGAGTTGCTGGTCCATAGGCCTGGCGCGGCATGTTCTACATCGGTCGTTCTAACGCCTATGGTTCAGAACAGGAAGTAGCGTTGCGCCATCGGCAGCACGGTGGCCGGCTCGCAGGTGAGCAACTCGCCGTCGGCGCGGACCTCATAGGTTTCGGGGTCGACCTCGACATGCGGCGTGGCGTCGTTGAGCACCATCGAATGCTTGCCGATGCCGCCGCGGGTGTTCTCGACCGCCACCATCTGCTTGTCGACGCCGAGCCTGCCGCGCAGGCCGGCGTCGAGCGCGGCCTTCGAAACGAAGGTCACCGACGAATTGGTCATCGCCTTGCCGTAGGCGCCGAACATCGGCCGATAGTGCATCGGCTGCGGCGTCGGGATCGAGGCGTTGGGATCGCCCATCGGGGCGGCGGCGATCATGCCGCCGATCAGCACCATGTCCGGCTTAACGCCGAAGAAGGCCGGGTTCCACAGCACAAGGTCGGCGCGTTTTCCCACCGCCACCGAGCCGATGTCCTTCGACAGGCCATGCGCGATGGCCGGATTGATGGTGTATTTGGCGATGTAGCGGCGGACCCGGAAATTGTCGTTGTTGCCGGTCTCCTGCGGCAGCGAACCACGCTGGCGCTTCATCTTGTCGGCGGTCTGCCAGCAGCGGATCGCCACTTCGCCGACGCGGCCCATGGCCTGGCTGTCCGACGAGATGATCGAGAAGGCGCCGATGTCGTGAAGAATGTCTTCGGCGGCGATGGTTTCCTTGCGGATGCGGCTTTCGGCAAAGGCGATGTCTTCGGGGATCGACGGCGACAGATGGTGACAGACCATCAGCATGTCGAGGTGCTCGGCCAGCGTGTTGACCGTGTAGGGACGCGTCGGATTGGTCGAGGACGGAATGACGTTGGGCAGACCGCAGACCTTGATGATGTCAGGCGCGTGGCCGCCGCCGGCGCCTTCGGTGTGGAAGGCATGGATGGTGCGGCCCTTGATCGCCGCGACCGTGTTTTCGACGAAGCCGGACTCGTTCAGCGTGTCGGTGTGGATCATCACCTGCACGTCGTAATCGTCGGCGACCGACAGGCAGCAGTCGATTGCAGCCGGTGTCGTGCCCCAGTCCTCATGCAGCTTCAGCGAGCAGGCGCCGGCGAGCACCATCTCCTCGAGCGCGGCAGGTAGCGACGCGTTGCCCTTGCCCGACAGGCCGATATTCATCGGGAAGGCGTCGAAAGACTGGATCATGCGCGCCAGATGCCACGGCCCCGGCGTGCACGTGGTCGCCAGCGTGCCGTGCGCCGGGCCGGTGCCGCCGCCGAGCATGGTGGTGATGCCCGACATCAGGGCTTCCTCGATCTGCTGCGGGCAGATGAAGTGGATATGCGCGTCGAAGCCGCCGGCGGTCAGGATCTTGCCTTCGCCGGCGATGATCTCGGTGCCGGGACCGATGATGATGGTGACGCCGCCTTGGGTATCCGGATTGCCGGCCTTGCCGATCGCGACGATGCGGCCGTCCTTCAAGCCGATGTCGGCCTTGACGATACCGGCGGTGGCATCGACGACCAGCGCATTGGTGATGACGGTGTCGACCGCGCCTTGCGCGCGTGAAACCTGGCTCTGGCCCATGCCGTCGCGGATGACCTTGCCGCCGCCGAATTTCACCTCCTCGCCGTGAACGGTGAGATCCTTTTCGACCTCGATGAACAGCTCGGTGTCGGCGAGCCGGACTTTGTCGCCAACGGTCGGGCCGTACATCTGCGCATAGGCGGCGCGGGTGATTTTAGCCATCAGCAATTGCTCCCGAAATACAGCCCGAAAATACCGCTTGTCGAAGGCGGGCCCCACATTGCTGCCATCCTATGATCACGCAATGACCCGCTGAGCGACACTTTCCGATCCCATTTGGCGTTTGAGGTGGCCGGGTCACCCCAAAACGACCATTTGCCAATCGATGGAAAGGAACATCCATGCGCAAAACGACCCTTTTGGCAGCCGCCGCCACGCTGGTGCTCGCAACCGCCGCCAGCGCCCAGCAACAGCCTGCGCAGCAGCCCAGTCCGGCGCCGGCCGCGCCTGCTCCTGCCGCGCCCGGAGCGCAGCCACAGGCGCCCACCATCCAGGCGATCAACGTCGTCGACATCAAGGATCTGCCGGCGGACACTCAAGCCAAGGTCAACGAGGTGATCGCCAAGCGCAGCGACGCCGATCTGCAGAAACTGCGCGGCTCGATCGACGCGACACCGCAGGTCAAGTCCGCACTCGAAGCCAAGGGGCTCACCTCGGCGCAGGTGATCGCCGCGAGCATGAGCACCAATGGCGCGCTGACGCTGATCACCAAGAAAGCGAGCTGACGAGACAAGGCGGCGGGCCGGCGCCCGGTCAGCCCGCCGCCTCGCAAAGGGAACCTTCACGGGGGACGTTTCGTTTCGGTCCTGTCGCCCTGACACAAGCCTCGAAAAGGACCCTGAGAACGAGCGATGGCGATCACCACCTTCTCCGACACCAGATGGCTGCATGGCATTGCCGCGACCGCGTTTCTGGCCGCCAGCATTCCGCACGCCGCGCTGAACGCGCAGAGCCTCGACAGCGCCGAGACCGTCAACCGGATCGTCGGCTCGGAGGTCGGCCAGGAGGAGACCAAGACAAATGCGGAAGCCGGCAAGGTCAGCTCGGCGATCGACCGCACGCGTGAGAACATCGCTGCCGTGCGAAAGACATCCAAGCTCGACAAAGTCGATATCGTGTTTCTTACCGACGCCGCGCGCACCGAAGGCGGCCCGCCGCCGGCGATCGAAAGCAAGGTCAGGCAACATCGGGACGACATTGCCGAGCTGCGCAAGGAGATCGAGGCGAACGCATTGCTGTTCAACGCTATCGACTCGCGGCGAGTGCAGACCGAGGACGTTCTGGCGGTTGAATTCGACGATTCGGGAAAGGTCGTCATCTATGCGGCGGCCAAGCCGCCCGGCTGAGCCGAAACTGCTCGACGCCTTCGATCTCACAGCTTGCCCATGATCTTCTGCTGAAATCCGTAGACCTCGCGCTTGCCGCCGAACGGCACTAGCGTAACATCGCGCTCCTGGCCGGGCTCGAAGCGCATCGCGGTGCCGGCGGCGATGTCGAGGCGCATGCCCCGCGCCTTGTCGCGATCGAATCTCAGCCCTTCATTGGTCTCGAAGAAATGATAGTGGCTGCCGACCTGGATCGGCCGGTCGCCGCTGTTGGCCACCTTCATGGTGACCGTCGGCAGTCCCTTGTTCAGTTCGATCTCGCCGCTTGCCGTGATGATTTCGCCGGGGATCATCGCGGCCTCACAGGACGCCGAAGGCGAGGCCGGCGCCAATCGCGGCACAGGCGGCGCCAGCGGCGCGGGCAACCCCACTGAAGCGCCAGCCGAGGCCGAGACCAGCCGTGATGCCGACGGCATGGAGCAACGCGGTGGCAACGGCAAAGCCTGCGGTATAGCCAAGCCCAGCGGCATTTTCAGGCACCTCGGTGCCGTGGGCGTAGCCATGGAACAGCGCAAACAGGCCGATGACGGCGACGCCGGCCGAGACGGGAAGATCGACGGCGAGCGCAACCAGCAGCCCGAGTGCCACGACGGACGCCAATATGGCCGGCTCGACGAAAGGCATCGGCACATGCAGCATGCCAAGCGCGCCGCCGGCCAGCATGACGCCGACGAAAGCCAGCGGCCATGCCCAGATCGCCTTGCCGCCCCTGAGCGCCGCCCATAGGCCGACGGCAATCATCACCGTCATATGATCGAGGCCGGAGAGCGGGTGGGAGAAGCCGGCGGTGAAGGACGAAACCGTGCCGACGCCGACATGGGCATAGGCTGGCATAGCTGCCGCCAGCAGCAGGGCCGCCGACAGCGTCGTGCATTTCATCGTAGCGGGGATCATCGGCGTAGCTTCCATCTTCGAGATCATCATGCCTCTCACGCCGCCTTGCGGGCCGGACCGCAGCCTTCTGCCTTTTGGACGCGCTTGGTCGAGGCCGGATATTTCGTCAGCAGCGCTGCCGGACGGATCGGGCGGGCCGAGAAGTTGCCGCCGCAATTCGGGCAGGCGCCGCCGAGCACGTTTTGTGCGCAGTCGGCGCAGAAGGTGCATTCGAAGGTGCAGATCACCGCGTCCGTCGCATCGGGCGGCAGATCCTTGTCGCAGCATTCGCAGTTCGGACGCAGCTGAAGCATTTTCCTCTCCTTGGCGCTTTTATCTAATCGGCTCGTGCACGGTCACCAGCTTGGTGCCGTCTGGAAACGTCGCCTCGACCTGCACATCGTGGATCATTTCGGCAATGCCTTCCATCACCTGGGCCCGGGTGACGACGTGGGCGCCGGCCTCCATCAGCTCGGCGACGGCGCGGCCGTCGCGGGCACCCTCGACGACGAAATCGGTTATCAGCGCGATCGCTTCCGGATGGTTGAGCTTGACGCCGCGTTCGAGCCGCTTGCGGGCCACGATCGCCGCCATGGCGATCAGCAGCTTGTCTTTCTCCCTCGGCGTCAGATTCATGCGTTTTCCTGCAGTGGCACAATCGAAATCAGAGTGACCATAATTTGGGCAGGCCCGCCCGTCCGTTGAGCAATTCGACAAGCGGCACCAGCCGCTTGCGGAGCTGGTAGCCGTCCTCGGCGAACAGCCGAGCAAGAAGCTTGCCAGATTTCCGCACGCTCCAGACACTGACGCCGCCCTGGCCGCCGACCATGGCCCGGGCCGGCTCGAGCAAAGCTTCTGCCCGCGGCGACACCATCAGCAGCGTCGCTACGGCGGCGGCACCACCGGCAACCGCCGGACGATTCAAGGTACCGGCAACGTCGGGACCGATGCGGAACTCCTCGGCGTGAATCAGCGCCGCCTCCTGGCGGACGCGCCAGCGGTCATGGAATTGACCTTGCGAAGCCCGTTCACCCATGGCCAGGCGGCCGAAGACGGTAGCTTCCAGGATCAGCGCCTCGGCTCCGGCGGCAAGCTCCACGTCAAGCGTGCGGGCAAAGGCCGAGCGGTCGAAGACGATGGTTTCCTGCGGCAGCCAGGCAATGTGGCCGCCTTCGCCGGCGCTCAGCTGCACCCGCACTTCGGCGCGGTCGGATGCGGCGCGGTAGATTTTCTCGCAGGCCTGCGTCGTTATCGTTGCGGACGCGCCGGCACCGACATCGACCTCCCAGGCGAGACGGTCGCCACCGGTCAGCCCGCCGGCGGTGTTGATCAGGACGACTTCGAGCGGATCGGCCGAGACTGCCGGCATGCGGATCTTGGCCGAGCCGTCCTGGTACAGGCTCCGAAGACGCGTGCGGCCTCCGTTCCAGTCGCAGCCAAGCCGCGCAACGCCGGCAACGCGCTGGGCCGGCGGCACTGAGGTCAAGCTATATGCGATCGTGTCCACGACACCAACGTTAAGCACTGCGGCGGCTTTGTCGATATATAGCTTGTTGCTTGACAGCGTTTCGGTTTCTATAGAGGGAGCCACCTTGGTACGGTCACCGGCGCCTGGCGGGGGTAAAAGGCGACGATGACGACGTAATCGAGCACAAAAGGGGCGCTGATCAGTTGGCGTCGGGAAACGACAGAGTTGGGGAAGAAACCGAATGGCTGACCAGCTGGCAAACGATATCATCGCCAAGATCAAGGCTCATGCCGAGCCGGGCGGCGAGGAAATCACCACCAGTACCGAACTGACCGCGCTTGGCATCCATTCGCTGGAACTGACGGAGATCATCTTCGACCTCGAGGAAGAGTATGGCATCGAAATCGAGATGAACACGGTCGATGCCTGGAGCAATCTGAAGAATGTCGGCGACATGGTCGAGGCGGTTCGCGCGCTGATCGCGAAAAAAGCCTGACTGAATGCACAAGCGCATCGTCATCACGGGCATCGGCGGGTTATGCGGCCTCGGCACCAATGCACCGGCAATCTGGAATGAGATGCGTGCCGGCCGTTCGGCAATCGGCGCGATCGACAATCCGCTGCTGCATGATCTGAAGGTCAAGGTCGGCTGCGAAATCAAGGCGCTTCCCGAGCACGGCATCGACCGCAAACAGGTCGTGTCGATGGACCGCTTCAGCCTTCTGGCGACGATCGCCGCGCGGGAGGCGGCACAGCAGGCGGGATTGAACCCGCACGCGGCCAACACCTACCGGATGGGCACCATCGTCGGCGTCGGCGTCTGCGGCTGGGAGGCAATCGAAGAGAACTATCGCGCCATCCTGCTCGAAGGCAAGAACCGCGCCGGCATCTTCACCGTACCGAAAGTAATGCCGGGCGCAGCCGCCGGCCATGTCAGCATGAATCTTGGTCTGCGTGGACCGGTGTTCGGCATCACCTCTGCCTGCTCGTCATCCAACCACGCCATTGCCTCGGCGGTCGATCAGATCAGGCTCGGCCGGGCCGACGTCATGGTCGCCGGCGGCACCGATGCGCCGCTGGTCTGGGGCATCCTCAAGGGCTGGGAAGCCCTGCGGGTATTGTCGCCGGACACCTGCCGGCCGTTTTCGGCCGACCGCCAGGGGCTCGTGCTCGGCGAAGGCGCCGGCATGGTGGTGCTGGAAACGTATGAGCATGCCATGGCGCGCGGCGCCGCCATCCTTGCCGAAATCGCCGGCGTCGGCCTTTCCGCCGACGCCTCCGACATCGTCGCGCCAACTATCGAAGGGCCTGAGGCGGCGATGCGCTTCTGCCTCGTCGATGCCGGGCTCAATCCGGAGGACGTCGACTATCTCAACGCGCATGGCACCGGCACCAAGGCCAACGACCAGATCGAGACGGCGGCGATCAAACGCGTGTTCGGCGACCATGCCTACAAGCTTTCCATCTCCTCGACCAAATCGATGCATGCCCACTGCCTCGGCGCATCCGGCGCGCTGGAAATGATCGCCTGCGTGATGGCGATCCGCGAAGGCATCGTGCCGCCGACCGCCAATTATCGGGAAGCCGACACCGACTGCGATCTCGACATCACGCCGAACGTGGCAGGCGAGCGCGCAGTGCGCACCGCAATGAGCAACAGCTTCGCCTTCGGCGGCACCAATGCGGTGCTGGCGGTCAAGGCCGTGTGACCACACCCCTTGCGGACCTTCACCGGGGCCGGTGAAACTTTCCATGCGCATATTGATCGCGCCAGGCGTCGCGCCTAACTCTCTGCGACCCGCCATGACCATGCCGCTCGGCGCGGTCCCCGACCAGGAGTTTCGATGACCGATCTGTCCGCGTTTCCGATCGCCAGGCGCTGGCCGGCGAGCCACCCCGACCGCATCCAGCTTTATTCGTTTCCGACGCCGAACGGGGTGAAAATATCGATCGCGCTGGAGGAACTTGGCCTGCCCTACGAGCCGCATGCCGTCGACATCGGCAAGAACGAGAGCTGGACGCCGGAATTCCTGTCTTTGAACCCGAACGGCAAGATCCCGGCGATGATCGATCCGGACGGCCCGGGCGGCAAGCCGATCGGCCTGTTCGAATCCGGCGCCATTCTGCTCTATCTCAGCGACAAGACCGGCAAGCTGGTCCCGGCAGACGCAACGCTGCGTTACGAGACGATCCAGTGGGTGTTCTTCCAGATGGCTTCCATCGGGCCGATATTCGGCCAAGTCGGTTTCTTCCACAAATTCGCTGGGCGCGAAATCGCCGACAAGCGCCCGCTGGAGCGTTATCGCGACGAGTCGCGACGGCTGATCGGCGTCCTCGAAACGAGGCTCAAGGGCCGCAGCTGGATCATGGGCGACGATTACACCATCGTCGACATTTCGATGCTTGGATGGGTGCGCAATCTGATCGGCTTTTACGAGGCGCGGGACCTCGTCGGTTTCGACGATTTCCCCGGCGTGGGCGCATGGCTGGAGCGTGGCCTTGCCCGGCCGGCGGTGCAGAGGGGCCTCACCATTCCGGCCAGAGCCTGATCAGAACCCTGACTGCCCCGGCTATTTTGCCTTGGTCCGGGATTTCGAGCCGCTCTTGCCGACTACGGAAGCGGCAAGCGACGCCGCACCTTTGGCGGTCGCAAGCACGGCACCGGCGGCGACATTGGCCGTTGCCTTAACGGTGCGCATTGCGCTGCCGGCGATCGATCCTCTGCTGCTTGCCGACCTTTTGGCCTTGGGTTCAGCGGCTTTGGCCGCGGCAGGCATCACCTTTTTCGGCGCCGCCTTGCCAAAGCTGGGCTTTGCCGCATCCTTGGAGCGGGCCGCCCCTGCCGGGCCGGCGCTGGTTTTCGCTCGAGTGATTTTTGATCGTGTTACCTTGCCCTTGGCGGGCGCAGGCTTTCTTGCCATGGTCTCCATCGAACCGTTCCCTCATGCGGCACAATTGCCGTGTCAGGGATAACGGCCTGAAAGTGTTAAGGTTCCGGCCGAACAGTCCTTACAGATCAGGCCTGTCCACCGACCACCAGGTCGGCGGGCCGCCGACGGGCAAGCACGCGATCGATGTTCGGCATGTCGTTGGAAGCAATCCAGGCGCGCGCGTCCTGGTCGGACCGGCCGTGCTCGTGCCATCGCTCGAGCAGTCGGCGCTCGAGCTCGGCGCGCGGCACGTCGACGAAGATCGAGTAGTCGAACAGCGGCGCCAGCCGCGTCCATGGCTCTTCGTCGAGCAGCAGGTAATTGCCTTCGACCAGGATGAATTTGGTCTCGGCGGCGATGATCGCAGCGGCAGCGCGCGACAGCTCCATGCTGCGGTCGAACACCGGGATGGCGATATCCGGCTCGCCGGCGCGGATGCGCTTCAGCAGCGCTTCGAAGCCGGCAAAATCAAAGGTTTCCGGGGCACCTTTTCGCTGGCGAAGGCCGCGCCGCTCGAGCACGACGTCATCGTAGTGGAACCCGTCCATCGGCACGACTTCCGCCGTGCCTTCCGGCAGCAGGTCGTGCAAGCCTGCCGACAATGTCGACTTGCCGGCGCCGGGCGGACCCGCAATGGCAACAATGAAGCGCGGCGCCTTGCCGGCGCGCTTGAAAATGGTAGCGGCGAGATGGGCGATCTCAGACATTGGCATCCGTTAAGATGGTTCTGGCGCATTTTGGCGGCAGTTTTCGAAAATTTCAAACGCGGCTTGTGCCAGGCCTTCAATCGGGCCTGGACTGGCCGATCCGCAGGAAATCGCTGTCGAAGCCGATGTCGCGCTCGGCACCGTCAGCCGCCAGGATGCGCATGCGGCCCGGCGAGGTCGTGACGTCGCGCGGCGGCTCGCCGGATGGCCATGGCAGTGCGCCGATGACATGGCGGAACGAAAAGCGGCGCCCTTCAGCAATGGCAAAGGCGGTTGCCACGCCTTCGCGCTTCAGCCAGTTGTCGCCGAGCGATGCGGCGTGGCCGACGGCGGTGCGGCCGTCCTCGATGCCGAGCACGCCGCGGTGGCGGCCGCTCCATGGCGCGTAATCGCGCCCGCCATTGCTGACCCACAGCATGGTGACCGGCAGTTCGGCCGGGTTCTTCAGCACCAGCACGAGGTCGGCTTCCGCCTGGCGCGCCAGCGCGGTCCAGCCCGGTCCGCCATGGTCGGCCTCGACCAGCGTGACGAAGTCCTCACGCAGCTGGTCCATGCGATAGGCGGTCAGGTCGATCGTGCCGCCGTCGGCGGCGGGAAAGCGCGTCAGGTCGGTGCTGCGCGCCGGGTACGCGAGCAAAGAGCGGCCGCGGGCCGGATCGGGCTCCGGCGCTTCGTTCGGCGTCGCGGCAAGGCGCTTCGGCGAGAAGGCCAGGCTGCCGCCGGCCTTCATCACCGTCATCGGGTGATGGGCGACCGGAATGGCGCCGGCCCCGCCGGAAAAGACGTGTTCCTGATAGAGAAAGGGATGATCGTCGCGCACGATCAGGATCTTGTCGACGGTTGCGCCGATGACCCGGCGCTGCAACCGCAAGACGGCGCGCCAGCCATCGACCGTTGCCGCGCTGTCGACGACGTCCCAGCGACTATTGGCCGGCCAGCCATGCAAAGGTGCCGCTTCGACGTCGCTGATCGAGAACGGCGCGCAGAGGAAATCGCCGGACAGGTGGACCGTACCTTCAGGAAGATCTTTCGGCAGCGTCTCGCGCGGCTCGCCGACCCAGGGTGCGCGATGCAACGGCTTCAGCCGACGGCCATCGATATCGACCGCCATGTCGGCGAGATGGCCGACGGCAAGATCGACCGATACCGAAATGCCTTTTGCCGTGATCGTGACCGTATTCATGTGCACCTACCGATTCTGCCGGGGCCAACAAAGCCCACTCGCCGCCGGTTGCGCAAGCGTGGTGGCCGGCAATTCTCATCAGCCGGCTCGGCACAGCGGCCATGTCGGCCTGTGGACAGGGCACCAATCCAGGGCCCCGACCGATATTAACCAAATGGACTGCGCCTTTGCGGTAGGATAGCTTCGCCTCGTCTCGGAAACAGCCTGCCTTCGGAACTGACTTGTCCGCCTTGCGCTTCTTTTCGCTCATCCACAATTACGTCGCGGTGCTGGCGCTGCTGCTGTTTGCCGCCGGCTGCACGACGGTGACGCCGCCCGACAGCGTGCTGGCCGTGCCGGCGCCGCCGCAGAAATATGCCGCGATGGTCATCGACGCCGGCACAGGCAAGACGCTGTTCGAGGTCAATTCCACGGCGCCACGCTATCCGGCGTCACTGACCAAGATGATGACGCTCTACCTGCTGTTCGAGGCGCTGGAGTCGGGGAGGATCAGCAAGGAGACGCAAATTCCGGTATCGGACAACGCCGCGCGGCAGCCGCCGACCAAGCTGCGGTTCAGGCGCGGCGAGACGATCGACGTCGATTCGGCGATCCGCGCCATCGTCGTCAAATCGGCCAATGACGTGGCGGTCGCCGTTGCCGAATATCTCGGCGGCAGCGAAGAGGCGTTCGCCGGCATGATGACCGCCAAGGCGCGCCAGATCGGCATGAGCAGCACCGTCTTCCGCAACGCCTCGGGCCTGCCGGATGGCGACCAGCACACGACGGCGCGTGACATGGCGGTGCTCGGCATGGCGCTGCACACGCGCTTCCCGCAGCATTTCCACTATTTCTCCGACAGCGACTTCATGTTCCGCGGCAGGCTGGTGCGCGGCCACAACGACATGCTCGGCCGGGTGCGCGGCGTCGACGGCATCAAGACCGGCTATATCAGGGCTTCGGGCTTCAACATCGTCACCTCCTATAATGCGGACGGGCACAGGCTGATCATCGTGGTGATGGGCGCCGACAGCGCGCGCCAGCGCAACGACCACGTCGAGGCGCTGATCCAGCGCAGCCTGTCGACGGCGACGGCGAATGCGACGACGCGGCTGCTGTATGCCGAGCAGCAGTGAGGGTTGACGTCCGGGTGGGCGGCGGATCGGGGGCTCATCAGGCGACAAACGCAGAACCGCCGTTTTGCGCGACACTGCTGAGATACTTTGCCGGTGGCTTGCCAAGCGCTTTCTTGAACATGGTGATGAAGGCGGTGACCGATTCATAGCCGAGATCGGCCGAAACCTGCTGCACGCTGGCGCCGGAGGCCAGCTCGCGCATCGCGACGATCAAGTGCAATTGCTGGCGCCAGCGCCCGAAGGTCAGCCCTGTCTCCTTGACCACGAGACGTGCGAGACTGCTTGGCAGGGCGCGTCGGTGACGGCGGTCGCCGCCTCCCGGCATGCCGCGGATCTCCGCAACCTGGGAGCCGAGCGGGTCGTCGAAACGATCGAGCTGGCCGAAGGACTGTTCTCGCTGATTACCGAATCGGTCGGCGGCGATAGCCTCGCCCACGCGATCGAACGGGTGGCGCCTGGCGGGACCGTCGTCATGTTCGGCTCGAGCAGCGGCGAACTCACGCCCATCGGCTTCCGCCAATTCGTGCCTGGTCACGAGGGCGCGCGGCTGCAGACCTTCGCCTACTACACGTCCGGTCCGGAGGTCGGCGCCGACATCGCCTCGCTGCTCGCGCTGATCGCGGCCGGCCGGCTCGAAACGCGCGTCGTGCTGACCGTGCCGTGGCGGGACGTCGGCCAGGCCCTCGACGCGCTGCGGCAGCGCAGCATCAGCGGCAAGGCGGTGCTTACCGTGACCGCATGAGCAGCCGCGGCCACCGGACGGGACAGGTATCTATCCCATGGGCTGCTACGGCAGTTTGAGCCCGTCCGCGATTGCCCGTTGAAGCCCGGCCCGGCTTCCGCTAAGAAGCCGGAGCTGGCCGGTTTACCGGCTGGTTCGTTTTCCGGATCGCCGATCCTGAAAGCACCCGTAGCTCAGCTGGATAGAGCGCTGCCCTCCGAAGGCAGAGGTCACAGGTTCGAATCCTGTCGGGTGCGCCAAAATGCCACGGCCGGTTCCGGACACATAGGTTACGGTTTCTACTCAGTAGCCACTCTGACGGTCCTCTCAGTCGTTCAAGACAATCTCGGCACTGTGGTCCAGGCGGGACTTGATCGCCTCCCAGCCTGGCATGGAGCGCGTGAGAAGGCGGAAGAACTCGGGGCTGTGATTGTGTTCCCTTAGATGGCAAAGCTCGTGGGTGATCACGTAGTCGACCGCCTCGCGCGGAGCCTTGACCAGGAACGGATTGAGGGTGACCGAACCGCCGGTCGCGCAGCTTCCCCATTGCCGCTTCATGTCGAGCAGCCGGAAAGGCGGCGGCTCCTGGACCCAGGGCAGCGCCTTGGAAATTGCCTCGATGCGGCCGGCGAAGTAGTCCCGCGCCTTGACGCGATACCAGGCCCGCAAGCGAGCCCGGAGCGCCGCTTTGTCGGTGTTCTCCGTCGCGACGATGAGGAGGCCACGCTTCAGCTTGATGGACCGCTCTGCCTTGGGCACCTGGATCACCTTCAGGACATGGCGGCGGCCGAGATAGAGCGCCTGCTCGCCGCTGACATATTGCCGTGGCAGGACATGTTCGAAGCGCTTTCGCGCATCGTTGACGTGCCGGAGAACCCAGCGGGCGCGTTTCATCACGGCCTTGCGGATGGCCTCCTCGCTGGCGTCCTCGGGGGCCTCGACCTCGACGGCTCCATCCGGATGGACATGGATGGCAATGCGCTCGCGCCGGGCTGGGTCGATCCGCACGGCATAGGCGATGTTTTGGTCGCCATAGCGCAGCGTCGACAGGTTGCGCTCAGAGAGTGCCACGGGACGCCCCCAGGCGAACGATCTCCACGATCCGGTCTACCAGCGCCCCGGCTTTGTCCAGCCCTCCCAGCGCCTTGAAATAGCGCGGCAGGAGCCTAGTCCTGATGTCGGCCTCGATGTTGGCCGGATTGATCGAGAACGTCGCTACCGCATTGCTCACGATCCCGTCAATGTGAAAGGCCTCGGCGACAAGCCAGTCCTCACCCCGATCCCGCGCGGCGACCTCGCCTAGGACAATCGGGAACAAACCGAAATAGGCCTGCGCATGCGGATTGTCCGGGAAGCGGTCGGGGACATGAGGGTTGGCCCGCATCCGCGCCTTCTCCTCAAGGTCCTTGAACAGGATGTATTGTTTGTGCGGGTGATCGAAAAGGGATTCTGCCTCCTTGATCGCCTGCCGTAACAGGTCAGAAAATACCGCCTGTGCATAAGGATCATCGGCGAGCGTCTGTTCGATGGTCTTGGTCAGTCGTGTCTTGATGACATCGGTCTCGGCGCGGACCTTGTCGTCGCTCCACCCTGACGCATCATAGCCGGCCTGCTTGTGGTCCGTGAAGCCAGTAAGGTCGATAACTCCTTCCGACTCCCTGATCTCGACGCCGACGACCTGCTTGTCGACCAGCTTGCGTATCTGCTCCTCATAGGCCGAAAAGTCGACCGTCTCCATGGCGTCCTGCTTGGCCTGGATACGCAACTCGGTGAAGAACTTCAGATCCTTTTTATAGCCGGCGATCGTCGCCTCGCTGAAGGAGCCGTCCTCGAAGAAGGCGCGGGATGAAAGCGCCAGTTTCAGGCACATGCCGAACTCGGTCAGCGCGGCGTAGAAATCCTCGCGCACTTTCTGATTGCGATCGTGGCTTGTGCCGTCTTCGCCAAGAACCGAATCCGGGGTCAACACAAGGCGGAACTGCTCGCGGTCGCCCTTGTTCTTGACGCTGCCGAAAATTGCCCACAGCGAGGCATGGAGGCCAGGCAGGCGCTTGTACTCGGTCGCAACGCTGGCGAAGGTGCCTTCGATGTCCTCGATGTCGTAGCCGCCCTGGGTGCGCTCGGCGAGGTCCTGGTAGTCCTTCAGCGACGTGTCGAGTTCTGTCAGGATGCCGCGATAGTCGATCAGGAAGCCGAACTGCTTGGCTTCATGCAGCCGGTTCACCCGCGCGATGGCCTGGAGCAGATTGTGTTCCTTGAGATATTTGTCGATGTATAGCACCGCATTGCGCGGCTCGTCGAAGCCGGTCAGCAGCTTGTCGACGACGATGAGGATGTCGGGCCTGCCGGGCGTGGCGAAATCCTCGATGACTCGCCGCTCGTATCCTTCCGCATCGTTGCCGACATTGGCCGCCCACCATTTCTGGACTTCCGGGGTCTTTGCCTCGTCGGTGTCCTCATGTCCTTCGCGCGTGTCGGGCGGCGAGATAATGACTGCGCTGGTAACAAGACCCGTGGCGTCGAGCGCCTGCTTGTAGCGGATTGCGGAGAGCTTGCTGTCGGTCGCGAGTTGCGCCTTCAGGCCGGTGCCAAGCTCCTTGAAATTCTGAGAGAAGTGCGTGGCGATGTCCCAGGCGATAAGGTCGATGCGATTGCCGGCGCGATAGACGCTGCCTCGGGTGGCGAACTTCTTCTTCAGGTCGGATTGCTGCTTCTCGGAGAGCCCCGTTGTCTTGTCGAACCATTTGTCGATCGCCTCGGCGTTCACGTCGACCACCGGCCGGCGCTCCTCGTAAAGAAGCGGCGTTACGGTCCCGTCCTCCACCGCCCGCTGCATGGTATAGGCGTGGAGGATCGGCCCGAACTTGTTCTGCGTCTTGTCGTCCTTCAGTAGCGGCGTCCCGGTGAAAGCGATGAATGCGGCGTTAGGCAGGGCCGTGCGCATCCGCTCATGGTTCTCACCGCCATGGCTGCGGTGCCCCTCGTCGACCAGCACGATGAGGTCTTCGGACGCGTTGTGGCATTCCTTGAAGCGTGTCGCCGAGTTGAACTTTTGAAGCAGCGTAAACATTATGCGCTCCGTGCCGGAGCCGATGCGCCGCGCCAGGTCGCGACCTGATGAGGCCTTGGCGTTCTCGCCGTCCTTCTTCGTCGCCACCGCAGAGCCGAAAGCGCCGCCCGCCATGAAGGTGCTCGACAGCTGGCGCTCCAGGTCGACCCGGTCGGTGATGACGATAATGCGGCAGCGGGCCAGCGCGTCGTGGATCAGCAGCGCCTTGAGCAGAAAGACCATGGTGAAGGACTTGCCCGAGCCGGTCGTATGCCAGATGACGCCGCCCTCGCGCCCGCCGTCGCGGTTGCGCTTTTCCATCCGCGCCAGCATCGACTTGATGCCGAACACCTGTGGGTAGCGGGCGGCGATCTTGCCCAGCTTGCTATCAAAGAGGAGGAAGTAGCGAACAAACTCAAGGAGACGATCGGGCCGCAAAAGGGAGGTGACGAGCCGATCCTGTCCGGTCGCGGCGACTGGATTCGACCAGAGGCCATCGAAGAAGGCGCGGACATGGGCCGGGCGCTCGGCGAAGAGGGCGGAATGTTGCTGGGCCGTCAGCCTCGCGTTCACCATTGAGTCGATGTCAGCGACAGGAAACTCCTCCTCGCGCCATAGCGACCAGAACTTTGCCGGGGTCTCGGTGGTGGCGTATTTGCCATCCTGCCCGGAGATGGAGAGGAGGAGCTGGGCATACGCATAGAGCGCGGGGATGCCGTCAGGCTTTTGGTTGCGGAGGTGCTGCGAGACCCCTTCGGCCAGCATCAGTTTTTCGGCATGGCTTCCTGTCGGGCGCTTGGCCTCAATGATAGCCAGCGGGATGCCGTTGACATAGAGCACGATGTCGGGCCGGAAGCGGCCATGCCCGCCCTCTCGTTCGACAGAAAGCTCCTCGGTGACGTGGAGGCGATTTGTTGCGGGGTTCGCGAAGTCGACCAGCGGCACGGTGACGGAATGCTTGTACCCGTCCGGCATGAACTCGGAGACGGTGACGCCAAGAGCGAGATGCTTCCAGACCCGCTCGTTGGCCGGCGTCAGCCCCTCATTGAGGCCAGTGTCATTGAGCGCCTTCAAGACCTGTGCGATGCCGCTGAGGGAGAGCGCATGGCTTGCGCCGCGATAGACGAAGCGCCAGGCTGAGAGATGGCCGCACAGCACCGTATCGAGCAACACTGCCCGTTCTCCGCCGCGCAGCTTCAAGCAGTCGGCCGGTGACAAATAGGACCAACCGAGCTTCATCATCAAAGCGAGTGCCGGAACCTTAGCCTGGGTTTCCTCGTCAGTCCGTGGGCGCTCGGGGGCGTTCACATTGTTACTCGCCGCTTGCCAGTAAGCAGTTGCTGCGTAAGACCTTTTTTCTCACATATCAATTTCGCGAGTTCCAGGCGATAGTCTTCTTCAATATTGGCGGCAATATTTAGTACGTCAGATATCTCAACCTGCTCACGATAGGGCGGCAACCGCGCAGAAATCTTAGATAGAGACTTCTTAGTTATATGTTTCATGCCTGTCCCATGCACCTTCGATCTCAGGTTATCGATTTCGAAACTGATGAGGTAAAAACCGAAATTGCGGTCGATATCTGTTCGCGGGACTACTTTGAAAATGTGTTGATTTAGGACCGCATCTTCATCCTTCCAAATGAATGTTTCCAAAGTGGCAGACCAAGATAACAAGAAGTCTCCGTAACGCACGAGGTGTTTATCCTCCACGTGGCCCGAAAACCGGTTCAGCGTATCGGTACTCTTGGTGAGATTCTGGATGCGGACAATTGGCAAGCCCGACACACCCCAGTCCGACGGCTTAAATGCTCTGCCGTTTACGAAGTCAAACGCATCGACCAGCAGAGATTCCCGCCAGTCATTGCTGACGTAACCATTTAGCCGTCGCTTGCCCTTGAGCAATTGCTGCATGAGAGCTCGCTTCTGGGCCTCTGCATTGGCTAGCAGCCTTTCGGTAGTCTCGATGGCCGCATCCCAGGTCGAGAGGATTTCAGCAATCCGTTTCTGTTCAGCGAGCGGGGGAATGTTGAATTCCCATCGAAACCAGCGATCCAGTTTGAAGATCATTTTTTCGATATGAACACCAATGCTCGAATGGAAGCAGGTCTGCTGGAAGTACGGTGTGTGCGACAGGTAGGCCAGAAATTGGTTGTCGAGATTGTCGTCGGGTTGCAGCACAGCATATTCATTGGAAACTATTGAGCCCGCGAATTGGCTTGGGACTAGGGCGCAGGCGCCATGCACGATCTGACGCTTTGATATGAGGAAGTCTCCTCGCTCAATCCGGAACTGAGATTTGACCGATATCTCTTTGCCCGTAAGATGCTCCCGTCGAACGATGCCGCCTCGCGCTCGCTTTACCGTCACAAGATCATAGACCTGTTCGTCCACCATCCGAACCGGCCGGCGAACTTCCTTCAGGAGCCGTCCCATAGGAATACGAGCCCAGCCCTCAGGGGTTCTCCTTATGGAAGGATGGCCCGGCTGAACCGTTGCGGGAAAGGCCGTCGCTTTGGATACGAAGTTCACGCTAACCCGATCTCCAGTAGGTATCTCTCCATCTTGGCCTCAAGCTCGGCGATCTCCGCGCTCAGCTTCAGCCGCTCAGTTCTCACCGCCGTGAGGTCGATCTCCTCCTCCGCCTCGAAGGTGTCGACATAGCGCGTAATGTTGAGGTTGAAGTCGTTGCCTGCGATCTCCTTGGTTGTCGCCAGATAGGCATATTTGTCGATGGAGACGCGGTCATCGAAGGCAGCGAATATCTTCAGTAGCTGCTCCTCGCCCAGCCGATTCTGGTTGGTGCCTTCCTCGTAGTCGCGGCTGGCGTCGATGAAGAGCACCGTGTCGTCGGGCTTTTTCTTGCGGAAGATCAGGATAGCGGCTGGAATGCCGGTGCCGAAGAATAGTTTTTCGGGCAGCCCGATGACCGTATCTAGAAGGTTCTCCTCGATCAACTTGCGGCGAATTTCGCCCTCGCTTGAGCCTCTGAAGAGAACGCCATGGGGCACCACAACGGCCATGCGGCCGGTGCGCGGCTTCATGGTCTCGATCATATGCAGGATGAAGGCATAGTCGCCCTTGGTCTTCGGCGGCAGGCCCCGACGAAAGCGGCCGAAGCGATCGGTGGCGGCCTTTTCGGCACCCCATTTGTCGAGGCTGAAGGGCGGGTTGGCGACGACTACGTCGAAATGGCGCAACTGGTCGTCCGCCGTGCGCAGCTTTGGGTTGCCGATGGTGTCGCCCCATTCGATCTGGTGGTTGGTCTCGCCATGCAGGAACATGTTCATCTTGGCCAGCGCCCATGTCGAGCCGATCGCCTCCTGACCATAGAGCGCGTATTTCCTGGAACCGGTATGCAGCGCGATTTCCCGGCCGCATTTCATCAAGAGCGAGCCAGAGCCGCATGTCGGATCGCAGATGTCGTCGCCTTCCTGGGGCTCAACCAGCCGCGCCATCAAGGTGGAGACTTCGGCCGGGGTATAGAACTCGCCCGCCTTCTTGCCGGCCGATGCTGCGAAGCGGGAGATGAGATATTCGTAAGCGCCGCCGATGATATCGAGGCTGCCGACCCGGCTTGGCCTTAGGTCCAGGCTGTCCTTGGCGAAGTCCTCCAGCAGCATCCGCAAGATATCGTTCTTCTGCTCTTCGTCGCCCAGCTTGTTGGCGTTGAAGGAGATGTCCTGGAAAACGTCGCGGAGCTTGTTGCCGTTCGCCTCTTCGATCGCTTGGAGCGCGGTGTCGATGCGCTCGCCATTGCCGGCCTTATGTCGGTCGCGGTGGAGATCATAGAAGCTCGCGCCTTTCGGCAGCACGAACTGCTCGTTCTTCATCAGGGCCTCGATCAGGTCGGGATGGTCGCCGTGCTCCTTGCGGTAGGTCTCGTAGTGATCCTTCCACACATCGGAGATGTATTTCAGGAACAACATGGTCAGCACGTAGTCCTTGTAGACCGACGCGTCGACCGTGCCCCTGAAGGTGTCGCAGGCAGCCCACGCCGCCTTGTTGATTTCTGCTTGTGTAACTTTGCCAGCTGCCATCATGCCCCCCTATCGAATCGGTGGAATACATCAGCCCAACGCTGGCTTTGCAATCTCAAATGCACCGCGCATTCATATCGGGTTGGCCTGTTGAGAGGGGCAAAAAATGAAGGCGTTTGCAAGTCTGGAACTCAATCGGCCTCAAGTGACTTCTTCGTCAACAGACCCCGAAGGGAGCGCCCCGTGCCCGCACCGCCCGAAATGGATGTCGTTCTCGAAAAGTTGCCGTTGAGGATCGGCGCCTACATACCTGACGACCTGCTGGAGGACTGGTTTGCGCCGGGAACGGGCATGAACCCGGTCAGCAAGGAGGCGCTTGCCGCCGCCAAGAATTACGGTTGGCGCTTCGAATGCGACTTCAAGCACTACCCCGACCGCAAGGAAGGCGTGTTCTGGAAGTGGGTGCCGGCGATCTGACCGGCGCTAGACGGTTCATCGTTTTACGGAAACGCAGAACCGGTCTATCTTTTTTGACGCAATTCCGGACGGAAAACCGTTTCGCACTTTTCCTGGAATTGCTCTAGCATCAGCCTATCGGCGTCGTCACCTTGCCGGTTCCGCCGCATTCGGGGCAGGTTCGGCCGTCGATCATGCCTGACCCTGCACAGCGGCGGCAAATGTTCTCGCCAGCGCCGGGGACGCCTGCCGGAACCTCGTCCATGTTGGTTTGAGCGGCTTGCCGGGGCTTGCCCTGCAGCTTGTTTCTCAACCGGGCGACCCAGCCTTCGTCGACCTCGAGCGGCCTGCTGCTATCGTCCGGCAGGCCTACGCCGGATTGGCCGATGGTTTCATTGCGCGGCCGGTCGTTCGCGCCTGTCGTGATCTTCTGAGCCATTGCCGTTGCCTTTACGCCTTGCAATTTTTCGAACGCCTCAGCTCCGCAGAGGTTCCGGTTGCGGCCAGCCGCCTTCAGCCGGGTTTTGCCCGCGCCGGCCGGCGGCCGCGGCTGGTGAGGATGGTGGGAAGCGTGACCGGACGAAAATCCCAGCTGTCGACACCGACGTCATACTGGCGCGTGACCGGGGTGAGCCGGCCGTGCGAATGGCCATGCAGGTCGATTGATTTCCGGCCGATCTGGTTCCAGGTGCGAAAAGGATAGTGGCAAAGGATCAGCAGGCTGCCGTCGAGGCTCAGCTCCCTGTAGTGTTGCGTGCTCGCCCAACCCGTCGCGTCAATGGTGGCCGCAGCATCGTTGTTGCCGATGATCAAGTGCTTGCTGCCATGAAGAGACGCCAGCAGCGACGACACGAAGGACGCCGAGCCCTTGGCAAAATCGCCGAGGTGCCAGACCTCGTCGTCCGGGCCGACAGTCTCGTTCCAGAACGCAATGAGCGCCCGATCATGCTCCGCCAGCGAGCCGAACGGGCGGCGATCAATGCGCAAAATGCGCGGGTCGCTGAAATGCGTGTCGGCGGTGAAGTAGATCATGCGCGCTCGCTGGGGGCCGTTGTCGAACTGCCGCGCATGTAGGCGCGTGGCGCACCAAGTCCATCTTGCTCTCTCCAATGCTTGCTCAACCCGCTCGATCGCCGGTTGTTCCTGTAAGCAGGCCCAGGTGGCTTCCGCTTGTTGGAACTTTAAGAAGGGAGAACTTTAAGAGGGGGAACTTTGAAACGGGGGAACTTTGGAATGAGACGCAGGTTAGAATGCTTGAGGCCGATGCTCTGAAAGGACCTCGACGATGACCGACGCAGCACCTGTTGGGCGAAGCCCGGCTCAAGCGCGGGGCGATATCGACGCCGGACGCGGAGGGGATAAGACACCGGGAATCGACCCAGCCGCGGCTCCCATGGAGACGGACGCGGAATCGGCCGGCAGCGTTCCGGCAAACGATCGGTCTGCGCCTCATGAAAAGGAGTTCACCAACCAGGCGAGCTATGCCAATGCGATGCGCCCGCTGAACGATGCGCCCGACGTCCAACCGAGCAGATATGGGCCAGTCATGGTGATTGCCGCCATCGTCGTGCTCGCCGCTGCGGTTTTCATCGGCGCAGCCATGCTGCGCTGAATACAACGCAATGGCTGGACATTTTGCTTCCGGTCCGAGAATTTGCTGACGCGCCAGGTTGAGGCGCGATCAGTCCGGTGCACGTGACCACGAACCACGAATTCTTTGCCCGAGACGCCACCACCGTGGCGCGCGACATGATTGGCGCGGCGCTGCTTTTGCACGGCGTTGGCGGCATCATCGTCGAGACCGAGGCCTATCGCCCCGATGACCCGGCTTCGCATGCTTTCGGTGGCAGGACGGTGCGCAATGGCGCAATGTTCGGCACCCCGGGCAGCGCCTATGTCTATCGCTCCTATGGCCTGCACTGGTGTCTCAATGCCGTGTGCCTGCCCGGCAGCGCCGTGCTCATCCGCGCAATCGAACCGCAATCCGGGCTGGAGGTGATGCGGGCCAATCGCGGCATTGACGACCCCCGGCTGCTTTGCTCGGGACCGGGTCGCCTTTGCCAGGCGCTGGCAATCGACAAATCCCATGACGGGCTGCCACTGGACGCGCCGCCATTCGAATTCAGGCAGCCGGGCGACGCCAGCGCCATTCTTACAGGCCGCCGGATCGGCATTTCCAAGGCTGTCGATGCCGAGTGGCGGTTCGGGCTGCGCGGCTCGGATTATCTGAGCCGCAAATTCTGACGCCTGCGGCAGCGGCAGAGCAGCTGCCTGGCATCACTCGTCGGGTTTACCGAGATGCATGGGTGTTGCCTGCTGGCGGGCTTCCCTGGTCACCTCGTCGGCTCCGGCAGGTGAAATCCCCCGCAACGCCTTCGCGGCTTCGACCAGGCGGCCGCGATCATTGCCGAAGCTCTTGATCAGCTGGCGGACCTGGTCGGCGGTGATGCCGTTCTGCTGGGCAAAATACTCGACTTCACGGTCGTCTTCCGCCGAAACGCGATCGCGGTCGCGGAAATCTCGCTTGCTCTTGTCGTCGGCCATTTCTTCCTCCTGGTGGAGCTTCGCATCAACGGCAACGTGGGCAAGCGGCTTTCGTTGCCGCGACCAGGCGGACTTTTGCGCCGTTGAGCCGACTGACCAGGAACCATGAGGCGAGCAGCCGGTTTGGCTTGGATGCAGCAGCCACCAATTCATACCGATGGAGATTACGATGACGCTCGCAAGCAAAACCACTGTAGTTGCCGCGGTGCTGGCCATGTTGGCCGCGCCGGCATTCGGCCAGACGAGCCCGCCCGCGCCCGCAGCTCCGGCGCCCGGAATGAGCGGGCAGAGCCAGGATGCCATGCGCGATATGATGCGCCAGATGATGACCGAGATGCTGGAGGAGAGAATGCAAGAGGATCGCGCGCCCCGGGCGGAACGGCGCGGTCGCGACCGCTGGCATCACGACTACAGGATGGGCCCGCCTGACCGAGATTGGGAGACGGGAGGCCGCGGTGGCATGGGACGCGGGATGCACGGCGCGAGGATGCGAATGATGTTCGCCATAGTAGATGCCGACGGCGATGGCGCGCTTTCCCAGAGCGAAGTCCAGGATTTCGTCGGGCGGATATTCAACGCCGTCGATGAGGACGGTGACGGCAGCGTCGACATGCAGGAAATCCGGTCCTTCTTTCACGGAGGCGGCGCGGAGGATCAGGAGTAAGTCCCTAGCGGTCGGCGAGGAAGCCCTGTCTGGGCAGCGCCACCTACGTCGGCCGGGAAGATGAAAACCGCCGCTGGCAACGGGATACCAGGCTGTCAGCCGGGGAGATCCGTTCCTTGGCTGGCATTCGAACGCCGGCGGACCAATCAGACCAGCAGGGATTCGTTGGCCATGACAGAGAAAATTACGGAGAAAACTCCGACCATCGCCCGTATCTGGCGCGGCAGAACAATGCCTGAAAAGGCGGATGCCTACGAGAGTTACAATTACGAAGTCGGCATCAAGCCGCTGATCGAGAAGGCCCTGGGCGTGCAGACCTTTCGCGAGGACACGCCCACCCATTCGGAATTCGTGACGATCTCCTATTGGGAAAATGTCGAGGCGATGGCGGCATTCACCGGTGGCGATCCGACAAAAATCCATCATCTGGAGCGGGACGAAGAGTTCCTGATCGAGCTGCCGTCGCGGGTGCAGGTGCTGCGCATCCGCACCAGTCACGGTCGCCTGCAATAGCCCTGGTGAGCGCCGCCCGCCTGATCTAGGAAATCGCCGTCAGGTCGATCTCGGTAATGTGCCAGCGGCCGAGATTTGCGGTGTAGAGCTTATCGCCCTTGAAGGCGATGTTGGTGGGATGGGCGAGCGTGGTTGCCGCCGGATCCTCGATCAGCACCTCGAGCCCGCTATCTTGTCGCCAGCGATAGATGCGGCTCGGCTCGTAGCACGAGATGAACAGCGAACCGTCCGGCGCCACGGCGACGCCATCGGGGACGTTGTTCACGCCGTCCACGACGAGCTGGCGAGGTCCTGCCGTGCCGTCGGCACGGATCGGCACATAGCTGACGCAGGCCGCGTGGCTTTCCACGACGTAAAGCCCATTGCCATCCGGCGCCAACGCCATGCCGTTGGCGAAGGCCATGGCCTCGCGGCACCACAGGCCGCCTTCGCCGGTCTTCAGATCATAGCGGAAGATACCGGAACGGTTGTCTTCGCCGAGGCTATCGGAGACATAGAGCCAGCCGCGCGCCTCGTCGACGATCGGATAATTCGGCACGCGGATGCCGGCCGAAGCGAAGCGTTGCATCTCGGCCACCGCGGCATCCCAGCGAAAGACCGCCGCATGTCTGAGATCGCAAGCAAAGCAGTTGCCTGCGCTATCGAAAGCGATGCCAAGCAGAAAGCCCTCCGTGCCGCCCATGCGTTCGACCGAGCTGCCATCGGCGGCCAGCCGCAACAGGTCGCCGGTTTCGGTGCCGCACCAGATCGAGCCGTCGCGATGGATGGCCACGCCTTCAGCATGCGCGACGCGCGGGCTGGTGAAGATGCCGTCGAAGAAGACCTTCGCGGCCGACATTTCGAGCAACGGCTTTGCCATGCGCCGCCCCCTCTTCAGCCTGTTTCGGTATGCGATTGCTGCGCGGCGATGCAGCGCTCGACCATGATGCGGTCGGCGGCGAGGATCTCGGCGATCAGCGCGCCGCGCTCCTTGGCGCTGACGAATTCCAGTCGCCGCAGGCCGAGCGGGTCGATCCGGTTTCGCAGGACATCGAGCGTTTCGTTCGCGGGCAGCGGAACGTCGCGGCAATCGGCAGCGAATACCAGAGCAAAGCCGGTGGCATCTTGGATCTGCCGGCGGGTCACGCCCGGCATCGTCTCGACGACTACCAATTGCCGGCTCTCCCGGTCGAGCCGAAACACGCAAAGGTCGGTGAACAGCAATGCCGCGCCGGTCCGGTAGCCCATCGGCTCGCGTTCGGCCTGCGTCAACAGTCCGCGCGCCGAACTGGCGATCTCGACCCTCTCGACCAGCGACTGCACCGAATGGCGGGGGACGTAGAGCAGATAATCGCGGTGCATGTTGGCGACATCGGCCATGCCGCCTTGCCCGGGCAGCCGGATGGCGCTGCCATCGCGTTTGCGCAAGGCTATGGTGTTGACGCGGCCGCGTCGATCGACCTGCGCGGCACCGACGATCTCATGCGTAACCGCGCCGGCCTGATAGTAGGTCGAATAGGTGTCGTCGCCGCCGGCATGCGCCACCGCCGTTTCGCAATCGAGGCTTTCGATCAGCGACAGGATCATCGGGCTCGGCGCGATGTCGAGATGGCCGCAACTCATGGTGGCGATGATCATGTCCGGCGCGTGCGCCGCTTTGGCCAGCCGATAGGCGACATTGGCCAGCGGCGACACCGCGCCGGCACTGGCAAAGCTGTCATTGTCGAGTTCGGCGGCGATGCGAGCGGCGATGATCTCGTCGATGGACGCCTGCTTTTCACCGTGCACGAGCCCGGGCATGGCGAGGACTGTCTCAGCCCGGACTTTTGCAGCGTCTTGAACCCGCTCCGGCACGCCTTCCGAAGGCATGCTCAGGCTGTCCGACAAAGGTGTTTCCTTGGCCGCGAACGTCCCCGCCAACGCTTGATAATCCGTCACATAGAATGGCAGGCAGGAAGCGGGATAGGCGCCGCCCGGCGCCAGCGCTATGGCCGACACCTGATTGCGGGTCAAAATGCTTTGCCGGCCGTCATGCCGCAGCGCCCCGACCGGGACAATTTCCTCAACCGTGACCAGCACCTGGCGCGCCGCGCCGGCCATGGCGAAATCCAGCGCCCGCGGCCCGATGATCTGGACATTGCCGCTCTCGTCGGCGCGCTGGGCATGGACGACGAACGTGTCGAGCCGCAAGGCGGGGATGAATCCGATCTCGGTTCTGGCAATGGGATCTGGCACGGCGATCGCGCCCGGCACGCGCGCCAGCATGTCCGAGCCCTCGGGAAGCTGAAACAGCATCGACGGCAGGTTCTGCTGCGCCGCCCGCAGCGCCTGGATCATGGCCAGCGCCGTCCAGTCGCGGACCGGCACGACATTTGTCTCGGCGGCCGCGCGGAAGCGCGGCGGCAAGCCAAAAATGTCGAGGCTGGAAAAGCAGATGTCGATCTCCGCCACGGCATCCGCTTCGAGGAGCAGTTCGAGCGGCAGGCCGCCGGCCCAGCAGACATAGCGTAGGCCCTCGACGCCCGAGCGGGCGATGGCGCGCAGCAGGGCGATCGGCAACCGGGCAAAATGATGCCCGCCGACGCCGAAGACATCGCCGCCGCCGACCATCGCGGCCAGGCTCTCGACATCGGTGAAGCGCGGCCGGTTCGGCTTGACCAGGGATGTCATTGCCCAGCCTTCGCCCGCGCGGCACTTTTTTCGGCAAACGCCTTCACCCGCTGCTGGCCGGTCTCGCTACGATAAAGCCGGCCCAGTACGTCGCGCTCCATGGCAAGGCCTCTCGCCAAGTCGCCCGACACGGCGTGCGCTGTAAGCGCCTTCAATGCCTCGATCGCGGCAGCCGGTTCGGCGGCTATCATGCCGGCGAGTTCCAGCGCCCGCGGCATCAGCCGTTCGGCGTCGACAATCTCGTTGACCAGCCCGGCGCCTACGAACTCGGAAGCCGGCACGATGGCGCCGGTCATCAGCAGCAGACTGGCGCGGTTGCGGCCGAGCTTTTGGACGCTGCGCTGCGTGCCGCCGCCGCCGGGGACCAGCCCGAGCTTGATCTCGGGCAGGCCGAGCTTCGCGAACTGGTTGGCGATGACGATGTCGCAGCACAGCACCAGCTCCATGCCGCCGCCGAGCGCAAAACCGTTGACCGCGGCGATGACCGGCTTGCGGTTGTTCTCGACCGCCGCATACATGCGGGTGCCGGCAGCCTGGAAGGCATCGAACTCGGCAGCTGTCTGGGCGGCGTATTCCTTGATGTCGGCGCCGGCCATGAAGCCGCGCCCCTCGCCGGTCACCACGATCGCGCCGACCCCGTCATCCCGCGACAGCACCTCGAAAACATCGGTGATCTCGCTTTGCATCAGCCGGTTCATGGCGTTGAGCTGATCGGCGCGCCGGAAGGTGACGACTGCGACGCGCCCGGATATTTCCAAGCTGAGTGTCTGGTAAACGCTCATCGTCAGACAGCATCCACGGTCATGTCGCCGGACGCCTCAAGCGCTGCAATCTCGCCGCTGGAGAGGCCGAACTCGGCCAGTATCTCGCGGCTATGCTGGCCGACCAGCGGCGCCGGCCGCTCTATGGTGGGCGGCGTCTCGCTCATCTTGACCGCCGGTGCGACCACCCTGACCTTACCGCCGCGCGGATGATCGTAGCTGGTGATCATGCCCAAGTGCTTGACCTGCGGGTCCTCGGCTGCGCGCCTTATGTCCTTCACCTCGGCACACCAGATGTCGACTGCCAGCAGCCGCGCCAGCAGGTCCTGCGTGGCAAACTTCCTGGTTTCGGCGTTGACTTTGTCGAACACCTCGTCGCGTTTGTCGAACAGCGTCTTCAGATCATCGTAGACAGCAAGCTGCGGCGCCTCCAGCACTTCATACAGCGTCTTGAACGGGCTCATGGCGATCGACACATAGCCACCGTCCTTCGCTTCGTAGATACCGAACGGCGCCTGCATGCCGGGGTGGCCGATGCCTGATTTCGGACGCACGAAATCCTCGCCGAGATTGAGCACGGCGACATATTCCTGATTGAGGTGCGCCAGCATCCCGGCCAGCAGATTGACCTCGATCTTCTGGCCCTTGCCGGTCTTCTCGCGATAGTAGAGCGCCGACAATATGCCGTAGACCATGTTCATGGCGCCGATCTGGTCGGCGAGGCCGGCACCGGCCGGGACAGGAGCCTGATCGCCGCGGCCGGTGTTGGAGATCAGCCCGGACAGCCCCTGGATCAGCATGTCCTGGCCGGGACGCTCGACATAGGGGCCTTCCTCGCCATAACCGGAGCCAGAGCAATAGATGATGGCGGGGTTGACAGCCTTGAAATCCTCGTAGCCATAGCCGAGCCTGGCGAGCACGCCGGGGCGGAAATTCTGCACCACCACGTCCGCCTTCTTGGCCATGTCCATGATGATGGCATGCACCTTGCGGCTTTTCAGGTTGAGCGCGATGGAGCGCTTGTTGCGGTTCCAAGCGAGGAAATTCGGGCTTTCGGAGCCGCCGACCCATTTGGCGAAGAAGGTCATGCCGCGGAACATGTCGCCGGCGCCTGAACGCTCGATCTTGATGACGTCGGCGCCCATGTCGCCGAGCAGTTGCGTGGCGAACGGCCCCTGCAGCAGATGGCTGAAATCGAGGATGCGGACGCCTTCGAGGGCCTTGTTCATTTTTGTCTCATTGGTTGTCAAAGCAGGTCGGGTACGTAGCGGGGTGCCGCGGTGAGGCCGCCGTCGACGCGCAGGTCCGTACCGGTGGTGAAGCCGGCGGCGTCGGAGGCGAGATAGACGGCGGCTTCTGCCACTTCGGACGGTTTGCCGATGCGACCGAGCGGATGCATTTTCACCCAGGCCTTGGCGAGATTGCCGCCGATCTCCTTGATCAGTTTGTCGTTCATCGGCGTGTTGATGGTTCCGGGCGAGATCGAGTTGACGCGGATGTTGAGCGGGCCGAACTCGACCGCCATCTGACGCGTCATCGCCATCACCGCGCCCTTGGCGCCGGCATAGGCGGTCCAGCCGTCGAGCCCGATATGCCCTTGCGCCGAGGCCATGTTGATGATCGAGCCCGATTTCTGCGCGATCATATGCGGCAGCGCATATTTGCAGCCGCGGAACACGCTGGTCAGGTTGACCGCGATCAGCCGGTGCCACTGCTCGTCGGTCATCTCATGGACCGGCATGCCGCCGATGGCGAGGGCGGCATTGTTGACCAGAATGTCGAGATGGCCGGTCCTGCCGACGGCGCCGTCTACCAGGGCGGCGATGTCGGCCTCCTCCGCCACGTCGCAATGGATGTAGTCGGCGCGGTGGCCGGCGGCGCGCAGCTCGGCTGCGAATTTTTCGCCCTTCTCATCATCGATGTCGCCGAGGAAGACGTGCGCGCCCTCACTCGCCATTGCCTCGCTGATCGCATGGCCGATGCCGTCGGCGGCGCCGGTGACGATTGCGGTTTTCCCTTTGAGACGATCCATGTCAGACTCCAATGGCGCGCCGGCGCTTCGCTTCGTCGAAAGCGACGGCGGCTATGATGATCATGCCGGTGATGACCAATTGCCATTCGGTCGGCAGGCCGAGCCCGCGCAGCCCGTTGGACAGGAACTGCAGGATCAGCACGCCGAGCGCCATGCCGGTCAGGCTGCCGATGCCGCCGGCAAGGCTCACCCCGCCGAGCACGGTGGCGGCGACGACCTGGAACTCGAAATTCAGCCCGGCTGTATGCTGCGCCGAGCCGACGCGGGCGGCCAGGATAATGCCGGCTACCGTTGCCAGCAGCGCGCTGATGATGAAGCAGATGAACTTGACACGGCGCACGTCGTAGCCTGCCAGCCGTGCCACTTCCGGATTGCCGCCGACGGCATAGATCTGCCGTCCGAACGGCCGGTGCTGCATCACGTAGGCGAAGACGGCGAGCAGAACGATGGCAATGACAGCCGAATAGGGAACGACGTTGAACAGGCGACCGTCCGACAGCGCGATGAAGCTGTCGAGCGCTGCATCGTCGGGGATGGCGCGCTGGCCGGTGTAGAAGTAGACACCGCCGCGCATGATGAACATCGTGCCCAGGGTCACGATCAGCGAGTTGATGCCGGCATAGGCCGTCAGATAACCATTCACAACGCCGATGATCAGCCCGAACAGCAACGCGCCGCTGATGCCGAGCACAAGCGAGCTGGTGTCGTTCATGATGATGATCAGCGGCAGCGCGATCGTCGCCAGCAGCGACCCGATCGAGATGTCGACCTCGCCGGAGATGAAGACGATGGCGCAGCCTATGCCGGCTGTCAGTGCTAGCGAAGCCTGACCGAGCACATTGGTGATGTTGCGCACAGAGAAGAAATTCTCGGCGGTGAAGGAAAAGAACGCGATCACCAGGATGAGGCAGAGGAGCAATGCCACTTCCTGCCGTGCGACGAGCCGTGCCAGCATGGACGGCCCAGCTTTCATCGTGTCGGTGCTTGCCAGGCTCATCACTTGGTCCCTTTGCGAAGCGTCATCGTCTTAGCCGATCGCCGCATTGAGGATGTTCTCCTGCGTGGCCTCGTCGCGGGACATGATCGCGGTGAGGCGGCCTTCGCACATCACCGCGATGCGGTCGGCAAGCCCCAGCAGCTCGGGCATTTCGGACGTCATCATGACGACCGCCAGGCCCTCGCCGGCGAGCCGGTCGATGAGCGCAAAAATCTCCGATTTGGCGCCGACGTCGATGCCGCGGGTCGGTTCGTCGACGACGATCACCTTGAGACCGCGCATCAGCCAGCGCGAGATCAGCACTTTCTGCTGATTGCCGCCCGACAGGTTCTTGACCTGCTGGAACAAGCTCGGCGTCCTGATGCGGAAACGGTCGACATAGTCCTGCACCGCTTTGCGTTCGCTTGCCTTATCGACGAAGCCCATCCTGGCGAAGGCACGGAGCGAGGCGAGGCTGGCATTCTGGTAGACCGGCAGCTCGCCCATCAGCCCTTCGCTCTTGCGGTCTTCGGTGAGCAGGCCGATGCCGAGCCGGACGCCGGTGTGCGTGTCGTGCGGCAGCAGCGGGCTGCCATCGACCGAAATCGTGCCGGAGGTGATCGGATCGAAGCCGACAATCGCCTTGGCGAGCTCGGTCCGGCCCGCTCCCATCAAGCCGAAGAAGCCGAGGACTTCGCCGGCATGCGCTTCGAACGACACGTCCTTCAGCTTCTTCGCCGTGCTAAGTCCTTGCACGGAAAGGGCGACCTTGCTGCCTGGTGCACCGCGCTTGCGCGGGAACAGGTTTTCGATGCGCCGGCCGATCATTTCCTGGATCAGCGTATCGTTGGTGTGCTCGCCGATCGGCCTGGTCGAGACGTGGCGGCCGTCGCGCAGCACGGTCACCGTGTCGGCGATCTCGAAGACCTCGTCGAGCTTGTGGCTGACATAGAGCACGGCGATGCCGAGCGCGGCCAGCCGGCGAATGACGGTGAACAGCAGCGAGACCTCGTTCGGCGTCAGCGAGGAGGTCGGCTCGTCCATCACCACGACACGTGCTTCATGGGCGAGTGCGCGGGCGATCTCGACCATCTGCTGCTGGCTGACCGGCAGCGATCCCGTGCGCGCCGCCGGGTCGACATTGAAGCCGATACGCTTGAACAGAGCGGCCGCATCGGCACGGATCTTCTTCCAGTCGATCGAGCCGCCTTTGCCGGTCGGATAGCCTTCGAGGAAGATGTTCTCGGCGACGCTGAATTCGGCGATCAGCGCGATCTCCTGGAACACCACCTTGATGCCCTCTTTCAGGCTGTCGCGCGGCGACTTGATGTCGGCCTCGCGGCCGCGCAGGCGGATGGTGCCGGCATCCTTGCCGTAGACCCCGGCCATTATCTTGATCAGCGTCGACTTGCCGGCGCCGTTCTCGCCCATCAGGGCATGGATTTTGCCGGGTTCCAGGGTCAGGTCGACGTTATCCAGCGCCATCACGCCCGGAAAACGCTTGCCGATGCCGCGCATCTCCAGCGCCGGCACGCTTTTATCGACAGCCACGGTTTCGGCGGGGTGAAGGAAATCAACCGACATTGGCTCTGTTCCGCACGATGTCGAGATAGGTCGCCAGGATGATGACGATGCCGGGCACCACCATCTGCAGATCCTGGTTCCAGCCGAGGATGATGATGCCGTTGTCGATGACCTTCAGCACCAGCACGCCAAGCAACGTGCCAAGCAGCGAGCCGCGGCCGCCAAGCAGGCTGGTGCCGCCGAGGATGACCGCGGCAATCACCGTCAGCTCGAAGCCGCGGCCGGCGGTCGGCTGGCCGGCATTCATCAGCGACGACAGGATCATGCCGGCAATGCCGACGCAGAGGCCGGTGACGACGAAGGCGAAGAGTTTTAAGCGTTGCGAGCGCACGCCGGAGAGACGAACCGCGCGCTCGTTGGCGCCGACAGCGTAGAGATAACGGCCGAGCGTGGTGAAGCGCAGCGTTGCTGCGGCCAGCGCGAAAATCACCGCGGCAACGACCACGGGCAGCGGGATCGCGCCGATGTAACCGGCGCCGAGATCGGTGAAGCCGGCAAGTCGGTGGTGGTTCTGCACCGCCTCGCGGGTGAACAGATAGACGCCGCCCTGCAGCATCATCATGGTGCCGATGGTGGCGATCAGCGAGTTCACCTTGAGCATGGTGACGACCAGCCCGTTGAACAGACCGACCGCGCCTGAAAAGGCGAGTGCCGCCAGCAGGCCGAGCGTCAGGCTGTGTGTTGAATTGAGCACGGCCATGCCGATACAGCCGACAAAAGCCAGCGATGCACCGACCGACAGGTCGACTTCCGCGGTGATGATCAGCATCGTCATGCCGGAGGCAACGATCAGCACCAGCGCGCATTGGCGCAGGATGGCGATGATGTTGGCCTCGGAATAGAATTGCGGCGCCGCAATCGACATGGCGATGCAGAGCACGGCCAGGATCACGCCGAGCACCAGCTGGCTGCTGCCCAGCAGCTGGCCGCCGATGAAACGCCTTGGCGCAGAGGATTGCGTAAGCTCGCTCATGTCCATTTCATTTCCGGGCCCGTATCGGTGCCGTCGCCGTTTGGAAACCTGCGGGCCAAAACAGGACGGTTGCCCTGTTTTTCCGTCGGCATATCCGATCCGCTGCCCTTCCCGCCGTGTGGGAAGGGCTACCCGGAATCCTTACTTCTTCAGATCGGCGGACGTTTTCATGCATTTTTCCGGTGGCTGAAGCGCATTGACGGCATCCCATTTGATTTTGCGTATGGTGCCATCGTAGTCGTAGAACTTCTTCCAGTCGTCACCGTTCATCGGCGCGGTCGGGCTGACGATGTGTTCCGGCACCTCTTCGCCGTTGAAGAGCTTAACCGCTGCATCGATGGCGGTGTAGCCTTCCTTTTCCGGGAACATCGCGGCCTCGATCCGGTAGGACGGCTCGTTCTGCATCGCATTGATGAAGGCGAGGCCTTCGCCGCCGGTGCCGACAGTCAGCAGGCCGTCCTGCGGCTTGCCGGCCGCTTTCCAGGCCTGAAGGCCGCCGAGCGAGGAGGAATCGTTGATGCCGTAGATGATGTTGATGTCGGCGTTCTTGGCAAGAGCCGCCGAAGAGACTTCGAGTGCGCGATCGGGATTGCCGCCGCCGTCGAGGTCGTGGACCATGACCGCGTCGGGGATGATGGTCTTCAGGCCGTCCATGAAACCCTGCGACCGCAGGACGGTGGCGGACAGCAGCGGCAGGCCGACATTCATCACCTTGGCTTTGCCTTCGAGCTTTTCCTGGGCGTATTTGCCGGCTTCGACGCCGGCGGTGTAGCCGGTGTCGTAGTCGCAGATCGCGACCATTGTGGTCATGCCCTTAACCGGATTGCCTTCGAGCACGACCGGAACGTTGTTGGATTTCGCCTGGCGCAGCAGCGGCACGACGCCTTCCTCGTTGACGGGCGTGATGATCAGGACGTCGACGCCCTTGGCCATGAAATCTTCGGCGGCGGAGACCTCCTTGGCGACGTCCAGATTGGCGTCCTGCACCTCGAGCTCGATACCGAGTTCCTTGGCGCGGGCCTGCATGCCCTTGATGACGTTCTGATACCACTCATGCGTGGCGTAGTTGGTGACGTAGCCGATGCGCTTCGGCATGTTTTCGGCCTGTGCCGCGGCGGCGCTCAGAGCCAGCACGGCCGCCGAGGCAAACAGCATCGATTTGGACCAGTTCATGTTTCTTCTCCCTGTATTTCTTGTCAGTTGCTGAACGGATAGTCCCGCCGTTCCGGGTCGGCACGTGAAGAGACGGCAGCTTCGCCCGCGCCCAGCGCCGCCGATATCGTCTCGGCCGCCGCCTTAGTCCGTTCAAAGACGGTGCTGCGATCGAAGCGCGCGGCCTTTTGCGGCAGGAACGGGACGGTGAGCGCGGCAATGACCGCGCCGGTATGGTCGCGCACCGGCGTCGAGATGTTGATGCAGCCCTCGACAGCCAGCGAGGCGCGCATTTCATAGCCGAGCCTTGCGACTTCGTTCAGCCGCGCTTCGATTTCCGCCCGGCTGCCTTGGCCTTCGCCTGCAGCGACGATCCGCTCCACGATGCGGTCGCGCTCGGCGCGGCTCGAATGCGCCAGCAGCACCGCGCCGGAACTCGTTTCGAGGATCGGGAAATGCGAGCCAAGGGCAACCGAATAACGCATCGGCAAAGGCGAATCGATCTGCAGCACGACCAGTGCGCTCTTGCCTTCGCGCACGACGAGATGGCAGCTCTGGTCGGCATTGGCGGCGAGGCCGCGCATCACCGGCAGCGCGCATTCGACCAGGCGGTTCACCGGGGGATGCATATGCGCCAGTTCGAACAGCTTCAGCGACAGGCGGAAGCGGTCCGATTGCGTCCGGAAAATGTAGCCGCGCTTCTCCAGCAGCAGCAGGATGCGATAGATCTCGTGAATGGAACGCCCCATTCCGGTGGCGATCTCGGTCTGGGTCAGCGGCTCGCCGCTGGCAGCCATGAATTCCAATATGTCGAGCGCCTTCTCCACAGCGGGCACGCGGTAGCCGTTGCGGCCGCTTTCGCCTTCGTCGACGATCTGGGCAATATCGGTGGCCATTACGCGACGCTCCGTTGCGGCTGGCCATGCCTGGTCTCGCGATAGAGCCGGTTCAGCCGGTCCGCGAGCTCCGCCGCCGGCAATTCGCCGGTGATGGCCGCCGCGGCGTGAGGGGCGCATTGGCGGAAGAAGCTGATGAAGCCCGGATGGGTCGGGCGAAGATAGGAAGCTTCGATCGTCGCCAGCGTCGAGGCGAAGAAGCCGCCTGAGAGAGCGTTGACCTCGGCATCCTGCCACGCCGCCAGCGATCCCGGCTGTCCGCCGGATTTCACGTAGTCGCCGCGCTGATAGCCGGGCGAGCACAGAAACAGCGCGTAATCGACGGCTGCCTGCTTGTGTTTCGATTGAGCGCTGACGCCGATGCCGGCGCCGCCGAGCAAGGCGCCGGCGGATCGCGGCGTCGGCACGTCGGCGAAGCGCAGATACGGCCTGTCTGCCCTGGAGGCGTAGTTCACATAGCCGAAGGCGAATGGCACGTAGACCACGTCGTCATGCGCGATCATATGATCGTAGCAGCGGATCGGGTTCCATTTCGGCGAGTTCGGGTGCGACAGCGCCGCAAGCTGGCGCAACTGCCCGACGGCCTGCTCGATTTTTTCCCCCGCAATGAACTCGTCGCCGTCTTCGCGGGGCTCACCGAGCGTCAAAAGCAGGCACATGGCGTCAGTCGGCACCAACGGCAGCCCAAGCCATCTGCCGTCCTTCAAGGCGCGCCGGCCGAGCTCCAGCACCTCGTCATGGCTACGCGGCAGCGAACCGTAGCGCTCCAGTAGATCAGGGCGATACGAGGCAACCTGGCAGGCAGCATCGATCGGCAACGCCCATTGGCGCCCGTCCCTCGTGTAGGATTGCCAGGATGCGCCGACCGAATCCCGTTCGAAGCCGCGGCGCTGCTCAGCCGACAAATCGAACGGCACCATCAGCCCGCCTTCGGCAATATCGCCGATGAACGGATGATCGAACACGACAAGATCATAGGCGCCGAGCACCGGACCAAGCGCGCCCTCGCCGAACTCATAGAGGCTGCGGCGGTCCCATTCGATCTCAAGACCGGGATTGGCGGCGCAATACGGCCCGATGCTGGCCTCGAGCGGACCCCAGCAGCGTCGGTGATCCCACGCGAGGCCGCGCAGTCTTGTCATGCCGAAATTCCTCCCAGAGCCGCCCATGCGCCGGCCCAGCCGATTAGTAGCAACTATTTTCACCTACACAAGTAGTTTTTACATACGCAAAGCCGAACTCGTTTCCGGTTTGGCAGAAAGCCGCCCAGCCGCCCCTGGTTCGCATCGCGTTGCCGCCCTGCGCTGCAACCAAAGGCTGCGGTGGATCTAGGTTTTTGGGAACTTTCGCGACGAACATTCGTTCGGTTGGCGCAGCCCTCCAGAGCAGCATCACTGGAATCAGCAGCCACGTCGCAGGGAGCGGACTAAATGGACCAACTATGGGCGCGGCCATGAACCGGTTTGCCGCCTTGGCATTCGCCACGTTTCTGGCGATAACTTCGATCTGGGTACTGTTTCTGGTTTCTTAGGGATTTGGTTCTGGTTTTCTTAGGATTTGGCTCTGGTTGCTTGGGATTTGCCGCTGGTTTTTAGGATTTGGAGGGGTTCTCGACAGGTCGACCGCTTAACGATGACATCCGCCGCATGTGGTTCTGCGAGCCGGGGCCCCGTGCGTGAAGAAACTGTCGCCAGGAGCACACCGGCGCGCACATTCGGGGTTGGCAGCCACGCTGCCTGCAACGTTCCAATCGGTTTTCAGGACACTGCGAGATCTCATGTTGCTGAGAGCGATCGTTCGAAATTGTGCGGCCATCCGTGTTGGCCGCGTCGGCGCGACGATGCTGCTTGCCGCGCTGCTTGCCGGCTGCCAGGGCGGCGTACTCGACCCGCAAGGACCAGTCGGCGCCGCGCAGCGGACGATCCTGCTCAATTCGGTCGCCATCATGTTGGCCATCGTCATCCCGACGATCCTGGCGACACTCGGTTTTGCCTGGTGGTTCCGGGAAACCAACACAAGGGCGCAGTACCTGCCGGAATGGGCCTATTCCGGGCGCATCGAACTGGTGGTCTGGTCGATCCCCATCCTCGTCATCCTGTTTCTGAGCGGCATCATCTGGATCGGGTCGCATGACCTCGATCCAATGAAGCCGCTGGATTCCCAGCAAAAGCCGCTCGAGGTGCAGGTCATCTCGCTCGACTGGAAATGGCTGTTCATCTACCCCGAGCAGAATGTCGCGAGCATCAACCAGCTTGTGGTGCCGGCGGGCAGGCCGGTGCATTTCTCGCTCACCTCGGCAAGCGTGATGAATGCGTTCTTCGTGCCTCAGCTCGGCGGCATGATCTACACGATGAACGGCATGACGACGCAGCTTCACCTGCAGGCGGATCAGCCCGGCGAATTCTATGGGCGGTCGGCCCATTTCAGCGGCGACGGTTTTCCAGGTATGCAATTCGTGCTGCATGCCGTCGCAGCGGATGCCTTCGACGCGTTCGTCAATTCGGCGCGAAGCCGGGGACAGGCACTCGACAAGGCCAGCTACCACGAACTAGCCAGACAGAGCATCGACGTGCCACCTTCAACCTATCGCTCGGTCGAGCCGGACCTTTTCCATGAAATCGCGACGCAGGGCGTTCCGCCCGCGCCCGGTCCCCAGGCCGATCGCCCCGAGCCGGGCGTATCGCCCAAGACAGGAGGTTGACAATGCTCGGAAAATTGAGCTGGGACGTCATTCCGTTCGATCAGCCTCTGCCGATGATCGCCTCGGCGGTCGTCGCCCTGACAATCCTCGGCGTGCTGGCCTGGGTCTTCCTGGCCGGCCATTTTCCCTATCTGTGGCGCGAATGGATCACCAGCGTCGATCACAAGCGGATTGGCGTGATGTACACGCTGCTGGCGCTGCTGATGCTGCTGCGCGGCTTCAGCGACGCCGTCATGATGCGGTCCCAGCAGGCCCTCGCCTTCCAGGCGCCCGGCTATCTGCCGCCCGACCACTTCAATCAGGTCTTTTCTGCCCACGGCACCATCATGATCTTTTTCGGGGCGATGCCGTTCGTCATCGGCCTGATGAACCTGGTCGTGCCGCTGCAGCTCGGCGTCCGTGACGTTGCCTTTCCAACGCTCAACTCGGTGAGTTTCTGGCTCACCGCCACCGGCGCGCTGCTGGTCAACATCTCGCTGGTGATCGGCGAGTTCGCGCGCACCGGATGGCTGCCCTATCCGCCGCTCAGCGAGACCGCCTACTCGCCGGGCGTCGGTGTCGATTACTATCTGTGGGCGGTGCAGATAGCGGGTGTCGGAACGCTGCTCACCGGCATCAATTTCGTCACCACGATCCTGAAGATGCGGGCGCCCGGCATGAGTTACCTCAGGATGTCGATGTTCTGCTGGACTTCGCTCGCCGCCAGCCTGCTCATCGTCGCCGCGTTCCCGATCCTCACAGCCACGCTCGCGATGCTGACGCTCGACCGCTATTTCGGCTTTCATTTCTTCACCAACGAAGCCGGCGGCAACATGCTGATGTTCGTGAACCTGATCTGGGCCTGGGGCCATCCCGAGGTCTACATCCTCGTCCTGCCGGCGTTCGGCATCTTCTCGGAGGTCATCTCCACCTTCTCCAGCAAGCCGCTGTTCGGCTACCGCTCGATGGTGGCCGCGACACTCTTCATCTGCATCGTTTCGTTCATGGTGTGGCTGCACCACTTCTTCACCATGGGCGCCGGCGCCGACGTCAACGCTGCGTTCGGCATCGCCACCAGCATCATCGCTGTCGGTACCGGCGTGAAGATCTACAACTGGATGTTCACCATGTATGGCGGCCGCATCCGCTTCGCGACCCCAATGCTGTGGTCGCTGGGCTTCATGGTCACGTTCGTCATCGGCGGCATGACGGGCGTGTTGCTGGCGGTGCCGCCGGCCGATTTCCTGCTCCACAACAGCCTGTTCCTGGTGGCGCATTTCCACAACGTCATCATCGGCGGCGTGCTGTTCGGCGCCTTCGCGGGATATACCTACTGGTTTCCCAAGGCATTCGGTTTCCGGCTGCACGAGGGCTGGGGCAAGCTGGCCTTCTGGCTGACGCTGATCGGGTTCTACGCCACCTTCGTGCCGCTCTACGCCGTCGGCCTGCTCGGCATGACCCGCCGCATGCAGCATTTCGACGTGCCGGCCTGGTATCCCTGGGTGCTGGTTGCGGGCGCCGGCATGATCATCACCACCGCCGGCGTGGTCGCGCAGATCATACAGCTCGTCGTCAGCATCCGGCAGCGTGCGGCGCTTCGAGATTCCACAGGGGATCCCTGGGACGGGCGCTCGCTGGAATGGGCCACGCCCTCGCCGCCGCCGGTCTTCAACTTCGCCGCGCTTCCGCACGTCGAGGGCGAAGAGCCCTACTGGAGCATCAAGCAGCGGGCACGCGAGCAAAACCGCCTGCGCGACGAGCCTGAATACGAGCCGATCGAGATGCCGCGCAACAGTCCCACCGGGTTCATCTGCGCCTTCTTTGCGACCGTGATGGGTTTCGCTCTCATCTGGCACATCTGGTGGATGGTGGCACTCGGCGCGCTCGGTGCTTTCGCTACCTTCGTCGTATTCGCATGGCGCGACAAACCCGAATACGTCATTTCTGCCGCCGAAGTCGCCCGGATCGACCGCGCCAACCGAAGCGCGCGCCGCGAGGCACTGGCTACCTACACGGGGCCAAGGCCATGACCGCGATAGACGTTCGAGAGCGTGACCCTTACCGTATCCATGGCGGGCACGGCCATGCACTCGGCGGCCCGGCCCCGATCCGGATCGTCGTCGGCTATGGCTTCTGGATCTTCCTTCTGAGCGACATCGTGATGTTCTCCGCCTTCTTCGCGGCCTATGGCGTGCTGGCGGGCAAGACGGCGGGCGGACCAAGCGGGGCCGAGCTGTTCAACTTGCGCAACGTCGCGATCGAGACGGCCGCTTTGCTGTTGTCGAGCTTTACCTGCGGTCTCGCCGGCCTTGCCGTGACAGCGCGGCGAAGCTCCTGGTTCTATGTCGCGATGACTGTTACCTTCGTGCTCGGCGCCAGCTTCATCCTGCTCGAGTTGCGCGAGTTCGTGCATATGGTTGCCAGTGGTGCCGGACCGACGCGCAGCGCTTTCCTGTCGGCGTTCTTCACGCTGGTGGGATGCCATGGCCTTCACGTCACGGCGGGGCTGCTGTGGCTGCTCACGATGATGGCGCAGATCTTCGCCAAGGGATTCCGCGACGATATTCTTCGGCGTTTCATGTGCTTCAGCCTGTTCTGGCACGCCCTCGACATCATCTGGGTCGCGCTGTTCACCGTGGTCTATCTCCTGGGAGCAAGTCGATGAGCAATGCGGACGATCGCCACGCGCAACGGCGCGACACCCATGGCCTGGAGCGCTACGACATAGATACGGCGCCGGGTGACGAATACCTCGGCGACACCGACGTCGGATCCGGGCTACGCGGCTATGTGATCGGCCTCGGGCTGGCAACGCTGCTGACCATCGCCTCGTTCTGGTTGCCCGGAACCGACCTGGTATGGGCACCCGGCGTTCCGGTGGCGCTGGTCGTGCTGGCGATCGCCCAGATGGGCGTGCATCTCGTCTTCTTCCTGCACATCACGACGGGACCGGACAACACCAACAACGCCCTGGCGCTTGCCTTCGGCGTGCTGATTGTAGTTCTGGTGATCGGCGGCTCGATCTGGATCATGGCCAATCTCGACCACAATTTGATGCCGATGAACGCGATCATGAACATGAACCGCTGATTTAGCGATTATTCCGGCCATCGGCCGCAGTTCATGCGACAGCGAACTCCGGTCTCAAGCCCATTCGAATGTGCCGACGAGCTCGGCGTCTCCCAGGACGTGTGGGGCGGCCTCCTTCAGCACGTCGTCCACGGCGGCCTTCTCGCCGGGACGCAGCGTCTCGACGTCGACCGCAAGAGGCTCCGGGCAGCCACCTGGTCAAACCCGCAGCCGGCCGTTGGCCGGAACATTCGCCGCGTCAACGGGTTTTTCGGTTCGGACGCATTGCCGCGGAAACGGCAATGGGCTCGGCAATGGACGAAGGGCGCGACATGACCGGGCTAAGCGGTAGGCAATCAAGCTGGGCGAAAGGTGTTGTGGTCGCATTCTCCGCGCCCGGCGGCGAGACCATCTACGCCCACGAACGGGAAACCGTCGCTGCCGTCGCACGCACGATTGCAGCGTTGAAGGGATTTTCCTTCCGCGAGGGCCTGCGTGACGGTGGCCGTGACAGCGGCAGGCTGTATTTCGTGCCGGACGACAGCCTGCTTGCTGCCGATGCGGTTCAACTGGGCATAAACGGGCCCGACGATCTCTTCGGCGGGGTGGTGCCCTGGCGCCTCGCAACCACCAAGGCCATAACCCACGAGCTGGTGGACGGATCGGCGGCACGGCCAAAAGAATGGCTCGCCGGCTTCGGCAGCGCCGTCGCCGCGGCCGTACTGCCCGGCTACACTGCATTTTCACGCCATGACGCGCTGCGCGCAGCGCAACGTCTGCTGGAGCTCGGGCTGGTCCGGTTCAAGCCACCGCGCGCTTCGCGGGGCCGCGACCAGCACACCGCCGCGACGGTCGGCGATGTCGAAAGGCTGTTGGACCAATATCCATCGTCTGAGCTAAGCGAATACGGCCTTGTTCTCGAAACGCAGCTTCGCGACATCGTTACGCTGAGCGTTGGCAGAACCATGATCGACGAATTGTCGATCAGCTATTACGGCACCCAGCGGACGACGACCGACAACGACGGACAGCCCGTTTACGGCGGATCCGATCTGGTTGTGGTGCGCGGCGGATGGGAGGCGCTGGATGAGCTGCGATTATCTCCGGCGCTGGGTTTGGCCGTGGCGCAGGCGAGGACCTATGACGCAGCGATGGATGGTTATCCAGGATTCTTCGCTTCGCGACGCAACTACGACATCGGCCAAGGTGTCGATTCCTCGGGCATCTGGCGATCGGGTGTGCTGGAAGCCAGCTGGCGGATCGGTGGCAGCAGCAGCGCCGAGCTGGCAGCGATGGACGCCATGACGCGCGACCCCGACATGCAGATCGTGCATGTCTCCGCCGTCAAGCAGTTCGGCAGCACTGCGCGGCTGCCGCCGAACGCGGCAATCCATTTCCACGGGGAGGACCCGGAGGAGGGTCAAGTCACGCGTTACACCGTCGTGACCCAGGCGATCCGAGGGCCGATCGGAGAAGCCGGCCGATTCTAGCCATGTCAGGTTGAAGTCAAGCACGCCTCCGGCAGGGAACATCCACAAATGGCCCGAGTTTGTTTCGGGCAGGCAGCAAGTCAGAAAAGGCCCAGGCCCTGAAATGGGTGGCGGGCGTGCAATAGCGGCGTTGCCTGCAGGAGTGGTTACGGAAATGGCCATGCCAACCGTTTACGACAAACGACAGGATCCGGAAGGCCTCTGGGAGGTCTATGACAGCGAGAGCGACGAAGCCGTCGTGGTCGATGGCTTGCCGCTTTCCGGTCTCGACGAAAGCGAAGCCGATGAAGCGATTGAAAAGCTCAATCGCGGCGAGCTGACGTCGGACAACATCCCCGAGACAGCTCGGTCAGGGTGGCCTCCGACCAAGGATGGATTGTGATGACGGCCTGACGGACATCACCGGGGCGACCGGTCGCGGATCTACGACGAGGCCTTGACCCCGAGCTTGCGGGCCTTGTCCTCGAAGTCGTCACGAATGTCCTCGATCGTCGGCAGATGCAGTCGGCGCAGCTGGGCGTGCAACTTTTTGGCAGCGTCGGAATTCAGGTCGCGCCTGAAGTTGGTCGCGACCTCCTCGGCCGAGCCGTAACGGCGATAGCGCTCAATCTCGGTCTTCGTGGCCTGCTGGACGTGTTCGAGCGTCTTGCGCTCGGCATCGGATTTTCCGTCCGGTTTGGCTCGCATGACCGGGTTGAAGGCTTTGCTGATAACGAATTCGACCAGTTCCTGCTGGGCGTGAGCCATGATTGTTCTCCCTCGAAGGAGGCCTGTCCGGCCCAGAACGGTTCGTCGTTTCCCGGAAACGCTGACCCGCTCTATCTTTTCGTTCTGATGCAATTCCGAACGGAAAACCGTTCCACACTTTTACTGGAACTGCTCTAACCGCGGCGGCAATTGAAGGTTCCTTGGCGGATTTCGTTACCGCTGCAGGTCAAGCGCAGTTCCTCGAAGTCACAGCCGAGCCTTGGTGGTGCGTGGCGTTGCCAGGAGCAGGCTTGTTTCGCTGCCGGTAATTCCGGGGATCAGGCGGATACGTCTCAGCACCGCGTCGAACTCGCTCAGGGTCTGGGTTCCGAGTTCTATCACCAGATCCCAGCGGCCATTGGTGGTGTGGATGGTCGAGACCTCGGAGAAGCCACCCAGCGCCCGAATGACGCGATCGGCGGCGTGGCCTTCGATCTCGATCATCATGATGCCACGCACGCGCTGATCGACCGCGTCGGCGCGCAGAATGACGGTGTAGCCGACGATGACGCCGTCCCTCTCAAGTCGCTCGATCCGGGACCTTACCGTTGCCCGGGAGACACCCAGGCCGACGGCAAGATCGGAAATGCTGCGCCGGGCGTCGTGCCGCAGAGAGGTGATGATCTGCTCGTCGAGCTGGTCCATGATTGCTCACAACGGAAGTAGATGATGCCACTATGGTAAGGCATTTCGACAAATTTGCCAATTTGACATGTTCATTCTGCCAGCGATGCGGGCTTCAATAAAGGCATCGTAATTGGCGGGGTATGAGAATGCATTGCACGATCGTGGGCGCACCGATCCAGGCCGGCTCAGGCCGCATGGGCTGCGAGATGGGGCCGAGTGCGCTGCGCACGGCCGGCCTGGCCACCGCACTGACCGAGCTCGGCCATACGCTGACCGACCTCGGAACGATCGTCCCGGCCGACATGCGTCCTGTCGTACACGGCAACGCGGCGGTGAAGGCGCTGCCGGAAATTGCCGCCTGGACGGCAGCAATCAGCGAAACGGCCTATGCCGCGAGCGCCGATGCGATGCCGATCTTTCTCGGCGGCGACCACAGCATTTCGGCCGGTACGCTCGCCGGCATTGCCCGCCGGGCGGCGAATGCCGGCCGGCCGCTCTTCGTGCTGTGGCTCGATGCGCACCCCGATTTTCATACGCTCGACACGACCAGCAGCGGCAATTTGCATGGTGTGCCGCTGGCCTATGCCAGCGGGCAGCCCGGCTTCGAGGGCTATTTCCCCCGCCTTGCAGCGCAGGTGGACCCGGCTCGCATATGCGCGCTGGGGATCCGCAGCGTGGACCTGGCGGAAAGGGAAGCGTTGCGCAGAGCCGGCGTGACGGTCCATGACATGCGTTCGATCGACGAGCACGGCATTGCGCAACTGCTTCGCGCCTTTCTCGAGCGGGTGAGCGCCGCCAACGGCATGCTGCACGTCAGCCTCGACGTCGATTTTCTCGACCCGTCGATCGCCCCGGCGGTCGGCACCACCGTTCCAGGTGGCGCCACCTTCCGCGAGGCGCATCTGGCAATGGAAATGCTGCATGACAGCGGCCTCGTCACCAGTCTCGACCTGGTCGAGCTCAACCCTTTTCTCGACGAACGCGGCCGCACCGCCACGCTTCTGGTCGACCTGACCGCGAGCCTGATGGGCCGGCGGATCATGGACCGTCCGACGAGGGGGTTCTGAGCCATGACCGTCAATTTGAACATCGTCCCGTTCGTCAGCGTCGACCGCATGATGAAGCTGGTGCTTGCCATCGGCATCGAGCGCTTCCTGGTCGAGCTTGCCACCTATATCGAAGAGGATTTCAGGCGCTGGGAGCTGTTCGACAAGACGCCGCGCATCGCCTCGCACAGCGTTGACGGCGTCATCGAGCTGATGCCGACCAGCGACGGGCAGCTCTACGGGTTCAAATACGTCAACGGGCATCCGAAGAATACGCGTGACGGCCGCCAGACCGTGACCGCTTTCGGCGTGCTTGCCGATGTCGGCAACGGCTATCCGATGCTGCTTTCGGAAATGACCATCCTGACGGCGCTCAGAACCGCCGCAAGCTCGGCGGTCGCGGCGAAATACCTCGCTCCAGAGGCCGCCAGGTGCATGGCGATCATCGGCAATGGCGCGCAATCGGAATTCCAGGCCATTGCCTTCAAGGCGCTGCTTGGCGTCGACAGGCTGCGTCTCTACGATATCGACCCGGCGGCCTCGGCGAAATGCATGAAGAACCTTGCCGGCATGGGTTTCGACATCAAGCTCTGCGCGTCGGCGCAGGAAGCCGTCGAAGGTGCAGAGATCATCACCACGGTCACCGCCGACAAGCGGTCGGCAACAATCCTGACCGACAACATGGTTGGATCCGGCGTGCACATCAACGCGGTGGGCGGCGACTGCCCGGGCAAGACCGAGCTGCATCGCGACATTCTGCTGCGCTCGGACATCTTCGTCGAATATCCGCCGCAGACGCGCATCGAAGGCGAGAGCCAGCAGCTCGATGCGGATCATCCGCTCACCGAATTGTGGCAGGTGATGACAGGAAAGGCAGCAGGCCGGACGGATGCCCGACAGATCACATTGTTTGATTCCGTCGGCTTTGCGATCGAGGATTTTTCCGCGCTGCGCTACGTCCGTGATCAGCTGCAGCGGACCGGCCTTTACGAGGAACTAGACCTTCTGGCCGATCCCGATGAGCCGCGCGACCTGTTCGGCATGCTGCTGCGGGCCGAAAAAGCGACCGGGCTGGCGGTTGCCGGCAGCTGAGCTGCGATCCCGTCGGTCAGTCCTTCTTTTCCTGATACAGGCGCTCGGTCGCACGCTCGCTTTCCCTGCGCTCCGCCGGGCCGCGACGGCGCTGCGTGAGCAGGGCGTAGGCGATCAGGACTGCCAGCAGCAGTGGACCGCCTGCAACAACGAGCAACCACAAACTATTCCCAGACATCGACCGTCTCCTTTCCCTCACAACCGGAAAGGACCCGAACCGTTCCTCCGTCTTGTTGGATGTCGCCCGCAGGACGTGGTGCGATTCAGGATTTTGTGCCGCGAGCAGGACGTTCCACGCCTTGTCTGCACTCAGGATGCCCTTATCTAGACTCTTATCGTTCGGTCACATGCACTCTCTGCGAAGTGAAGGGAACCACAAGGGCTTTCCAACATTTGGTTGTTCAAGAGACAAACATGCAGCCACATCGGCTCCGGGGCTAGGAATACCATGCGTGAGAATCAATCCGACGTCTTCGATCTGTTTTCCGAGGTTTACAAGAATGCGGCGCAGGAGGAGATAAGCCTCCAGCAATATCTGCTTGCCTGCCGCGAGGACAAGTCGATGTACGCCTCAGCGCCCGAGCGGATGGTCGAGGCGATCGGCGAGCCGACCTTTGTCGATACCAGCAAGGACGAGCGGCTCGGCCGTATTTTTTCGAACCGGACGATCAAGATCTATCCGACCTTCGCCGACTTTTACGGCATGGAGGATACGATCGAGCGTATCGCCGGTTATTTCCGCTATGCCTCGCAAGGGCTCGAGGAACGCAAGCAGATCCTCTATCTCCTCGGCCCGGTCGGCGGCGGCAAGTCCTCGCTTGCGGAGCAGTTGAAAAGGCTGATGGAGCAGCGTCCGATCTATACGCTGAAGGTCGGCGGCCAGGTCAGCCCGGTCTTCGAATCGCCGCTCGGGCTGTTCGATCCCGACCGCATGGGCGACCTTTTGGAGGACAAATACGGCATCGCCCGGCGGCGGCTGACCGGCCTGATCTCGCCCTGGGCGGCCAAGCGTCTCGACGAATTGTCCGGCGACATCTCCAAATTCAGCGTCGTCAAGCTGATGCCGTCCAGGCTTCGCCAGATCGGCATCGCCAAGACCGAGCCGGGCGACGAGAACAACCAGGACGTTTCGGCCCTGGTCGGCAAGGTCGACATCAGGCAGCTGGAAAACTTCAGCCAGTCCGATCCGGACGCCTATTCCTATAGCGGCGGACTGAACCGGACGACGCAAGGACTGCTCGAATTCGTCGAGATGTTCAAGGCGCCGATCAAGGTGCTGCATCCGCTGCTGACCGCCACCCAGGAAGGCAGCTACAACGGCACCGAGAATTTCGGCGCTTTCCCCTATCAGGGCATCATCGTTGCCCATTCCAACGAATCGGAATGGCTGCAGTTCAAGAACAACAAGAACAACGAGGCGTTCCTCGACCGCATCCTGGTGGTCAAGGTGCCGTATTGCCTGCGCGTCACCGAAGAGCGGCAGATCTACGAGAAGCTGTTGCGCGAAAGCGAATTGGCTAACAGCCCCTGCGCTCCGGAAGTGCTCGACATCCTCAGCCGGTTCACCGTCTCGACCCGCCTGGCCGAACACGACAATTCGCCGCTCTACACCAAGATGCGCGTCTATGACGGCGAGAACCTCAAGGAAACCGATCCCAAGGCGAAGTCGGTCCAGGAGTACCGAAACGCCGCCGGTGTCGATGAAGGCATGACCGGCGTCAGCACCCGCTTCGCCTTCAAGATCCTGTCGCAGACCTTCAACTACGACACCGAAGAGGTGGCCGCCGATCCGGTGCATCTGATGTACATCCTGGAAGAGGCGATCAAGCGCGAGCAGTTCCCGAAGGAAACAGAGGCGGACTATCTCGATTTCATAAAGTCGGAGCTGGCCACCCGGTATGCCGAGTTCATCGGCCACGAGATCCAGAAGGCCTATCTGGAATCCTACAGCGAATACGGCCAGAACCTGTTCGACCGCTACATCGCCTATGCCGATGCCTGGATCGAGGATCAGGACTACAAGGATACCGATACCGGCCAGATCCTCAATCGCGAGGTTTTGGACAATGAACTGTCGCAGGTCGAAAAGCCGGCCGGCATCGCCAATCCCAAAGACTTCCGCAATGAAGTGGTGAAGTTCACGCTGCGCGCGCGGGCCAGAAACCATGGCCGCAACCCGTCATGGACAAGCTATGAAAAGCTGCGCGAAGTCATCGAGAAGCGGATGTTCGGGCAGGTCGAGGATCTGCTGCCAGTGATCAGCTTCGGCTCCAAGCAGGACAGCGTGACAGAGAAGCGGCATACCGAATTCGTGCAGCGGATGATCCAGCGCGGTTACACCGAACGCCAGGTCCGCCGGCTGGTGGACTGGTACATGCGGGTGAACAAGGCGGGTTGAAGCCAGCCCGGGGTAACATATGCCGATCTTCATCGATCGCCGACTGAACCCGAAGGACAAAAGCCTCGGCAATCGGCAGCGTTTCCTGCGGCGGGCGCGCGAAGAGTTGAAGCGCACCATCCGCGATCAGATCCGCACCGGCAAGATCGCCGACGTGGACGCCGAGCATGCCGTTTCGATGCCGGCGCGAGGCACCGGCGAGCCGAGCTTCAACGATGCCAGGAACAGCGGCAGCCGCCAGCACGTCCTGCCCGGCAACAAGCATTTCTCCCCAGGCGACCGGCTGCCCAAGCCCGGCCAGGGCGGCGGCATGGGGTCCGCACCGGGGAGAACCGAATCGGAGGACGATTTCCGTTTCGTGCTGTCGCGCGAAGAGGTGCTCGACCTCTTTTTCGAAGACCTCGAACTGCCTGACATGGTCAAGCTCAACCTCAAGGAAATCCTCGCCTTCAAGCCGCGCCGGGCCGGCTTCGCCGCGACCGGCTCGCCGACCAACATCAATGTCGGGCGCACGATGCGCAACAGCCATGGCCGCCGCATAGCGCTCAGGCGTCCCAAGCAGGAGGACCTCGATGCGATCGCGCAGGAGATCGCGTCGCTGGAGGCGAAGCCGCAAAACGTCGAGACGCGCCAGCGCGTCGTGGCGCTGCAGGAAGAGTTCGATCGACTGGAGCGTCGCCGCAAGCGGATCGCCTATGTCGACCCGGTCGATATCCGCTTCAACCGCTTCGACGCACAGCCGGTGCCGAACGCCAACGCGGTGATGTTCTGCCTCATGGACGTGTCCGGTTCGATGGGCGAACGCGAGAAGGATCTGGCCAAGCGCTTCTTCGTGCTGCTGCACCTGTTCCTGAAGCGGCGCTACGACCGGACCGAGGTGGTCTTCATCCGCCACACCCACGAGGCGCAGGAGGTCGACGAGGAAACCTTCTTCTACAACACCCAGAGCGGCGGTACGGTGGTTTCCACCGCGCTCGAGGAGATGCACCGCATCGTCGAGCAACGCTATCCCAGCCGCGAATGGAACATCTATGTCGCCCAGGCCTCGGACGGTGACAATTTCGTCACCGATTCCGAGCGCTGCATCGCCCTGCTCGACGAACAGATCATGCGGCTGTGCCAGTATTTCGCCTATGTCGAGATCCTCGACGAGCGCGAGAGCCATATCTTCGGCGCTACCGACAACGGCACGTCGCTGTGGCGTGCCTACAGTGCGGTCAAGCTGAGGTGGTCGAATTTCCAGATGAGCCGCATCGCCACCGCGGCCGACATCTACCCGGTTTTCCGCCAGCTCTTCGCCAGACAGCCGGGCTATCAAAAGAGCGGTGAAAGAGGGGGCTGATGGCGAGCAGATCCGGGCTGCTGTTTTCCGGTTCCGACTGGGATTTCAGGACGCTGTCGCGCGCCTACGAGACCATCGAGGCGATCGCCACCGAAGAGCTCCACCTCGACACCTATCCGGTACAGATGGAGATCATCTCGTCCGAACAGATGCTCGACGCTTATTCCTCGGTCGGCATGCCGCTGATGTACCGGCACTGGTCCTTCGGCAAGCACTACCTCTACCAGGAACTGCTCTATCGCAAAGGCGGGCGAGGGCTCGCCTATGAACTCGTCATCAATTCGAATCCCTGCATCGTCTATCTGATGGAGGAAAACACCATGGCCCTCCAGGCCCTGGTGACGGCGCACGCAGCACTCGGCCATAACCATTTCTTCAAGAACAATTATCTTTTCCGGCAGTGGACGGACGCCGGCGCCATCCTCAGCTATCTGGACTTTGCCAAGGGCTACATTGCCCGCTGCGAGGAGCGGCATGGCGTCGATCCGGTGGAAGAGATCCTCGATGCCGCACACGCGCTGATGGAACAGGGCGTGTTCAGATATCACCGGCCGCCGAAGCTGTCGTCGGAAAAGCAGCGCGAGGGCCTTCGCGAGCGCCTGGAATACGAGGAGCGCTCCTACAACGATCTGTGGCGCACGCTGCCGCCGTCCAAGGACGGCACCAAGGTCCGCGAGACGGACACCATGGCGGAGCGCAAGAAATCGCTCAAGCTGCCCGAGGAGAACCTGCTTTATTTCCTGGAGAAGAACAGCCTGATCCTGGAACCGTGGCAGCGTGAGGTTATCCGGATCGTCCGCGTTATCGCGCAGTATTTCTATCCACAGCGCCAAACGCAGGTGATGAACGAGGGCTGCGCCACCTTCGTGCATTACACGCTGATGAACCTTTTGTTCGACCGCGGGCTGATCGGCGAAGGTGCCATGCTGGAGATCCTGCGCAACCATTCGAACGTGATCTTCCAGCCGGGGTTCGACGATCCGCGCTTTTCCGGTATCAACCCTTACGCGCTGGGTCTCGACATGATGCAGGACATCCAGCGCATCTCGACCGCGCCGACGGCCGAGGACCGCGACTGGTTCCCCGATATCGCCGGCAACGGCGACTGGCGCCAGACCTTGCTGGACGCCTGGGCCAACCATCGCGACGAGTCCTTCATCCGCCAATATCTGAGCCCTACCCTGATACGGAAATGGCGGTTCTTTGTGCTTGCCGACGCTGCCAACGACCCCCATTACGAAGTCGCCTCGATACACAATGAGCGCGGCTACGAGAGTATCCGCAGCGCACTCGCCCACAGCTACGACATCGGCGCCAGCCGGCCGGACATCCAGGTGGTGGATGTGGACCTGCTCGGCGACCGGCATCTGCGCCTGCAGCACAAGGTCAAGGACGGCATCGTGCTGGAAGGCGGCAGCCGCGACGCCACGCTGCGCCACATCCGCAAGCTCTGGGGCTACGAGGTCAGCATGGTCGCGGTCGACGCGCAGACCGGCGCCAGGCTCCACGAACGCTCGACCAGCCAGATCGGGGAATGACCGAACAGCCTGCCCTATCCAAGCGCCCGATTCTGGTGGACCTTGGCGGCGCTTGTCTCGTTGCTGGCGGAGCACGCGACCTATTGGTTGGTCACACACCCCGTCAATAATTTCTGGGTGCAAGACACTGTCCTGCCGAAATCCGCCGCGACGTTTTTTTCAATGTTCTCTCGAAAGCAGACCGGCGACTGGAGAGATTTGCGCAACGTCTGGGAGGCTTCGCATGTCGCCAGGGCGGGCCTGGCAATGCTGAGCCTCGTCCCAATTGCTGTCGCCGCGACATTTTTTGCCGAATAGCCCCAGGGATCAAGACGGCGCCCTCGTCCGCCAATTTTGCGGCCAAGAACGCTGCATCCGTCAAATCAGGGAACGGACCCGGCGCCGTATTGTCTTAACGTCAAGCGATCCGGCCGTTCAGCGGTCGGCGCGATGCTTTTTGTGGGCGCTTTCCTGGTGCTCGCCGCGGATGATGTTGCGATCGTCGGGATCGGCAATATCCTTCGGGTCCGATCTGAGCTCGGCACCGCGCCGGAACGCCTCGCGCTCTTGCCTGGTCTTTTTCAAATCCGCTTCCGCGTCGAAATCCTTGCCGGCGTTTTTCGTGTTCTCGCGCTCTTCGATGATGCGCAATTGCTGCTCATGAGTCTTCTTTCCGGCCATTGGTGACCTCCTTCCTTTCGATTTTCCGCTTCCCCAAGGTCCAGATTCGCTACAGCCCGAAAGGATAAGTCTCGGGGAGGCCTGTCCCCGCATGCTCCGGCCCAAGCGGCGTCACGGCATTGGTCTCATCGAACCAGACGAAAGCATCGAACTGGCGGGCGAGCGAGGCGTCCGCATAGTGGCTGTGCAGCTCGGTCTCGGGCCGATAGATGACGCCGATAAAGCGTTCCAGCCGGCGCTCCAGAAGCCGTTGGCGCAGCGTGTCGTCGCGCTCGAAATCGAGCAGGAAAGGCGAGACGCCGCTGTCGTGGCAAAGCCGCTCATAGCTGTCGTTGTGGGAAGGCCGAACCGGTTTCACTTCCATGTCGCCGTCCCAGTCGGTGGCAGCGGCAACCGTCCCGGAATGCGTACTGAGCCCAATCAAGGCAACCTCGTCGCCAAGACGCTGGCGACAGAGCTGGCCGATGTTCAATTCGTCCCTGACGATCCCCATCTCGGTATAGCGGGCATCGCCAATATGGGAATTATGCGCCCACACCACCGCCTTGGCGTTCGGGCCGCGGGCCTGCAGCAGATGCTCCAGCGTTTCGAACATGTGGGTGTCGCGCAGGTTCCAGGATTGCGCGCCGCCATAATACATGGTGCGGTAATAGCGCTCGGCGGAGGCGACCAGGCGGGCGTTCTGGGTGGCGTCGAGGAAATCGAACCCGTCCTGCTGCGCATAGTCGAGCTCTCTGGCAAGCAGTTCCCGGCATTGCTCGAGCACGGCCTTCTCGCATTTCTGGTAGCCGGAGGTGAGTGCGACACGGCCATAAGTGGCCGGGTCGTTCTGCCACGGAGTCAGGCAGCCGTAGCGTTCGCGTGCGATCCTTGCCGCCTGCGGATCGACCCGGTCGAGATATTGCAGGACCGCCGCGATCGACCCGCCCATATTGTAAATGTCGAGGCCATAGAACCCGGCCCGCCGGGAGGATATCCTGATCCGCTCATTATGCTCTCGCATCCAGTCGACGAACGCCGCGACGTCGGTGTTGCGCCACATCCAGGTGGGAAAGCGCTGGAACGGCGGATCGGCGCCCGGCCGTGGTGGCCGGTGGCGGACGTAACGGTCGATCGCCGCGGCATCGGGCCAGTCGGCCTCGACCGCGACGATGGTGAAGCCATGCTTCTCGATCAGCCTGCGAGTGATCGCGGCGCGCGCACGATAGAACTCCGACGTGCCGTGGCTGGCTTCGCCGAGCAAGACGACGCGGCGGTCGGCAAACCGGTCGAACAGCGCACCGAAGGCCGGATCGTCGACATCCGGAAGCGGTTCGGCGGCGGCCGCTATCATCTGCGGCAGGCTGCTCCTGCGCTGATGCCGGTGCGGAAGATCGGCCGCTATCTGGCTGTCGCTGCCTGGCTCGCCCCAGCCTTGCTCGCCGATCAGCGGAACAAACCGCACGCCGCCGAAATCCTCCTCGGTGTAAGTTGCTGCGCCGGTCCGGGTGACCTTGAGTAGGCGCTGCGCGTCGAATTCATCGCCGACCGGGATGATAAGCCGGCCGGCGACGTCGAGCTGTTCTTGCAGAGCGAGCGGTGCGCCGGGTCCAGCGGCTGCAACCAGGATCGCATCGAAGGGTGCAGCTTCTGGCCAACCCTTGGTGCCGTCGCCGGTGCGGACTTCGATATTGTCGTAGCCAAGCTTTTTAAACCGCTGCCTTGCCGATTCAGCCAACGCGGCGTGGCGCTCGATGGTGTAGACACGTTCGACGATCCGGCTCATTACGGCAGCCGCATAGCCCGAGCCGGTGCCGACCTCGAGAACATGGTCACCGGCTCCGACCCCGGCCATTTCGATCATCAACGCAACGATATAGGGCTGCGATATCGTCTGACCTTCGGCGATCGGCAGCGGCCCGTCTTCATAGGCAAATTCTTCAAAACCGGGCTCGACGAAAGCCTCGCGCGGGACCTCGCGCATCGCCTGAAGGACATTGCGGTCGCGAATGCCACGGCGGCTTAGGTGAATGTCGACCATTTGGTTGCGGGCATGGGAGAGATCGAGCATTTTTTGCTCCTCCTACGGGCCTCCGCCACAATCGCCCAAGCTGCTCAACGGCACTTTGGCCAGTCGATGTCCCGGGGGCCTCGGCAGTCCCCTTGGATTCATGCAATGCGGTGCAGCTTCCTAACCGTTGGCAAGCCCCGAGGTTCCCCAAAAGACCGACCCGCTTTTTGTCGCGCGAGGCGGGTTGCAGGATCGGCAAGCGGGAGCTGGCCGCGCCCGCCCAAACTTATTTCGAGGCAAATCCTTTCTCCGAGGCGACGCCACTCCAGATAACGACGGACGAGGGTATTCCGGAGGCATTCCATGAACGACGAGGCCCGCACGACTGCGCAAACAACCGGCCTTGACCAGATGGATCTGATGGACCGCTACTGGCGCGCCGCGAACTACATCTCGGTTGGTCAGATCTATCTGCTCGACAATCCGCTCTTGCGCGAGCCCTTGCGGCCCGAGCACATCAAGCCACGGCTGCTCGGCCATTGGGGCACGACGCCCGGCCTCAATTTCATCTATGTGCATCTGAACCGGATCATCCGTGAACGTGGTCTCGATGTTCTTTTCATCTGCGGGCCGGGTCACGGCGGCCCGGCAATGGTCGCGAACACCTGGCTCGAGGGCACCTACAGCGAAATTTATCCCGAGATCGGCAGGGATGAAGACGGCCTGCGAAAGCTGTTCCGGCAGTTCTCGTTCCCCGGTGGTGTGCCGAGCCACGCTGCCCCGGAGACACCCGGCTCGATCCACGAAGGCGGAGAGCTCGGCTATGCGCTGGTCCATGCCTTCGGCGCCGCCTTCGACAATCCGAACCTTGTGGTTGCCTGCGTCGTCGGCGACGGCGAAGCCGAGACCGGCCCGCTCGCCGCGGCCTGGCATTCCAACAAGTTCCTGAACCCGGCATCCGACGGTGCCGTCCTGCCGATCCTGCATCTCAACGGCTACAAGATCGCCAGCCCCACGATCCTCGGCCGTATGGAAGACGAGGCGTTGCGCAGCCTGTTCCTCGGCTATGGCTACGAAACCTTTTTCGTGGAAGGCCACGAGCCTGCCCCGATGCATCGGGAGATGGCCCGCACGCTCGATACCGTGCTCGACCGGATCCACTCCATCCAGGAGCCTGCACGAGCCGCGGGCTGGAAGGGAGAGCGGCCGCTGTGGCCGATGATCGTGCTGCGCAGCCCAAAGGGCTGGACCGGGCCGAAAGAGGTCGACGGCAGACGAGTCGAGGATTTCTGGCGCTCGCACCAGGTCCCGGTGTCGAACGCACGCGGCGATGCGGCGCACCGCCAGATCCTCGAAGACTGGATGCGCAGCTACGAACCGAAGACGCTGTTCGATGAAGGCGGGCATCTCCTGGCGGAGCTCGCGGCGCTGGCGCCCACAGGGCCAAGACGCATGGGCGCAATCCCCTACGCCAATGGCGGCCTGCTGAAGCAAGACCTCGTGCTTCCCGACTGGAAAGGCCTGGCGCTCGACGTACCGCGTCCGGGCGGCACTGTTGGGGAGGCAACGCGGACCGTGGGGAGCTATCTTCGCGACGTGATCCGCTTGAACGCCGAGGCCAGGAATTTCCGGCTGATGGGACCCGACGAGACGTCCTCGAACCGCCTCGACGACGTGTTCGAGGTTACGGACCGGGTCTGGATGGAGCGGATCGAGCCTTACGACGTTCATCTTTCCCGCGGCGGCCGCGTCATGGAAGTGCTCAGCGAGCACCTTTGCCAAGGCTGGCTGGAGGGCTATCTGCTGACCGGCCGCCACGGCCTGTTCTCGTGCTACGAGGCGTTCGTCCACATCGTCGATTCCATGGTCAACCAGCACGCCAAATGGCTGAAGACCTCCGGCGAACTTGCCTGGCGCAAGCCGATCGCCTCGCTAAACTACCTGCTGACCTCGCATGTCTGGCGGCAAGATCACAACGGCTTCAGCCATCAGGATCCGGGCTTTGCCGATTTCGTCGCCAACAAGAAGGCCGACACGGTAAGGCTCTATTTCCCGCCGGATGCAAACACGCTGCTGTGGATCACCGACCATTGCCTGAAAACCTACAACCGCATCAACGTCATCGTCGCCGGCAAGCAGCTGGCGCCGCAATGGCTGTCCGCCGAGGACGCGGAAGCGCACTGCAAGGCCGGCGCGGGCATCTGGGAATGGGCCGGGACGGTTGCCAAGGGCGAAGATCCGGATGTGGTCCTGGCTTGCGCCGGCGACGTGCCGACGCTGGAGACGCTTGCCGCAGCCGACATCCTGCGCTCGGGCGTTCCGGACCTGAAGATCCGCCTCGTCAATGTCGTCGACCTGATGATTTTGCAGTCGAATTCCGAACATCCGCATGGCTTTGCCGACGACAGATTCGACGCGCTGTTCACCAAGGCCAAGCCGGTCATCTTCGCCTATCACGGCTACCCCTATCTCATTCACCGTCTGACCTATCGGCGCGCCAACCACGACAACATGCATGTGCATGGCTTTCGCGAGGAAGGCACGACGACGACGCCGTTCGATATGGTCGTGCTTAACCAGCTCGACCGCTATCATCTGGCGCTCGCCGCGATCGCGCGTGTGCCGGGGCTGGCCGAGCGGGCGAAGGAGCTTGCCGCGGCGCTGCATGAGAAATTAGCTGAGCACAAGGCCTATGTCCGCGAACATGGCGAGGACATGCCCGAGATCCAGAAATGGTCCTGGCCACAGGACGGCGCGACAAGGGCCGGCGATTGATGCTACGATCGATCCTTGCGTTGAATGCCGGCTCGTCGAGCATCAAGTTCGGACTTTACGACCTTGCAGCATCCGCCGAGCTGGATCTTGCGTCGCGCGGTTCGCTGGATCTGGGCGATGCGCCAAGGCTGACCGCAAAAGCCGCCGATGGCGAGCTGCAGTGCGATCGGCCACTTGCCGCGGACGCATCGCCCGACATGGGCCTCGGCCAGATGCTGCAATGGATCGAGAACGAACTTGGCGGAAGGAAACTGATCGCCGCCGGCCATCGCATCGTCCATGGCGGACGCGAGTTCGTCGAACCTGTCCGCCTGACGCCGACAGTTATCGAGGCTCTCGACAGGCTGACGCCGCTTGCGCCACTGCACCAGCCGCGCAGCCTCGCACCAATCCGGGCGCTTGCCGCGCTGCGGCCCGACCTGCCGCAGGTCGGATGCTTCGACACGGCCTTCCATAGGACCATCGAGCCTCTGGTCAGCCGTTTTGCGCTGCCGCGCCGCTATGAGGCAGACGGCATCCACCGCTACGGCTTTCACGGGCTTTCCTACGAATATGTCGCGGGCCGGCTCAAGCAGATATCGCCCGATCTGGCGGCGAAAAGAACCATCGTCGCCCATCTCGGCAACGGGGCGAGCCTGTGCGCCATGCGCGACGGGAGAAGCGTCGATACGACGATGGGCTTTTCGGCGCTTGACGGCCTGGTCATGGGCACACGCTGCGGCGCCATCGATCCGGGCGTGCTTTTGTACCTCCTGCTGGAAAGAGGCGTTTCGGGAGAGGCGCTGCAAGACATGCTCTACGAGGAATCCGGCCTGCTCGGCGTGTCCGGCATTTCCGGCGACATGCGCACGCTGGAGGCCAGCGATGACCGCCGGGCGCGCGAAGCGGTGGAGCTTTTCGCCTTCCGCGCCGCCAGGGAAGTTGCCGCCCTCGCCAATACGCTGGGCGGGCTGGAATGCCTGGTCTTCACCGGCGGCATCGGCGAGCACTCTGCCGCGGCCCGCAAAGCGATTTGCGGCAGGCTTGGCTGGCTCGGCGTGGCGATCGACGAAGCCGACAACAGCTCCCATGAAGCGCTCATAAGCCAGGCGGACAGCAAGGTCGAAGTCCGCGTCATCGCAACCGACGAAGAAGGTGTAATCGCCCGCCACACGCGCAAGGTGATCGACGGGCCTGGCTGATGCGGATGGCCTTGAATGGCGCTTGCTCGGCCGGCTACGTCGCGACGGCGGCCGATCTGTTGAACACGATGGTCACCCGCGTTCCTTTGCCGGGGGCACAATCCACCTCGAACCGGGCTTTGGCATTTTCAATCAGCGATTGAGCGATCAACGCGCCGAGCTTGCCGGGTTTCGGCCAGGTCTCGCCTTCGGGCAGGCCGATGCCGTCATCGGCGACTACGATGCGAAAACCGTCTCCGTCGACGACGCTGCGCAGCGTGATCGTCCCGCCTTCGCGACCCAGAAAGGCGTGTTTCAGCGCGTTCGTCAAAAGCTCATTGACCACCAGACCCGTTGGCATCGCCACGTTGATGGACACGGGATAGGTATCGACCTTCATGTCCAGCCGGATGCCCTGCATGGCGTGCGACGTCATCACGGCGGAAGCGATCTGGCTGAGATAGACGCCAAGGTCCACTTCGGCCTTCCGTTCGTCGACCGACAGCGTCTGGTAGAGAATTGCGAGCGCATCGACGCGGCCGGCGAGGCGCTCGAAGCGTTTCTGATCGGGTGACGCCGCACTGCGGGCCTCCAATCTGATGAGAGCCGTGATCATCTGGAGATTGTTCTTCATCCGATGCTGCAACTCGCGCAGCAGCATGTCCTTTTCCCGAATGCGTTGTTCGATGGCCTCGCTGTCGCTTGCCTTGTGCGCGGTAACGTCGACAAGGGCGACCAGTCGAAAGGACCGTCGCCCGCGCTCGTCCTCGATCAGGTTCGAATAGACATCGACGATGGCTGGCGCTGCGGCAGCACGTTGTATCCTGAATGTTCCCGCACGATCGATATCCTCGACGATGGCCCGGGCCAGCGGCCGGTCCTTGTATTCGCTCAAGCCTTCTCCGCTCAGTGCGGCCCAGTTCCAGCGCTCGAGCTCGGCGACGGATACGCCTGACAATTTCTGGAACTCGGAATTGACATAGACGACACGTTCGTCGCCGCTGAGATCGGAAATTGCGATCGCGATCGGCAGCTGGTCGAGAAATCTCTTGAATTGTTCGCTATCCAGCACGCCCGCCAGATGCGGGGTATCGAGCAATTGCTGGAGCTGCTCGGTTTTTTCGACTTCGGCGGGCATTCCAGGCTTTCGATGTTTCCGGTGAAACCATGATCAATATCAGGTCGCTCACCAACTGCGAAGTCCGCTCATTGCCGCGCGGCTACGAATGGCGGAGAGCCGAGATCATGGTTGAGAAGCGTCGGAAGACTCAGCTCGAATGGCTCTGCTCGACCAGATGGTATTTATACCGGTCGCGAATATGTTCGTTGAAGAACCGGCCCTTCGACGAAGCCTTGCGGAACGCGGCGTGGACCTGCGGCGGAACGTCCTCGTAATCATAGCGGTTTCCGCTCGGGACGAACCACACCGAGAGTACCCTCGTCGCCGGCTGGTAGTCGATGTTTCTGATCGCAGTTGAAGGCATCTCGACAGCTCCAATGCTCGGCAGTGCTCCAATCCACGCCATCGTGTGAATAACCCTGCACGGAGAGCGAGGTTCCTTGCTGCCGAAGCAGCCTTGCCGCTACGGGCCGGCTTCACCAAGTACAGTTGATGCCACCGCTCAAGACATCGGCTGCAGCCCGTCAGGGCGATCTCTTTGCCGCCACCGACGACCTGCCGAAAGGATTCCGCTACCGGCCCGAACTGATCACGCCGGACGAGGAAGCAGCGTTGGCAAGCCAGCTCGACGGCCTGCCTTTTCAGCCCTTCGACTTTCACGGCCATCTGGCAAACCGGCGGGTGGTCGGCTTCGGGCTGCGTTACGACTACGACCGGCGCGAAGTCGTCGAAGCACCGCCGATACCTGGCTTTCTGCTGCCGCTCAGGGACAAAGTTGCAGCCTTTGCCCGCCTGCCGGCCGAAACGTTCGTGCAGGTGCTGATCAACGAGTACCGGCCGGGCGCCGGTATCGGCTGGCATCGCGACAAGCCTCATTTCGAAGTGGTCGCCGGCGTTTCGCTGCTGGCCGCCTGCAGCTTCCGCCTGCGCCGGAAAAACGGCACGCGATGGGATCGCAAGACGGTCACCGTCGAGCCAAGATCAGCCTATTTGATGACGGGTGCTGCGCGCAACGAATGGGAGCACAGCATTCCGCCGGTCGCCGAGCACCGCTATTCGATCACATTACGCACGCTGCGCGCTCAAAATTCGCTTGGGATAGCGCTGTAAGGCAAGCCAGGCGCCGCCCTGAAGTACTGAGCCGATACGATTTCATGGGTCGCCATGCCGACCGGCCAAATCCGCCAGCATGGCGCGCTGGCCTTTCAGTATCTTGAGGTTGGCTTCAGGCAGGGAGAACCAGCCCGCTCTGTCGACTTCGGCAAATTCCTTCATCGAGCCGGACCTTGGCGGCCATTCCATGACGAAGGTGTTGCTGCTTATGGCGTCGCTGTCGAAATCCGCTTCGACGCACCATGCGACGACGAGCTTGCCGCCCGGCTGCCGGTAGCTGCCAAGGTGTTCGAAAACTCCATCGATGGCGACCCCGAGCTCCTCTTCGGCTTCGCGTTTTGCCGCCGCCAGTTCGTCTTCGTTCTCGTCGACCAGGCCCTTGGGGATCGACCATGCGCCGTCATCCTTCTTCGCCCAGAATGGGCCGCCGGGATGCACCAGCAGCACCTGAAGTGAACCTCGGCTTTGGCGATAAATGAGCAACCCTGCGCTGCGTTTGGCCATTCCGCTATTCCCCTGACGAAAATGAACCGAATGTTCTCGTCCGGGCCGGCGTATGGACCAGCCTGCCACGGCGGAACGATTTCGGCTCGCAGCCGTTCCGTCCGTTCGGCAAATGAGTGATTGACATGGCGACGCCGCGAGCTGCCTGGAAGGGCTTTATGAAAGTCGGATCGGTTTCCTGTGGCGTCAAGATCATCGGCGCCGTCAGCGAGGCCGAGAAAGTGCATTTCAGGATCCTGAACCGCAAGGACGGTCTCCCGGTCAAGAGCGCTTATATCGACGAGGAGACCGGCGATACGGTGGAGGCTGCCGACCAGGTAAAGGGCTATGAGGTCGAGAAGGGCGAATTCATCCGCATAGAGCCGGACGAAATCAAGAAACTAAAGATGGTATCGCAGCACACGCTCGAGATCGGCGAGTTTGTGCCCACCGCCGAAATCGACGCACGCTACCTCGAAAAGCCCTATTATCTGGTCCCGGCCGACGCGCCCTCCACTGAGGCCTTCGCGGTGATCCGGGACGCCATGGCCAGGAAGAAAGTGGCAGCCCGCTCCTGCGTCGTGCTGTACCAGCGAGGCCGAGAGGTGCTGATCCAGCCGCTGGGCAAGGGCATGGTGATGACGGAATTACGCAACCACAATGAAGTGGTCGCAACCGACGCGGTGTTCGAAGGACTGAAGGCTCGCAAGGTCGATCCCGAGATGCTGGAAATCGCGCAATTGCTGATCGACAAGAAGCCCGCCAAATTCGACCCGTCGAAGTTCGAAGACACTTATGAACAGGCGCTGGTTGCGATGATCGAAGCCAAGCGCAAGGGCAAGAAACCGCCCAAGCCGGCACCTGCGCCGAGGACGAATGTCGTCAACCTCGCCGATATTCTGCGCAGAAGCCTGGCGCAGGAAGGCGGCAAGGCTCCTAACAAAGGTCCGGGAATGGCCGCGAAACGCAGATCAGCCTGAATGTCCGAAAGCGGATCGAACGGAACCGAAAACGCTCGCGCGCATTTAGATGACGTAGCAATCCGTCGGCAAGCCAAGCGGAGCGGGGGACTGGTGGACGTCGTTGAACTAAAGACTGGCGGAATCCCGCAAGTTTCCTCCGCCGATCTGATGCAGGCGTTGCCTGTGGCTGTCTACACCACCGACAGACAAGGCTACATCTCGTTCTTCAATGAAGCCGCTGCCGATCTCTGGGGATATCGCCCGGTTATCGGCCAGGACCGCTGGTGCGGATCATGGAAGCTTCGCCACCTCGACGGGCGGCCGATGGCGCACGACGAATGTCCGATGGCCGTTGCCTTGCTGGAGGAGCGGGACGTTCCTGGGGGCCGGGCGATCGCCGAGCGGCCGGACGGCCAGTTCATCCCGTTCAGCGCGCATCCGGTCCTGCTTCGCGATGCGAACGGCGAGGTCGTCGGCGCCATTAACACCTTGCTCGACCTGCGCACCCAGGCGCTGGCTGACGACGCCAGCATAAGGCTCGCTGCCATCGTCGAATCCTCGATGGACGCCATCGTGTCGAAAGACCTGAACGGCATTATCACCAGCTGGAACGACGCGGCACAACGCCTGTTCGGCTACACGCCCGCGGAGGCGATCGGTCGCCCGGTGACGATGCTCATCCCGCCCGACCACCTGGATGAGGAAGCCATGATCATCAGCCGCATTCGCGCCGGCGAACGGATTCCTTCATATGAGACTATCCGGCAGCGCAAGGACGGCACCCTGGTTCCGGTTTCGCTCACCATCTCGCCGATACGCGACGGCATTGGGCGTATCGTCGGCGCTTCCAAGATCGCGCGCGACATCAGCCCGCACAAGGACAGCGAACGGCGTATCCGCACACTCATGCGGGAAGTCAACCATCGCGTTAAAAACCAGTATTCGGTGATCGTCTCGATGATCCGCGAGACCAGCAAGCTGGCGGGTACGCCAGAGGCTTTCCTTTCCCAGGTCCGGGAACGCATCATGGCACTTTCGGAATCACACGATCTGCTGGTCGATGCCGAATGGCGTGGCGCGACTATCGGCGAATTGATCCATGCCCAGACCAAAGCCTTCGCGACACAGGCCAGGCTGTCGATGAGCGGACCGATGATCATGCTGCAGCCGAATGCGGTGCAATATCTCGGCATTGCCTTTCACGAGCTGGCCACCAATTCGGTAAAGCACGGAGCGCTGTCGCGCCTTGACGGGCGGGTCGAGGTCGAATGGACCGTGACGCCAGCCGCCGACGGCAGCGACGGCTTCCGCCTTGTCTGGCGGGAACTGGACGGACCATTGGTCGATGAAAACACGCGACGCGGTTTCGGAACGGTCGTGCTCAAACGCGTCACCCCGCAGGCGCTCAGCGGCACCGGCCGCCTGGAATTTGAGAGGCACGGCATCACCTGGACGCTGGAAGCGCCGCTGCGCTTCGTTCAGATGTCGATGGCTGGCATTGCGGCTGATTGAAAGCCGCTATCTCGGCCGCGGCTTGGAGGCCGTGTGGCAACGCAATCGCTATGGCAGCAATCAGGAGGAGTAGCGATGAGTTGGCTGGGCACCTGGCGGAACCAGTACGGGTCGGTCGTCGAACTGACCAGCGAAGAGGGCGGACGGACCAGCGGAACCTTCAGGACGGCGCTGGAGGACAGCGCCTTCTTCGGCACGACGGTGCCGCTGTTCGGAGCCTGCCATGGAGATGTCATCGGATTCACCTGCGCGGCCGAAGGGCGTGTCGGAGCCGCAGCGGTGAGCTATACCGGCATCCTCAGGGAGGGGAAGCTGGAGATGCTATGGCACACCGTTGCGGATGCCGCTTTGTCGGCGGAAAAGGAAGGGGCGCCGGCCCGAGCCAGGAAACTCCCCGCCTGGCGTGCCTTTGGAACCAGCCTCGACAGTTTTGAACGCGTCTCCTGATTATCGCGCCCGCCACCGCGGCATTCAGCTCGCAAGCGAGGCAGCAGGGTCCCGCGGCGCGTAGGAACTCGCACTGACAATGGCGCGTTGGTGCGCCAGGACATGCGCTGTTCGTTACGGGATCGACCCAATGAGCGTGCTTTATCGCGCAGCGAAAATCGCCGAACAGGCTCATGCCGGGCAGACGGACAAGACAGGGCGGCCTTATATCGAACATTGCCGCCGGGTCGTCGATGCCGTCGAAACGCTCGACCAGAAAGCCATCGCCTATCTTCACGACGTCATCGAAAAAGGCGACGGCTGGAATCGCGACCGGCTTGAGGCGGCCGGGTTCGGGCCGTCCATCGTATCGGCCGTCGACGCACTGACGCGGCGGCCGAACGAGGACGATTCCGTGTTCGTTCGCAGGGCTGCGGCCAACCCGCTGGCGTTGCCGGTCAAACGCGCCGATCTCGCCGACAATCTATGGCAGGCACGGCAGATCGGTGCCTCGACAGAGAAATACGAAGCCGGCCTGCGCATTCTCAGAGAAGAGTTCGCGAGCTGACGGAAAGCTGCCGGCTGTCGCCGATGTGGGTCTATTCGGTGACGTGCGGCGTATGCCGCTTGTCCTCCGCGGGATCGGCCTCAATCCGCGCCCGGCCGGGATCGAACGCGCCGTGGCGGGCGATCGCCAGTGCCGGGGTGTCGGGCGTCTCGTAGGCCCACATGAAGTCTTCTGCCGACGAGCCGACCGCATGAACACGCCAATAACTTGCCGTGCCCTTCAGCGGGCTGTGGCTCGTTGTGTTTGTCTTCTCCAGAAGGTCGAAATAGATGTCCTCGAAGGGTATGTAGAAGACAGGATCATGACCGTCTTCGTAGAGCAGCTTTGCCCGCGCGCTCGACGCAATAATGGCGTCGGAGAACCGAACGGTTACGGTTCCATCGAACGGGACAATCCTGAGCGGGCCTGAGCGGGGGGCGGAATTTGCGGCTAAGGGCTGCATTCGACTTCTCCGTAGACTGCGCTGCCCTCCCGAAACGTGTTGTTGCCCGTCAGGGTTCCAGACCGCGGGCGCGCCGACGCCGGCGGTGGAACGGTTTTACAAGGTCGTCGTTGTTTCAGACCTCCGCACGCGCCATAATCGCAATGGCCGCCACTCGCCGACTCAACAGCAAATGGATCACATGCTGGATCGATCGCCTACCCTTCCAAGGTCGCTTGGCGCTGCGCTGCGAAGGGAAGTGCCGCGGTTTACGGCGCCCGGCAATGAAATTTCGTGCACCACGGTTGCCTCCTACAATGTGCATAAATGCGTCGGCACCGACGGCAGGTTCGATCCGGAGCGGGTCGCGGCCGTGGTCAAGGAACTCGACGCCGATATCATTGCTTTGCAGGAGGCCGACGAAAGAACCGGAAGCAGGCAGGGTTTGCTCGATCTCGCAGCGCTCGAGCGGGATAGCGACCTCGTCCCCACACATGTCCCGGAAAACCGCCGCAGCCATGGCTGGCACGGAAATCTGATCCTGGCGCGCCGCGGCGTGGTCGAAAGCGTGAACCAGATCCGGCTGCCCGGCCTTGAGCCGCGCGGTGCGGTCATCGCGGATCTGGAGCTGAAGGGCGTCTCGCTCAGGATCATAGCCGCACATTTTGGCCTGCTGCGGCGGTCGCGGTCGCAGCAGGCCAACGCGCTGGTCGAAGCCACACACCCGGTTCTGCGGCCAACAATCCTGCTTGGCGACCTCAACGAATGGCGCGTCCGCAACAGGTCTTCGCTGCTGGCCCTGCTGCCGCATTTCGGTCCGATCGATGCGGTTCTGCCGAGCTTTCCGTCGCGCTTTCCACTGTTTGCGCTCGACCGCATTCTGGCCAGGCCGCCCCACCTGATTTCCAGCATCGAGGTGCACAAGACGCCGCTGGCGCAGCGCGCTTCCGATCATCTGCCGATCAAGGCCCGGCTGAACCTGGACGCGATACGGCAGCCGCGACTGCAACCAGAATGAAGCTGAAGGGTTGTTAGTCAGATTTCAGACCGTTTGCTTCGCTGATGTTTGCCGGTGCACTTGATGGATACAGCCATTTCGCGGTTTGCCCGGGACAAGATCGCGGCCGGCAATAGCGGGTTGCTGCTGATCGCCGACAATTATGACGCGTTTGCCGCGCGAATCCTTGCTGCGCGCAGTGCCACAAGCAGCCTCGACCTGATGTACTATCTCTGGCACGACGACCATAGCGGCCGGCTGCTGATGCAGGAGGTCGTCAAGGCGGCGGAGCGCGGTGTCCGCGTCCGCCTGCTGCTGGACGATATAAATCCGCGCAACAGCGACGCCGCTTACCTGGCGCTCAACAGCTACAAGAACATCGAGCTGAGGCTGTTCAACCCCAGCGGCATGAGGAACGGCAGCATCTTTCGCTCGCTGGAGATGGTCGCCCGGCTGTTTGCGATGACCCGCCGCATGCACAACAAGGCCTGGATCGCCGACGGGAGCCTGGCCATCGTCGGCGGAAGGAACATCGGCGATGCCTATTTCGACGCTGCGGAGACGAATTTTCGCGATCTCGACCTGTTGCTTCTCGGTCCCGCCGTAGGGCAGACGATGCAGATCTTCGAGGCGTTCTGGAGTTGCGAGGCGGCAAAGCCGATCGAACTGCTCAACCCGGCTGCAGCGGGCTCGCGCGCCGATTTCCTAGACAATCTCGATGCGACCGCGGACGGCCAGCTTTTGAACAGCCTCCGTGCCTGGCGCACCATCACGGAGTTCATTGTAGCGCACAGCGACGTCTGCTGGACGAAAGGCGTTCGCGTCATTTCCGATCCGCCGGAAAAGGTGCGCGGCAAGAGGCGCAGGAACTGGCTGACAAAGGAGCTGCTTCCCGCTATCGCGGCGACCAGGCAGCGCCTCGAAATTGTCTCGCCCTATTTCATCCCCAGCCGCACCGGGTTGGCCATCCTGTCGAAGCTGGTGGACCGTGGCGCCGAGGTTGCAATCCTGACCAACTCGCTCGCCGCGACGGACGTCGCCGCCGTGCACGGCGCCTATGCCAAATACCGCCGCAAGCTGCTTAAAAAAGGTATCCAGCTTTTCGAATTGCAGCCCTTCGACCGCCAGGCCAACATCTCCGTTTTCGGCTCAAAGGGAGCCAGCCTGCATACCAAGGCCTTTACGGTCGACGACACGCTGGGGTTTGTCGGTTCCTTCAATTTCGATCCGCGTTCGGTGTCGTTGAATGCGGAAATGGGCGTGCTTTTCCACGATATCAATCTGGTAATGGAGTTGCGCCGGCTGTTCGAGCGCGAAAAGTCACCGCAGACGAGCTACCAGCTGATCCTGGACAAAGGAGCCTTGCGGTGGCTCGGCTTGGCGGATGGCGAGATGCGGCAATATTCGCATGAACCGGAGGCCAGTCTCTATCGGCGCATCATTGCAGCACTGGTTGGGTGCCTGCCGATCGAATCGCAATTGTAGAAGTGACGGATTCGTCGGAACGGAATTCTTTGTCGGAACGGAACTCGGGGATCACGAGTTGTAACCGTTGTCCGGAGCATGCCGATGAAGACCACGCTATACAGTTTTCTTGCTGAGCTCTTGCCGTTCTGGATGGCGCATAAACGCAAAATGCGCGCCGACCGTGTCGCTGAGCGGCCGACACGATCTGCCGCAGGTGACGATGTTCGGCCGTCAGGCGACCCGAACCGCGCAACACCGGCGCGACGGCGCAACGCGTCTTAGGGATACCTGCAAATTACACCCCCGCCCCAAATGTCTGGTTAGCGGCATTCTGCGACGCCAAATGATTTCCCTTTACTGCAAAGCTCTAGCTCTTTGGCGATCACGCTATCGTTAAGTATCGCTGTTTGAAATTCGGCGTTGCCAAGCATCCATTTTGCAGCACGTACGTTAATGACACTACAGTTTGCCGCTACAGGTGAGCACCATGAGTGCTAATGCGATAGAATTCTTGCAGGACTGGATTCACGAAAACGTTCATGTGCCGCCGCCTCCGATCAGGCTTGAAAAGGAGGCGGAAATCCTCGCCAGGGAATGCAAGCAAGAGGCGGCCAACGCCGGGGTACCCATCGAAGACATCGAGGAAGAGGTTGGCGACCTCAAGGATCTGCTCGTCGCCAAGCTCGAAGACGCAGCCGAGGACGAGGCCAGGCAACTCAATGGCAAGGGCAGCGACATGAATAGGACGGCTGGAGCCAGCGGTCGGGCGACACTGCAGAACAATCTGTGATTCAGGGCGGGCCGAACAAATGCGCCACTGAGGACGCCGCAATCTCCTGGGCATTTTCAGCGGGTTCGTACAGCGGGTTGCCGTGGCTCAGACTTCGCACGATCCGCTCCGGACTGAAGGAATGACGCCATGGCATAAACCTTTTCGCCGGACATGCGTTGTTGGGTTTCAAGCCAGGGAGATGACCATGCAGATGAAATCGGAAATCGCCGGCGAGGCCGCCAAGCAGCGGCATATCCAGCGCCGTATGGACGAGAAGGACAAGTCCAGGTCCAATGGCAAGCAAAAAGGCGCCATGCAGGCCGGCGCCCGCAAATATCCCGAACCGCCCTTCCCCGAGCAGCACCAGCCGAAGCCGGGGCATGAATGGGCGATCGAGCCGGCGCCGCTTTATGATGCGCCATTTTATATCGGATCGAAAAAGCTCGACGGCAAAGTGGCCGTCATTACCGGCGGCGATTCAGGCATCGGCCGTGCGGTGGCCGTGCTCTATGCGCGTGAAGGCGCCGATGTGGCGATCGTCTATCTCTCGGAGGACAAGGACGCCGAAGAGACCAAAAGGGCCGTCGAAGCCGAAGGCCGGCGCTGCATTCTGATCAAGGCCGATGTCAGCGAACGCGACCACTGCCACAACGCGGTGGCTGAGATCGTGCAGGAGTTTGGGCGCATCGACGTGCTGGTCAACAACGCCGCTTTCCAGATCCACTCCAGCGATTTCAGCGAGCTGACCGAGGAGCATTTCGACACGACGCTGAAGACCAACCTCTACGGCTATTTCCACATGGCGCAGGAGGCGGTACCGCACATGAAGCCCGGTTCGGCAATCATCAATACCGGTTCAGTGACCGGCATCGAGGGCTCGAAGCAACTGGTCGACTACTCCATGACCAAGGGCGGCATTCATGCCTTCACCCGCGCGCTCTCGGGCAACCTTGTCGACAAGGGCATAAGGGTCAACGCCGTGGCGCCGGGGCCGGTTTGGACGCCGCTCAACCCCTCGGACAAGGAAGCCGGCGATGTTTCGAAATTTGGCGCCGATACGCCGATGAAACGGCCCGCCCAGCCGGAGGAGATCGCGCCGGCCTACGTGTTCCTCGCCTCGCCACACTGCTCGAGCTATATCACCGGCGAGATATTGCCGATCGTGGGCGGCTACTGACGGCATGTATTTCATTGCCCTGGCCACTGACTATGACGGCACGCTGGCGCATGAAGGGATCGTTGCCGAGAAGACGCTTGCGGCGCTTGAACGCTTCAAGAAGAGCGGCCGCAAACTCATTCTCGTCACCGGGCGCGAGCTGCCCGACCTCAAACGCGTCTTTCCCGAAGTCGCGATCTTCGACAAGGTCGTCGCCGAAAACGGCGCGTTGATCTACACGCCGGCCAGCGAGGAGGAGCGGACGATATCTCCGCCGCCCGCCCCCGAGCTCATCGCCAAACTCAGGAAACGCGGTGTCAAACCGCTTTCGGTCGGACGCTCGATCGTCGCAACCTGGGAACCGCATCAGGCTACCGCGCTCGAGGTCATCAAGAAATTGGGGCTGGAGCTGGAAATCATCTTCAACAAGGGCGCGGTGATGATCCTGCCCAGCGGCATCAACAAGGCGACCGGCCTGACAGCCGCGCTTCAGGACCTCAGATTGTCGCCGCACAACGTCGTCGGTGTCGGCGATGCCGAAAACGACCACGCCTTCCTGCGCGCCTGCGGCTTCAGCGTCGCCGTCGACAACGCACTGCCGGCAGTCAAGGAAACGGCGGATCTCGTGACACGCGGCGCGCGCGGAAAAGGCGTCGAGGAACTGATCGCCAAGGTGGTCGAGCGCGATCGCGAGCTTGTGCCGAGCCGCGACGGCATTGTGCTTGGCTCGGAGGACGGCAAGGAGGTGTATCTGTCGCCAACCGATACGGTGCTGATCGCCGGGAGCTCCGGCATCGGCAAATCGACCCTGGCGACTGCACTGACGGAGCGCTTCGTCGAGAGAAAGTTCCAGTTCTGCATCTTCGATCCGGAAGGCGACTACGATGGCCTCGAAGGCGCGGTCCGGCTGGGCGACGGCTCGAACGCGCCGACGAAAACGCAATTGCTCGATCTCCTGGAGAAGCCCGACAACAATCTTGTCGTCAATGGCCTGGCGCTGCGCGTCAATGAGCGGCCAGACTTCTTTGCCGACCTGCTGCCGGGCCTTGGCAGTCTTCGTTTCCGTACGGCACGACCGCACTGGCTGATCATCGACGAGGCGCATCACCTCCTGCCGAAGCGGCGCGACGATACCCCAATGGTCCTGGCGATGGAATTGCCCGGCACGATCCTGATCACGGTTCATCCGGACGCGATCTCAACCGATGCATTGCGGCTGGTCACCGCCGTCATCGCACTCGGCCCCAAGGCAAAAAAGGTCATCAAGACGTTCTGCCGCGAGACCGGCACCGAACCGCCAAAGGACAAGGATCTGAGCTCTCCAAAAGACCAGCGCGTGCTGTTCTGGCGGCCGCAGGCGCACAAGAAACCCGCCATGGTCGAGCCAATCGAGCCGCGGCAGTCGCTCAAGCGCCACAGCCGCAAATATGCCGAGGGCCAGCTCGACGAGAAGGGCAGCTTCTATTTCCGCGGCCCCGACAATGCAATGAATCTCCGCGCCCATAATCTGATGATTTTCGCCCAGATCGCCGAGGGCATCGACGACAGGACCTGGGAACATCATCTGCGCGCCGGCGACTATTCCGAATGGTTTCGCCACCAGATCAGGGACAAGGAACTGGCGCGCGAGACCGCGGAGGCGGAGAAAGACGGCACACTTTCGGCGCAGGAGAGCCGCAACCACATCCTGGACGCAGTGCGCCGCCGCTATACCGCGCCCGCCACCGCGCCAGAGGAATAGATGCAAGCGGCGCCCAGCCGTGGAACCTCATCCGCCAAACGAAATTGTGTTCTATCGGGCGCCAGATCCAATCGACGCCGAATAATTGCCCCGGAAAGAGACGATGGATGAGCAGCGACCCGGACGAGAATGGTCCTGTCTTTTCGGCGGAGCAGGCGCGGCAGGGCGAGATCATCCTGCGGACGCGGGCGCGCCGGATCATTTTCATCGCCGGCCTGGTGGGTCTCGTCTTTCTGGCATTGCTGGTGTGGTGGGTTTGAATTCCTGACGGCTGGAGCGAAATCATGAAATCACAACTTGTTGCCGAGAGCGCCGGGCAGAGAACGTTTGTGGTTGTGCTTGATCCCGGCGAAGAGGCGTTTGCGCAGCTGACGTCGTTTGCGGTCGAGCGTGGCGTCGGCGGCGCGTCGCTGACTGCGCTCGGCGCTTTCGAAGGGCAACCGTCGGCTGGTTCGACCCTGGAGAAAGGACCTACCGGAAAATCCCCATCCAGGAACAGTGCGAAGTGCTGAGCGCGATCGGCGATGTTGCCATCGGCGACGACGGCAGGCCCAGCCTGCACGTCCACGCAGTCCTTGGATTGAGTGACGGCACCACGAGGGGCGGTCATCTGCTGGACGGAATCGTGCGGCCGACGCTCGAGGTCACATTGGTGGAGACGCCTGGCCATCTGCGCCGCAGGCGTCGTCCCGAACTCGGCGTCGCCCTGATCGACCTGGAGCCTTGATCCGAGCCGATCACTTCGTTGATTTGACTGCGGCCGTTTCGGGTACACCCTCCCAACCGAAGACGCTGCGGCCGCCGAGCAGATGCGATTGCTCGAACTCCCCGGCGACGATTTCCTTCAGGCTTGGGCCGGTGACATAGCGCTCGACCTGCCGCGACTGGTCGTCCAGCCGCCGCAAGGCGCCGATCTCTTCGTCACGGCCGAGCCTGGCCTTCTGGACAGCCGACTTCAGCACGCCGATCGTCTCGTCATAGACCTTCAGCGGCACAGGGAACGGGTGCCTGTCCTTGCCGCCATGCGCCAGCGAGAAGCGTCCTGGATCGGAAAAACGGCACGGCGCGCCATGCACGACTTCGGCGACCAACGCCAGCGCCCGCACCGTGCGCGCGCCGACATTGGGAACCAGGAGAAGCTCGGCGAAATCCGTCGGACCGCGCTCGGCCGCCGCGGCGATGTTGCCGTGCAGGCGGCGCATGACGACATCGCTTTCGCGTACATCGTGGTGCGCCGGCATCACCAGATGCGGCAGCAGCTTTTGTGCCGGCTCCGGCGCTGGCGCCGAACCCCGCTCCAAAGCGGCAAGTTCCCTTACGATGCGATCCGGTCCAAGGCCGTGCAGAAGGTCCAGTTGTCCCTGGCGCGACGCTTCGGCGCGGCGGTCAGTCAGGTTGACGATCTCGCCCTGATTGGCGCCCTCGATGGCAGCATGCGGCTGGTCGACAAAGCTCTTCAGGCCCTCGGACAGCCAGTGATAGCGGCGCGCCACCTTGCTGTCGCCGTTCATGCCTTGCTGCACCACCACCCACTTGCCATCGTCGGTGACGATAAAGCCGTGCAGATAGAGATCGAAACCGTCCTGGACCGCGGCGCTGTCCACCTTGGCGACAAGCCGGCTGGCAGTCGCGAGGCCTTGCCCGTCGAGGCCGATACGCTCGCCGATCAGGGCGAGCTCATGCGGGGTCTTGCGCGAATGCGCGCCGCGGCCGCCGCAAACGTGGATGCCGAGTTCGCCGGAAAGCGGCGACAGACCGCGCTTCAACGCTCCGACGACGCTGGTGGTGATGCCGGAGGAATGCCAGTCCATCCCCATCACGGCGCCAAAAGACTGGAACCAGAACGGATGTGCCAGCCGGCGCAGCAATTCATCGCGGCCGTAATGGTGGATGATCGCCTCGCACATGACCGCGCCAAGCCGCGTCATGCGGTCGCCGAGCCATTTCGGTACGCGCCCGCCGTGAAGTGGGAGATCAGCACTTCCCGATCGCTGTGCCACGGTCTTTTGCTTGCTCCTTGAGTCCTGCCTCGACAGATAGGTATCGAAAGGGGTGTGGAGAAGCTATGGCCTGATTCAGGCCGCGATCGTTGCAAGCCGCCAGCTACCGGGCAGGTTCGCTGAGGAGATCAAACTTCTGGATCTCGCAATGCTCGCCCACCGATTCCAGCAGATCTATTGGCGGTGCGCCAGTGTCCGGCCGCCTCCAACTGATCTCGAACGAGAAAACAGGGTCTTTGATATCCGGGCGCCTCTCTATCGCGACGAGGCGTGCCCGGTAACCAAGCGGCCCAACCATCGTATCGAGTTCCTGTCGGGCTGCGGCCTTCCAGGTCACTGCCAACTGGGCGTGGTGTTCGCGCGAAATTCGAAGATCCACCCATTTCAGGACGAGCAAGGTGGCCAGCGTCAGTGCCGTGCCGGCCGCGCCCAAGCCGTATTGGCCACCACCGAAAGCCAATCCGATCGCCGTCATCACCCACAATGTGGCCGCCGTGGTGACGCCGCTGACAAGACTGCCACGGCGAAGAATGGCGCCACCACCGATAAAGCCGACCCCGGTCAGCACACCCAGCGGAAAGCGCAAGACGTCCATCGATGCAAACGAATCCGGGTGCTTGCCAACGGTTCCCAGCAGAATGCTGGCCTGGACCATTGCGATGGCGGCCGCCAACCCGACCAGCACGGTGGTGCGTAGCCCCGCCGCGTGCCCGCGCGCCTCCCGGTTGAGGCCTATCAACAGGCCGGCGAGCGCGGTCAGAAGTAGTCGTGCCGCGATGTCCTGCCAAACCGGAACAACGAGGAGCATCGCGGTCACCCGTCGGGCCAGCCGCCACTGGCCAGGAATAGCGCCATGGTCAAAGCGAATAAGGGCAAGAGCGTCTTCATCGCAAATTCTTTTCGTCGATAAGCAACAAACGATGCGCCTGGATTTTGGTTGCGCCGCCGACGATTCACCCCGGCGATGGGCAGCGGCGGAACAAAACCTTTGGCCTGCGGGTTGGTGGGTTCACGCCAACGAAGGATTCGCAGTCATGGTCCGCTTGCTGCTTGCTGGAGCCGTCGCTTATCTGGCCTATCGCATCACCAAGGAGATCGGTGGGTCTGGCGAGGTCGATCCGCTGTCGCCTTCAGCCGACCAAGCCGTCCGCAAGGCGCCGAGGCGGCAAAGCGGGGCACAGAGGAATGGCCGACGGCGGTAGCGAATGCCGTAGCGGCGCGGGCCAGCCATGACCGCATTTCCGTTGCCGCTCGACCTTCGTCCGATGGAAGCCAAAGCCGCCGATGCAATTCCTGGCGACGACGGGCTTTGGCAATACGAGCCGAAATGGGACGGGTTTCGCTGCCTCGCGTTCAAGGGCGACGATGCCGTCGACCTGCGGGCAAAATCCGGCAAGCCGCTTGGCCGCTATTTTCCCGAATTGGTCGCGGTGCTGCGCGATGTGAGCTCGCGACGGTTTGTTGCCGACGGCGAGATCGTCATCGAGGTCGACGGATCGTCCTCGTTCGAGGCCCTGCAAATGCGCCTTCATCCCGCCGAAAGCAGGATCCGCAAGTTGAGCCTCGAGACGCCTGCCATGCTGGTCCTGTTCGATATGCTGGCCGAACCCGGCGGCAGGATCATCATCGAAGAACCTCTCACCACCAGGCGGCAGGCGATTGAGGCCTTTGTCGCGTCGGCGGCACGGCCCGAACTGCACCTGTCCAAATATACGCACGACGCCGCCACCGCCGAGCGCTGGCTGCAGGGCGCCGGCCACGGCTCCACCGACGGTGTTGTTGCAAAACTGATCGCCGGGCCATACCGGCCCGGCGAGCGCGCCATGGTCAAGGTCAAGCGACTGCGCACTGCGGATTGCGTGGTCGGCGGCTTTCGCTATCTCGCCGGCAGCAACGAAGTCGGATCCCTGCTGCTTGGCCTCTACAATAACGAAGGCAGGCTGGACCATGTCGGGTTCACCTCGACCATCGGCAAGGACGACAGGGCAGCATTGACCAGACGGCTGGAAAAACTGCGGGCCAAACCGGGTTTCACCGGCAAGGCGCCGGGCGGACCAAGCCGCTGGAGCACGGAGCGGAGCGGACAATGGGAACCGATAAAGCCTGAACTGGTGGTCGAGGTTCGGTTCGACCATGTGACAGGCGACCGATTCCGGCACGGAACCAAGCTGTTGCGCTGGCGGCCGGACAAGGAGCCCCGGCAATGCACGTTCGAGCAGATCGAGTAAGTCCGCTCCGAGGCACCGCTTCAAGACTCCAGCTGCCCGCTCTACCGTTCATGACCGTTCATGACGGACCAATGCAGAATTCACCGGTTCGCCGCGGCCAACCGAGCCTTGGCAACATTTCCGAGGCTCGGTTGCGGTTTTGAAATCAAGCGGCTTCTTGCATTGCGCGTTCGTTGACACCGCTTTCGCCGAGCTTGGAAAGCGCTTCGTCGGTCGCGACCTCTTCCTTGAGAGTTGCCCTGAGCAGCTCGACAACGTCGCTCTTGCCAAGTTCTTCCGCCCACGCGATCAAAGTGCCGTAGCGAGCGATCTCGTAATGTTCGACAGCTTGCGCCGCACCGACAAGCCCGGCGTCGAGCGCGGGAGCACCATTATACTCCTCGAGCATTTCCGAGCCCTCTTCGATGATGCCGTCAATCGCCGGACAGGTTTTGCCGCGGGCCGGCTTGCCGAATTTCTCGAACACCTCCTCGAGGCGGTCGACATGTCCTTCGGTTTCCATGCGGTGTTTCTCGAAAGCGGCGGTCACTTCTTCCGACTCCGCGCCCTTGGCCATTTTGGGCAGCGCTTTCAGTATCTTCTTCTCGGCGTAGTAGAGGTCTTTAAGCCCGTCGAGGAACAGATCCTCAAGGCCCTTGCTTGCCGCCTTCGCGGCCTTTTTCGTGGTCGCCATGATCCTCTCCCGAATGGTTGGTGCCGCCTCGCAAAGTGGAGGCGTCCGATAACCCTCCGACGGGAAACAAGTTCCCTGACGCGACGGGAGCTTTGAAAATTTTTCCGACCCGCGTGTGGTGTCGCAAGGGCCTCGACCTGCGGCAGCAATCGGCGAGGAAAGCGCCGTCAGCGCTCGCCGATATGCTCGAACAGGCGGGTGTATTCGGCCTCGGCCAAGCCGTAGCCGCCATCTGCCAGTGCGACGAGACCATCGCGGTCGCGGATGATAATTTCGCCGCGGCGGGACCGGATGAGCCCTCGCCCCTCAAGCAGCTGCAGCGCGACCGTGACACCCGGGCGCCTTACGCCAAGCATGATCGACAGGAATTCGTGAGTGATCGTCAGCCGGCCGCCGTCCACCCGATCGTCACACATGAGCAGCCAGCGCGCCAGCCGGTCTTCAAGTTTCGATCGCGCGTTGACCAGCGCGGTAAAGCCAGTCTGTACATGCAGATATTGCACGTAGCGCAGCAAGAACAGCCGCAGCGTCGGGCTTTGTGTCAGCGCCGCTTTGAACGGCTCGGCGTCGATCTTGGCGGCTTCTCCCGCCAGCTGCACATAGCAATCATGGACCGTACGGTCGTCGCCCATTATCAGGGCCGAGCCGGTCATACCTTCCAAGCCGACAAGGCCAACTTCCGCATCGCTGCCGTTCGGCATTTTCGCAACCACGGAACCGATACCCTCCTCGAGGAAATAGATGGCCTCGATCGGCGATCCGGACACTTCGAGCGATTGCCGTAACTCCAGCGAACAGCGCTCGATGTGCGGCTCGAGAGATGCGAAATCGCCGGCGCTCATTCGGCGCAACAGCTTGTTTTTGTATGGATTTTTATTGGAATATGGATTCTTATTGGAAGTTGCTGGATCAGACATAGCTGGGCCCAAAACAGGGCAAGAGCTTTTTTATCTCCCAGCCGTCCGCGCCCGGTATAACCTGCGAACGATCGCGCTTATATAAGCACTGAAAGGTATGGAGCCTACTAAATAAAAAAATGAATCGATGCACGGCAGTTCTCCTGCCGCTTGCCTACGAAAACATCCGACTGAAAGTTAGTGTTGGAAACGTACCAAAGACGGCTTGGTACGAAAACGACAATTGAGATCGCCGAACTCGAAAGAGCCCGTCGCGAGGGATGCAACGGGCTCCATTCGGGCGTCGTGGGCTACGCCCAGTGATCCAAATGAGGGTGGGTTGGATCGCAGCAACAATGCAGGTGCGAGACAGTCGTTCCCAAACTGTCTGCTTGGTAATTTCTGTACATTGAGTTTGGACGAGAGCGGCGCTAATTGAATTGGAGTCGTCCACACAGGCATGGCGAGTGGACGCTTGAAAGACGCTTCGCGCTTTCGCCCTTTTCAAGGGAGGATGGCATGTCGATGCAAGGTGCAGCAACTCCAGCCGAACTGAGCGTGCTGAGAAAAGCGCTCGACGACTGCTGCCGCGAGTTGGGTGTTGCGGACGACAGTCCTGTCCGCGAGCGGTTGGCAGCCCGTATCATGTCGCTGTTCAACGAGGGTGTGCTCAGCGCCGATCTGAAAGAAGCGCTGGCCGCCGATCGCCAACACTAAGCTGCTGCTATGGTGGCGTCCTCGGCGCCGAAAGATTCGGCACCGAGTCGCCGTTCCTGGCCAGGGTCCCGGTTTGCCAAGGATACTTGGAATCTTGTCTTTTCACGACAAAACGCCCGGCGCTTATTACCAAGCGGCAGGCGTTTTTGTCGCGAGCGTGACACTAACGCGTGTCGCGCTTGACCGGCCTCATGCGATGCACTTTAGGTTCCTGTTTTATGCATGTCGTTATCACAAAACCGCTGCACACCCTCGGGTCAAGCCCGAGGGCATGCTTTTGCGCGACATGCCTCAAATGCGCCCAAGCAGGACCAGGATAATGACGATAAGCAGCACCAGGCCGAGGCCGCCACCACCGTAATAGCCGGTGCCATAGAACGGTCCGCCGCCCAAGCCGCTGAAGCCGCCAAGCAAGGCAAGGACCAAGATGATGATGAGAATGGTTCCAAGGCCCATGATGTCTGCTCTCCTTGTTTGCGCTGCCGCCATTCGCATCAGCGCGTCGCATTGTACAAAGGTATGAACTCGCAAGGAGCATTCCTGTTCCGGCGGGACGGTAAGGCGTACACTCATGCGGCAAGCAAAATGCCGGGCCGTGCCGTCAGAAAAGTCCACAGATGCATGCCTGCAGAGAATGGCATGGCGGCCGCCTTGAACACCTGAGAACATGCTGAAATTCATGGGGAATTTGTCGGAACCTTCGCCCGCCCGAACGGTTGTTTTCGTAGTCGCAACGCGACGACCCTCGTAAAAGGAGAAGCATCATGCTCACGAAAATTCTCGCAGCTTCCGCGCTTACGATCGGTCTGGCCACGTCAGCGATGGCCCAGAACGTCGGCGATCCCTCCGGAGACGCTACCGACGGCAGCGGGCGGACGATCGTAGTCCCGAATAATGGCGGCCCGGACACCGGCACGGATTCGACCATCACCAACAGCATTCGCGATTTCTCAACGACGAATTCGAATGCCGACCGGAATTGCCCGCCAGGCCCGCAGGGGGCTCTGCCCGATGCGACCGGCAAGGCTCCTGGCACGATGGCTCCGACAGTGAACGACAACCACTGCGGCAAGTAAGCGCCCGGTGATCACAGCCTGACCAGGCCGCGGAGCATAGGCTCCGCGGCCTGTTGGTTTTTGCCGCAAATTAGCGCCTATCGGCCGCGGTGGTCGAAGCTGACGGCGATCTCCCGACCGTCCAGCGCGCGAACGATAAAGCCAACCAGCTCCTCGTCGGTTTGCCGGAACCAGGGAAAGCGTCTGCGCAAATCGGCTATGACGACGGTGGTCGAGAGAATGTCGCCGGAATGGTAGTCGGCCATGACGGTATGAACGGCAGCGTCGGTATCAATACCGATTCCTAGCGGCGACTTGATCTGCCCCACGGAAGCCTCCACCCATCTCTCCCGACCGACGATAGCAAGACTGCGGCAAAGCGAAAGAGCTTGTACGATTCCGTACGATCTCGCCGCGTGCGTTGCGATTTGCGGGACGCAGCCGGCGTTCTTTGTTTTGCGTTTCCAAACCATTGTCTGGCGTCGCGGCGGCTCTGGCGCCACGACCAGGCAACCTCGCCGCAGCTTCCGCGTTGAGCCATCGAGGGATGACATCAGCCTCGGAGAGCTCCCATGAAAACACTTCTATCCATCACTGCGGCAGCGATGATGGCCGGCGCGCCTTTGGTTGCTTTTGCCCAATCGGCGACGCTGACGCCTCTAACGACCGACACCATGAGCAAGGTTGACACTGCGACGTTCGTCAAGACGGTGCCCATCGCCAATACATTCGAAATCGAATCGAGCCGACTTGCGCAGACGCAGGCGAAGGCCGACGACGTAAAAGCCTTCGCGGCGCAAATGGTCACGGACCACACCAAGGCCGACGAGGAGTTCAAGGCGGCGCTCAGCAAGGGTCAGACGACTTCGGCCACCGCGCCGGCCGGCCCGCCGCTGGACACCAAGCACCAGGCGCTGCTCGACCAACTCAAGGAGGCCAGCGGGGACAGCTTCCAATCGAAATACATCGACATGCAGACCCAGGCGCATAAGGAAGCGGTGGCGCTGTTTTCCGCTTACGCAAATTCCGGCGACGATCCGGCGATGAAGGAATTTGCCAAAAAGACGCTGCCAGTGCTGCAAATGCACGAACGTCACGTGAAGGATCTTGCTGCCGCGCATCAATGAGGGCGACGACCGCCAGCGGTTTCGCCAACGGAAACACCCCGGCATGAAGGAAGCGGCTGTCGTCGGGCCGGGAACAAAGTACCGAGAGTGCCGTTATTCACTTGGCCTGTTCCCGGGAGGATCCAATGGGAGGCGGCATTCGCGAGGCGCCGAGGGCAGTAGAGCTGGGTTTCGGCACCGTTCCGATTGCCGCTGTCACAGGCTGAATCGACTTCCGGCCGGGACAGGTTACCATGCGCTACGGCGAGATATTTGCAAACGCAACGGCGCTCTTGTTGCTGGCGCTGATGGTTGGCGGCATCTTCATCTGGTTTGGAGAACCGCTGTGGCCGCGGCACTACGCGAGAATGGTGCTGGTCCCGAATATTGATGCCATGGCCACCGCGTCATTCCGAACAAGGTGCGCTCCAAGTCCATGCTTGCCCGACACCATCGATCAGACCATGCTGGCTCCTCGCCCCGAGGACGGACCTTGATTGGCGATTTGCAGACGCTGCAACGCTGTGGAGCGGGATGCGGTAAGGCCCGCCGCGCAAGTCGCGCCGCGGGCTTACCGGTGCAAATCAAACGGTCTTGCAAACCGTCCGGCTACAACTAGGTCAGGATAAGCACGATCTTGTAGGTATTCGGATCGACGATGACGATTCGGCCATCGGCCAGCACGAAATATTCATAGGATTCGTAAGCCGGAACAATCTTGACGATGCGCGCCGGCAGACGATGCAGCCGGACCTTCTTTCGCGGAACCTCGACGCCGACAGAGATGTCGAAATCGACATTGGAAACCGGTTGGACATTCGTTTCCTTGATGACCTGGGTAATCTCTGTCTTCTGTTCAACGGTCACATTGCTGATGGAAGCGGTCGAACTCTGGTCCTGCGTCTGCGTAGAGGCGTTGCCCTGAGTCTGCTCGCTGGTCGTGGTCCCAGTCTTGCCCTGAGCCTGCTCCTCGGTCTTCATTTTCGTGTTGCCTTGGGCCTGCTCGGTAGTGGTGGTTCCGGTTTTGCCCTGGGCCTGCTCGTCGGTTTTCATTTTGGTGTTGCCCGTGGCCTGCTGGTCAGTCGTGGCGCCAGCCTTGCCCTGAGCTTGCTCGTCGGTCTTCATCTTCGGCTTGCCCTGAGCCTGCTGGTCAGTCGTAGCGCCAGCCTTGCCCTGGGCTTGCTCGTCGGTCTTCAGCTTTTTGTTGCCCTGCGCCTGTTGTTCAGTCGTAGCGCCGGCCTTGCCCTGAGCCTGCTCGCCCATCTTGGCGCCATTTGGACAGTTGGCAGTGCCGGCTGCGCAATTGGCGCCGGACTGGTCGTCGGTCGACTGCTGCGTCTGGGCAAGTGCCGCTCCGCAGCTGACGCTGATTGCTAGCATGCTGGTAATCAGAACGCCTTTCATGAGAAATCTCCTTGGAAAATGCGTCCCTTCACCGCGTAAAACTGCGGCTAAAAAACTTTGTTCCAAATTAACCGAGCGAAACGGCAAGCGATCCGAGCGGCGGAACAAGCTTTACCCGGTGACGTTACCGACCTAGCGACCCCGCTGCGAACGGCATGACGCGGCGCAGCGCAGAGGTGGCTCACGACGAAAGGAGACGATCATGAGAATGCATCTTTCCGCGGCCGCGGCTGGGTTCTTGCTGTTTGCGGGTGTTGGCGCCGCTGCGGCCCAGGACGTGGTCATCGAACCGCAGCAGGAGACGATCGTACGCGAGTATGTGAAAAAGCAGCCTCTGGCGTCCGTCCAGCTTCCTGGCGTGGAGCTCAATGTCGGCTCGACACTGCCCGATACCGTCGAGCTTCATGAAGTTCCCAGCGTCAAATACCGCTACGTCGTCGTCGACAATCGGACCGTCCTGGTCGATCCTGGCACGCGCAGGATCGTGAAGGTCATCGAGTGAACAAGCGCGTCGCTTTGAAGGGACATGCGGCGCGTCCAGCATTGTCGACATCCCAAACGCTGCCCTTGTTGGGCATTCCGACGCAGAAAGGCCCGCCGTTCCGACGCACGGCGGGCCACATAGCCGAGTCAGCACGCCAGGCGGCAGGGTCCTGTGCTCGCCAGGCCAGAAACTTTGAGAGAATATTCCCGGCTCCTCATCTGGCGTGAAATACTGTTCTTTGATCTGGAGATCAGCATTTCCGATGATGCCCGCAAGGCTTCGCATTCCGCCTAGCCGCAACGATTGCAAAACCGATGAGATTGACCATGCCTGGGAACACCAACACTTTGCTTCCATTCTTCTCGGCAACTATAAGCCGGCGCGCCGGCCTCGCTGTACTTCTTGCATCAGCGGTTGCGATTGTCAGCCTTGCTGCGCCGTCGTTCGCCGAGGACAAGACGGCGGTCAAGGTCGGCATCATGAGCGGCGAGGACGAGGACGTCTGGCGCGTCGTCACCGCCCAGGCGGCGGAGAGGGGCCTGACGATCGAGACCGTGGTGTTCAACGACTATACCCAGCCGAATGAAGCGCTCGAGCGTGGCGAAATCGACGCCAATGCCTTCCAGCACAAGCCCTATCTCGACAACCAGATCAAGACGCAGGGCTATCACATCGTCCCGGTCGGCTATACCGGGGTCTGGCCGATCGGCCTTTATTCCAAGAAGTACGCGAATATTGCCGACCTGCCCAAAGGCGCGGTCATTGGCGTGCCGAACGACCCGTCCAATGAGGGCCGCGCACTGCGCGTCCTGCAGAGCGAACATCTGATCAAGCTCAGGGAAGGCACCGGCATTCTGGCGACGACCACCGACATCGCCGAAAACCCGAAGCACTTGGTCATCAAGGAGCTGGACGCAGGCATCGTCGGGCGCTCGGTGGAAGACCTCGACGGGGCCGTAGTCAACACGGATTGGGCGCTTAAAAGCGGCCTCACACCGGAGAACCGCATCGCCCAGGAGGCGGTGGCCGACAATCCCTATCGCAATTTCATCGCGGTCAAGGCCGGCAATGAAAACCAGCCCTGGGTAAGGACATTGGTCGCCTCCTATCAGAACGAAAAGGTGAAGGCCGAATTCGACCGGGTCTACAAGGGAACCGGCATCAGCGCCTATTGATGCGGAGCTCGACTGGGCGCTGAAGGCCGGCATGATAAAGCGGTCCGCGCTTCAACGCGGACCGCGATCGCGTTTGCGGGACACCAATACAGGAACTTTTATGAACCAGCATTTCGCCTCGGTCACCGAAGTCACGCATCCCGTCGGCGGCCGCTCCGCGGGACCGAACGATGTCGTGCGCCTCATCGAGCTGAAGCGCCGCTTCGGCGCGACAGCGGCGCTGGACGGCGTGTCGCTCAGCGTGCGCCAGGGCGAGATCCTCGGCATCATCGGCCGCAGCGGCGCCGGTAAGTCGACGCTGATACGCTGCCTGAACGGCCTGGAGCGGCCGGATTCAGGACAGGTCTTCATCGAAGGCCGCGACATCAGCCGGCTCGGCGAGCGCGAATTGCAGCCGCTGCGCCGGCGCATCGGCATGATCTTCCAGCATTTCAACCTGCTGTCCGCCAAGACGGTCGAAGACAATGTAGCGCTGCCGCTCAAGATCGAAGGCCGGCCCAGGGCCGAGCGCCTGGCGCGCGCCGCCGAGCTGCTCGAGCTTGTCGGCCTGTCGGAGAAGGCGAAAGCCTATCCTGCGTCGCTGTCGGGCGGGCAGAAGCAGCGCGTCGGCATTGCCCGGGCGCTTGCGGGGCGCCCGGCGCTGCTGCTGTCGGATGAAGCGACCTCGGCGTTGGACCCGGAGACGACGCGCTCCATCCTTGCCTTGCTCAGAGACATCAACCGGCAGCTCGGCCTGACCATCCTGCTCATCACGCACGAGATGGAGGTGATCCGTTCGATCGCCGATCGTGTCGCGGTGATCGACGCTGGGCGGATCGTCGAGCAAGGCCCGGTCTGGTCGGTTTTTGCGGACCCCAAGTCGGCGATCACGCAGAGCCTGCTCGGCGGCATCCGGCCGCAATTGCCGGCGGAGATCGCAAGCCGGCTAACGCAGAACGCCGGCGTGGAGGCGATCCTCAGGCTCGACGTGGCCGGTGAGGCCGCGCGAAGCCCGCTTTTGTCCGATCTTGCCTGGCAGTTCCCGGCTCGTTCCGCCTCGTGCATGGCGGCATCGATCACGTCCAGCAGCAGCCTGTCGGGACACTGTTCGTGGCGGTCGCCGGCAGCAATGAAGCTCACCTGGCAGAGGTGATCGCGTTCTTGAAAGCCCGCCAAGCGCGGGTGGAGGTGCTTGGCCATGTCGCCGGTTCTGTTTGAGCTTCTCGTCCGTTCGATCTGGGAAACGATCCTGATGACGGCCGCCTCCGGCCTCGTCTCGCTGGTTTTCGGGCTGCCGCTCGGCCTGGCGCTGGTCGCCACCGACCGCGGCGGCATCGCCGAAAACCTGTGGGTGAACCGCGCGCTTGGCGCTGTCATCAACGGCTTCCGCTCTGTGCCTTTCATCATCCTGCTGGTTGCGCTGATCCCGGTGACGCGGCTGATCGTCGGCACCTCGATCGGCACCTGGGCAGCGATCGTTCCGCTGTCGATCGCGGCGACGCCCTACTATGCCCGGATCGCCGAAGTGTCGCTGCGTGAGGTCGACCACGGGCTGATCGAAGCGGCGCGCGCCATGGGCGGCAACCGCTGGACGATCATTCGCGGGGTGCTGGTGCCCGAAGCGCTGCCCGGCATCGTCGCCGGCTTCACGGTGACGCTGGTGACGCTGATCGGCGCCTCGGCGATGGCCGGCGCCATCGGCGCCGGCGGGCTCGGCGACCTCGCCATCCGCTACGGTTACCAGCGCTTCGAAACGTCAGTCATGATCGCCGTGGTCATCGTCCTGATCGTCCTGGTCAGCGGCATCCAGTGGGCCGGCGACCGGCTGGTCGCGAGGCTGGATCACCGCACCTGATCGTTGGCCGCAAATGAGGGAAATCCGGGGTCGCGCCATCAGCCGGCGCGCCTCTTTTCCGTGGCTGCCCGGTCGATCCCCAATCCATCCGCCGAGAGAGCGACCCCGAACCTTTCGGCGGCTTCTGCGGGCGTGTAATAGCCCAGCGCGACATCCCTCGCCACAAGATCGGCGTCCCGCTGCAACGGATCGCCATAGCCGCCGCCGCCCGGCGTGCCGACGCGCACGCGGTCGCCGGCTTTCAACGCGATGTCCTGCTCCTTGGACAGGTGCGGCGGCACATGTTCCTTGCCGTCGCGGAACACGGTCACCGTGTTGACCGCGCCATCCTTGCCGCCGAGCGCGCCTTGCGGGCCGAACCGGCCATGGTCCATGACGAAGGAGGCGCGGGCCTCGCCGCGCAGGATTTCGACCTCATAGGCGAGCCCGAAACCGCCGCGATGCTTGCCGGCGCCACCGGAGCCTTCGTGCAGCGCATAGTGGCGGTAGAGCACCGGGAAGGCCTGCTCCATGATTTCGACCGGCGGCGACTTGGAGATGCCTATGGTCGAGCAGCCATTGGTCAGGCCGTCGTGACCGGCATTGCCGCCATAGCCGCCGCCCGAGATCTGGTACATGACATAGTCGCGGCCACGGACCGGATCGTTGCCGCCGAGCGCGAAATTGCCGCTGGAGCCGGCCGGAGCCGCCGTCACCCTGTCCGGCACAGCCTGCACCATCGCCGCGAACACCGCCTCGGCGATGCGCTGCGAAACCTCGGCGGCGCAGCCCGACACAGGGCGCGGATATTTGGCGTCGAGGAAGGTGCCTTCCGGCCGCTTGACAATCAGCGGTTCGAAGGCGCCGGCGCTGATCGGCACATCCGGGAAAATATGGCGCATGGCGAGATAGACCGAGGACAAGGTCGTCGCCAGAACGCTGTTCATCGGCCCGGCGCAGGGTTTTGATGAGCCCGAGAAGTCGAAGCTGAGCGTGTCGCCTTTTTTCTCGATTGCCAGCGCGATGATCAGCGGCTCGTTTACCACGCCGTCTGAATCGACGAAGGCCTGCGAGCGATAGATCCCGTCGGGAATGGCCGATATGTTGACGCGCATCTGTTCAGCGGCGCGGCGCCGCAATTCGGCGATCGCTTCGACAACTGTTTCGTCACCGTAACGATCCAAGATTCCGTTGAGCCTGTCCTGGCCGATCAGCAGTGCCGCCGCCTGCGCGCGGATATCGCCGATGCGCTGGTCGGCGACACGGATGTTGGAGCAGATGATGGCGTAGATCTCCGGGTCGAGCACGCCCTTCTTGAACAGTTTCACCGGCGGCAACCGCAAGCCTTCCTGCTCGACCGCCGTTGCCGAGGCGGAGAAGCCGCCCGGCACCGAACCGCCAATGTCGGGCCAATGGCCGGTGTTCGACAGCCAGCAGAAGATCTTCCCGTCCCGGTAGACCGGCATGGCGAAGCGCACATCCATCAGATGGGTGCCGCCGAGATAGGGATCGTTGACGATGTAGATATCGCCCGGCTCGGGTGGCAGGCAGCGTCCGTCGGCGATCATCTCGATCACCGTTTTGGTCGAATACTGCATGACGCCGACGAACACCGGCAGGCCCTGGCTGCCTTGCGCGATCAGCGAACCATCGAGCGCCGAATAGATGCCATCCGAACGGTCATTGGCCTCGGCGATAACAGGCGAGAACGCGGCGCGCGAAAACGTCAGGTCCATTTCGTCGCAGACCTGCTGCAGGGCCGCCTGGAGGACCGAAAGCGTAATAGTGTCAAGCTGCGCCATCTCAGGCCTCGCCGATATCGATGATGATGTTGCCGTCGGCATCCGACCGCGCCCGGTCGCCGGGCTCTAGCACGGTAGTGGCGTCCATCTGTTCGAGGATCGCCGGCCCCATGATGACTGCGTCGAGCGGCAGCTTTTCCCTGCTGTAGACCGGCGTATCGTACCAGCGCCCGCCGTACCAGACCGGCCGGATCTCGCGCCGCGCCCCTTCGAGCGTTTTGGCGCGCCCAGCCGGGTCGATCAGCCGGGACAGATCGATCGTCGGCCGCACCCCGGTGACCGACGTGTTGAGGTTGACCAGATTGGCGCGGATTTCCGGTAGCTCGACCTTGAAGCGGGCGAAATAGGCACTCTCGAACAGTTGCTGCAGTACCTGGCGTGTCACCGCAGACGACGGCAGCGGCACGTTGATGATATGCGTCTGGCCGACGAACTGCATGTCGGCGGAATGCGTGACACGGATTGCTTCCGGCTTCACCGCTTCCTTGCCGATCAGCTCCTCGCCTTCGTTTCGGTGCCGTTCCAATGTCTCGTGGAGTTGGGTTTCATCGAGACTGGCCACCGGCTGGTTGACCGTGTTGACGAAATCATGGCGCAGATCGGCGACGACGCAGCCGAGCGCATTGGTGATGCCTGGCCGCGCCGGCACCAGCACTTTCGGCAGGCCTAGTTCGCGCGCCAATGCCGTCGCATGCAGCGGACCGGCGCCGCCGAAGGCGAACAGCGCGAAATCGCGCGGGTCGTGGCCGCGCGACACCGAGACCATGCGGATGGCGCCGGCCATCTTCACGTTGCCGAGCCGCAGCACCGCACCCGCCGCCTCGACGCCGGACAGGCCTGTGGCGCGGCCGATCCTGTCCTCGAATATGCCGGTGACCTGCTCGACGGTGACCGGGTTTTCCACCGCGAGCAGCTTCTTCGGCGCCAGCCTGCCGAGCACCAGATTGGCGTCGGTGATGGTCGGCTCCGAGCCGCCGCGTCCGTAGCAGATTGGCCCGGGATTGGCGCCGGCGCTTTCCGGGCCGATCTGGATCAGGCCGGCCGCATCGACGCGGGCGATCGAGCCGCCGCCGGCGCCGACCGTATGGACCGCCACCATCGGCACGTGGATCGGCATCGCATATTCGATCTCGATCTCGTTCGACACTGCCGGCTCGGCGTTGCGAATCAGCGCCACGTCGGTCGAGGTGCCGCCCATGTCGTAGGTGACCAGGTTTTCGAAGCCGGCGCGTTTGCCGGTATAGGCGGCAGCAATGACGCCGGAAGCGGGGCCGGACATGACGGTCTTGGCCGACTCACGTGTGACAAAGCGGGCCGAGATCATGCCGCCATTGCCGTTCATGATCAGGAAGTCGCGGGCGTAGCCTTTTGACGCCAGCTCCTTGCGCAGCCGCTCGACATAGCGTTCGAGGATCGGTTGCACCGAAGCGTTGACCGAAGCGGTCACGCCGCGTTCGAATTCGCGCGCTTCCGAAAGCAGGGCGTGGCCTGTCGTGATGTAGCCGTTCGGCCAAAGCTCGGCCGCTATCTCGGCGGCGCGCCGCTCATGCGCCGGGTTGGCATAGGAATGCAGGAAATGGATGACCAGGGATTCGCAGCCGGCTGCGATCAGTTGTGAAACCGCTGTCCGCATTTCGGCCTCGTCGAGCGGGATGCGCACCGCGCCCGAGGCCTCGACCCGCTCCGACACTTCGAGCCGCAGATTGCGCGGAATGATCGGGACGAAGGTGCCCGTCATGCCATAGGCCTGCGGCCGTGTCCGCCGGCCAAGCTCGATGACGTCGCGAAAGCCGCGCGTGGTGATCATGCCGGTCTTGGCCAGCCGGCGCTCCAGGACCGCGTTGGTGGTCGTCGTCGTGCCGTGCACGATGAGGTCGATGCCGTCGACCGGAAATCCGGTGGCGCCAAGTGCCGAAACGACGCCGAACGCCTGGTTGTCGACTGTCGTCGGGGTCTTGGCGATGTGCACCCGGCCACCGTCACGGCCATCGATCAGAAGGAGGTCGGTAAAAGTTCCGCCGACATCGATGCCGGCGACGACGCTGCCAGTCGAATCCAGCGCTTGCGTCGAAAAATTCTGTTCCATTGTCGAAACCCGAAATGCCCGAACTGCTTACATGCCTCAGTTTGGAAAGCTGTTTTACGGCGGCGTCTTGACGCAAATATCGTTTGTATACTAATAAATTCCGGACACAAGAGCTTACCGCTTAGGAGTGTGCAAACGGCACGCTGGAACCTGACAGGTTCGGGCGCGCAGGTGAAGATTTGGCGCGGGCGCTGAGCTGGCCCAGAAGGTTAGGTTTGATGAACACCACATCCGCGTTCAACACCGCCGGCGCGCGGCCGCTGCAGTTTCCGATACCGGCCAATGTCTATGCCGAAACCGTGGTCTCGGTGAAGCACTATACCGACCGGCTGTTTTCGTTCCGCATCACCCGGCCGCAGTCGCTGCGCTTCCGCTCCGGCGAGTTCGTCATGATCGGCCTGCCCAATGCCGAGAAGCCAGTGTTCCGCGCCTATTCGATCGCCAGCCCGTCCTGGGACGACGAGCTGGAATTCTTCTCGATCAAGGTGCCGGACGGGCCGCTTACCTCGGAGCTGCAGAAGATCCAGATCGGCGATACCGTCATCATGCGGCAGAAGTCGACGGGTACGCTGGTGGTCGACGCGCTGACCCCGGCCAAGCGCCTGTTCATGATCTCGACCGGCACCGGCATTGCTCCCTTCGCCAGCCTGCTGCGCGATCCCGATACCTATGAGAAGTTCGAGCAGGTTATCCTGACCCATACCTGCCGCGACAATGCCGAGCTGACCTACGGCCAGGAACTGGTGGCCGCACTGGAGAACGATCCGCTGATCGGCGAGCTGACCGGCGGCCGCGTCACGCTGTATAATTCGACGACGCGCGAGACCTCCGAGCGCATGGGCCGTATCACCGCGCTGATCGGCTCGGGCAAATTCTACACCGATCTCGGCATCGACAGGCTCAATCCCGAGACCGACCGCATCATGATCTGCGGCTCGATGCATATGCTCAAGGACGTCAAGGAGCTGGCTGAAAGCCACGGCTTCCAGGAAGGCTCGCTGCATCATCCGGCAAGCTTCGTCGTCGAGCGCGCCTTCGTCGGCTGAGACGCGGCAGTTCAGAGTTTACTGGTTTGCGACCCTGATTTTGACCATACGGTCAAAAGTCGGCTGCCTCGACCGTCTTTTTCCGCTATGACCGCTTGAAGGACTCGTGAAGCGCTGCTTCACGGTCTATCTTCGGCATAACTCGCTGAACAAGGGGCAGGAGATGAGCAGCACAATCCGCGAAACCGATCTCGGCACGTCCAAGATCACGCCGCTGCCGGCGCGCGCCGCCGCCAATGCGCCGATGCCGCAAGCCCATGGCATTGCCCGCAATCCCGGCATGAGGCTCGATCTCGGCTTCATGGAATCGATGCGCAGCGTCAACCGCTCGGCGCTGGAACGCCGCGTCGCCAGCCTGACCAAAAGACGCTCGATCAAGGCCGATAACCAGGCGGCCTGGCTGCTGCGCGCCGTCGCCTGCATGGACCTGACGACGCTGAACTCGAATGACACGGAAGAGCGCGTGCGCCGGCTCTGTGCCAAGGCGGTCAACCCGTTCCGTCGCGACATCGTCGAAGGGCTCGGCATTACTGGTGAAAAGATCCGCCCGGCGGCGGTCTGCGTCTATCAACCCTTCGTCGCCACCGCCGTCGAAGCGCTGCGCGGCAGCGGCGTCCATGTCGCCGCCGTTTCGACCGCCTTCCCGCATGGACTTGCACCGCTTTCGACGCGCCTGCAAGAGATCGAAGCATCGGTCCGCGACGGCGCCGACGAGATCGACGTCGTCATCCCGCGCGGTTTGGTATTCGGGGCGAAATGGCAGGAGCTCTATAACGAGATCGTCTCGATGCGCGCCGCTTGCGGCGAGGCGCATCTGAAGGTGATCCTCGGTACCGGCGACCTCGCCACGCTGCGCAACGTCATGCTCGCCTCGATGGTGGCGATGATGGCGGGTGCAGATTTCATCAAAACCTCGACCGGCAAGGAAAGTGTCAACGCGACGCTGCCGGTCGGCCTTGCCATGGTGCGCGCGATCCGCGCCTATTTCGAGGAAACCGGCTATCTCATCGGCTTCAAGCCGGCCGGTGGCATTTCCACGGCAAAAGCCTCGCTCGATTGGCTGGTGCTGATGAAGGAAGAACTGGGCCGGCCGTGGCTGGAGCCGGAGCTGTTCCGCTTCGGTGCATCGAGCCTTTTGACCGATATCGAGCGCCAGCTCGAGCATCATCTGACCGGCCACTACTCGGCCAATCATCGCCACGCGATGGCGTGATTCGGAGCGCTTCATGAATATTCTCGAACGCTATCACGCCATGGATTACGGGCTGGCGCCGGAAGCCCGCAACGAGGCCGATGCCTGGCTGGCCGCGCGGGATTTCGGCAAGGCGCTGTTCATCGGCGGCGACTGGAAGGGAGCCAGCGGAGGCAAAACCTTCGACACCAGCGATCCGTCCTCGGGAAAGCTGCTGGCCAAGGTGTCGAACGCTGGTGCCGCCGATATCGACGCGGCGGTGTCGGCCGCCACAAAAGCGCTCCCGAAATGGAGCGCCAGCACCGGCTACAGCCGAGCCAAAGTGCTCTATGCCATCGGCCGCGCCATGCAGCGCCACCAACGGCTGTTCGCGGTGCTGGAATCGATCGACAATGGCAAGCCGATCCGCGAAAGCCGCGACATCGACGTGCCGCTGGCGATCCGCCATTTTATCCATCATGCCGGCTGGGCGCAGGCGCTGGACCGGGATTTTCCCGGCCACAAGGGCGTCGGCGTCGTCGGCCAGATCATCCCGTGGAACTTCCCGCTCTTGATGCTCGCCTGGAAGATCGCGCCGGCGCTCGCCGCGGGCTGCACCGTGGTGCTCAAACCCGCGGAATTCACGCCGCTCACCGCGATCCTCTTTGCCGAGATCTGCGCACGCGCCGGCGTGCCGAAGGGCGTCGTCAACATCGTCCAGGGCGGCCCGGAGGCGGGCGCGGCCATCGTCAACCATCCCGGCGTCCAGAAAATTGCCTTCACCGGTTCGTCCGAGGTCGGCAAGATCATCCGCAAGGCCACTGCCGGCTCGGGCAAGAAACTTTCGCTGGAGCTTGGCGGCAAGTCGGCATTCGTCGTTTTCGAGGATGCCGACCTCGACAGCGCCGTCGAGGGTCTGGTCGACGGTATCTGGTTCAACCAGGGCCAGGTGTGCTGTGCCGGCTCGCGTCTTCTGGTGCAGGAAGGCATCGCCGACGCCTTCATCGCCAAGGTCAAGACGCGGATGAGCCGGCTGCGCGTCGGCAGTCCGCTCGACAAGAACACCGATATCGGCCCGCTGGTCGATTTGACTCAGCTCGATCGCGTCAAGGGCCTGATCACCGAGGGCGCCAAGCAGGGTGCGATCTGCTGGCAGCCGGACTCGGCACTGCCCGCCGCGGGCTATTATCATCTGCCAACTCTGGCGACCGGTGTTTCGCCGGCTAACATTCTGGCCCAGGAAGAGGTGTTCGGGCCGGTGCTCGCCACTATGACCTTCCGCAACACCGAGGAAGCGATCGAGCTCGCCAACAACACACGCTATGGCCTGGCCGCTTCGGTGTGGAGCGAGAACATCAATCTTGCCCTGCACGTCGCGCCGCAATTGAAGGCCGGCGTCGTCTGGGTCAACGGCACCAATATGTTCGACGCCTCCTGCGGTTTCGGCGGCTATCGCGAGAGCGGCTTTGGCCGCGAAGGCGGGCGCGAGGGCATGTTCGAATATCTCTCGGCAAAACTGCCGCTTGGCCCGATCATCAAACCGGCAACGTCTTCTGCCCAACCTGTCGAGCAGGCGGAAGGTGGCGCCATCGACCGCACGGCAAAGCTGTTCATCGGCGGCAAGCAGGTCCGGCCGGACGGCAATTATTCCTTGGCCATCGCCAGCGCCAAGGGCAAGCTTGCCGGCGAGGTCGGTCTCGGCAACCGCAAGGATATCCGCGACGCCGTCGCGGCCGCGCGCGCCTGCAAGGCCTGGCCGGAGGCGACCGCCTACAACCGCAGCCAGGTACTCTACTACGTGGCCGAAAATCTTTCCGGCCGCGCCGACGAGTTTGCCGCCCGTTTGACCCAGCTCACCGGCGCGACCGCCAAGGCGGCGCGCGAAGAGGTCGAGCTGTCGATCGAGCGCCTGTTCCTCTACGCCGGCCTGGCCGACAAATTCGAGGCCCGCGTCCACCAGCCGCCGGCCCGCGCCGTCACGCTGGCGCTGCACGAGCCAGTCGGCGTCGTCGGCATCATCGCACCGGACAATGCGCCTCTGCTTGGCCTGATCTCGCTGATGGCACCGGCGCTCGCCATGGGAAACACCGTGGTCGCCGTGCCGTCCGAAAAATACCCGCTGCTTGCCACCGACCTCTACCAGGTCATCGGATATTCCGACGTTCCGGCGGGCGCCATCAACATCGTCACCGGCCGTAGCGCCGAGCTGGCCGGCGTGCTGGCCAAGCACGACGATGTCGACGGGCTCTGGATGTTCGCCGATGCCGAGACCTGTGCCAAGGCGGAGGCCGAGTCCATCGGCAATCTCAAGCGTGTCTGGACCGGCAACGGCCACAGCCTCGACTGGGCATCGAGCGAAGCAGCCGGCGATGCCTTGCTGCGCCGTGCGATCGAGGTCAAGAACGTCTGGGTGCCCTACGGCGACTGAGTGTCCCGGAGGGGACGTCCGGGCTTGACGGGCCAACAGATGTTCTTTACCGAGAAAAAACATTTGGCCGGCAGGCGAATATCGAAACAGGCGGGATGGTAGTGCCCGCCTGGCACATTGCGCCCCGGCCTTGTGCCGGTAAAAAGCCGAACGATCACAGACGGGCGAGGAGAAAAGCATGGCGGATCTGACTGGCAAGGTCGTTGTCGTCACGGCGGCGGCGCAAGGCATCGGCCGGGCAAGTGCGCTGGCGTTCGCCAAGGCCGGCGCCGTCGTCCATGCCACCGACATCAACGAGGTGGTGCTCGCCGATCTCGGCAAGACGCCCGGTATCAAGACCCGCAAGCTCGACGTGCTGAACGACGAGGCGGTGAATGCCGCTTTTGCCGAGATCGGCGCCGTCGACGTGCTGTTCAATTGCGCCGGCTTCGTCCATTCCGGCTCGATCCTCGAGATGAAGGACGGCGATCTCGACTTCGCCTATGATCTCAATGTCCGCTCGATGATCCGCACCATCCGCGCCGTGCTGCCCGGCATGCTGGAGCGCGGCGACGGCTCGATCATCAACATGGCGTCGCTGGCCAGTTCGACCAAGGGCGTGCCGAACCGCTTCGTTTACGGGCTGACCAAGGCAGCCGTCATCGGCCTGACCAAATCGGTCGCCGCCGACTATGTCGGCAAGGGCATACGCTGCAATGCGATCTGTCCGGGCACGGTCGAAAGCCCGTCACTGCAGGATCGCATGCATGCGCAGGGCGACTACGAAGCAGCTCGCGCCGCCTTCATCGCCCGCCAGCCGATGGGCCGCCTCGGCACGCCCGAGGAAATCGCCGATCTCGCCGTCTATCTGGCCGGCGCTACCTATACGTCGGGGCAGGCTTATAATATCGACGGTGGCTGGTCGATCTAAGAGGCCATTTGAAAACCCTACTCCGCCGGGCGCCTGACGCGGCTTTCTGCGCTTCCGGTGCTCACGTACTTAAGTACGCTCCGCTCCGGTTCTCGAAACCCACGCCATTCGCCGCAGCGGAGCGAGTTTGCAAACGGCCTCTGGTCGCAACTGGGAGAAAACTGCATGAAACTGCTGCGCTATGGCGAGGCGGGGAACGAACGCCCCGGCCTGCTCGATGCCGATGGAACGATCCGCGACCTCTCCGCCTATGTCACCGACATTGCCGGCAAGGCGCTTGACCCGGCATCGCTCGAGACATTGTCGAAGCTCGATCCGAAATCGCTGCCGGCGGTTTCCGGCAAGCCGCGGATCGGCGCCTGCGTCGCCGGCACCGGCAAATTCATCTGCATCGGTCTCAACTATTCCGACCACGCCGCCGAAACCGGCGCTACCGTGCCGCCGGAACCGATCATCTTCATGAAGGCAAGCTCGGCTATTGTCGGGCCGAATGACGACGTGCTGATCCCGCGCGGCTCGGTCAAGACCGACTGGGAGGTCGAGCTCGGCGTGGTCATCGGCAGAAAAGCGAAGTATGTCACCGAGGCCGAGGCGCTGGATTATGTCGCCGGCTATTGCGTCGCGCATGACGTCTCCGAGCGCGCCTTCCAGGCTGAGCGCCAGGGCCAGTGGACCAAGGGCAAGAGCTGCGACACGTTCGGGCCGATCGGTCCGTGGCTGGTGACCAAGGACGAGGTCAAGGACCCGCAGAACATTCCGATGTGGCTGACGGTCAACGGCAAGACGATGCAAAACGGCTCGACCAAGACCATGGTCTTCGGCGTCGCTTATCTCGTGTCCTATCTCAGCCAGTTCATGTCGCTGCACCCCGGCGACATCATCTCGACCGGCACGCCGCCCGGCGTCGGCCTCGGCATGAAGCCGCCGGTGTTCCTGAAGCCCGGCGACGTCGTCGAGCTCGGCATCGAAGGGCTGGGCATCCAGAAGCAGACGTTCAGGGCTGACGTGTAGCGCACCCTCCCTTCTCTCCTTGTGGGAGAAGGAAAAGAGGGCTACTTCAGCACCCTCCCATCGGTCCCAAACCGGTACGTCTTCGCCGGATCCGGCGTCGCGTACAGCGTGGCGCCAGGCTCGGCGTTATAGACGCCAAAAATGCGCACGGTGATCAGGCCAGCCTTCTCGCAGTCGAGATAGAGATTGGTGTCGGCGCCAAGATGCTCGGCATGGACAACCGTGCCTTTCCAGGCACCGGATTTCGCATCGACGGTCAGGTGCTCGGGACGGACACCGATGGTCTTGGCCGTCTCGCCAAGCCTGGCCCCGTCGACGAAGTTCATCTTCGGTGAGCCGATGAAGCCGGCGACGAATTCATTTGCCGGCGAATTGTAAAGCTCCATCGGTCCGCCGATCTGCTCGATCTTTCCCGCGTTCAGCACGACGATCTTGTCGGCCAGTGTCATCGCCTCGACCTGGTCGTGGGTGACATAGATCATCGTGGCCTTCAGCCGGCGATGCAATTGCGCAATCTCCAGCCTGGTGTTGACGCGCAGCGCGGCATCGAGGTTGGACAGCGGCTCGTCGAACAGAAAAAGCTTGGGCTCGCGCACCACGGCGCGGCCGATGGCGACGCGCTGGCGCTGACCACCGGAAAGCTCGGCCGGCCGCCTCTCGAGGTAGGGCTCCAGCGACAGCATCGACGAGGCGATGCCGATGCGGCGGTCGATCTCGGCCGCCGGTGTGCCCGCCTGCTTGAGGCCGAGGCCCATGTTGTTCTTCACCGTCAGATGCGGATAGAGCGCATAGGTTTGGAACACCATGGCGATGCCGCGTTTGGCGGGCGGCGTGGCGGAGACGTCCGCCCCGTCGATCACCACGCGGCCCGAGGTCGAGTCCTCCAGCCCGGCAATGACCCTGAGCAGCGTCGACTTTCCACAGCCGGATGGACCGACGAAGACGACGAACTCGCCATCCGTCACCTCGAGGTTGATGCCCTTCAGCACCTCTACCGGCCCGAAGGCCTTTTTGACATTCTCGATGTTCAGCGAGCCCACGGCTTCGTCCCTGTTCTAGAGTTTCACGGCGAGGCCGCTGCGCACGCTCTCGTCGGCGGCAAGGCAGACGGCGAGCGACTTCACCGCGTCGTCCATGTGACGGGTCAAGTCGAGATCCTCGCGAACCGCCTTCAGCACAAACGCCTGTTCCAGGTCGCAAAGATCCTGATGGCCAGGCTCGCCCTCCATCGACAGCATCTCGTCCGGTTTGGCGAACTTGCCGTCCGCGCCGGTCGCCGCACTGTGCAGGCGGATGGTCGAGGTCTTGGTGTGGGTGTCGATGTCGTCGGACCTGACGCCCTCCTTCATGACGATCGACACGCAGCCATTGGGCGAGATCACGTCCTTCACGAAGAAGGCCGTCTCCGAGATCATCGGCCCCCAGCCGGCCTCATACCAGCCGACCGAACCATCGTCGAACAGCACCTGCAGGTGGCCGTAATTATACATCGTGGGCGCAATCTCGTCGGTCAGCCTCAGCCCCATACCGCGCACCTCGACCGGCCTGGCGTCGGTGATCTGCAGCATCACGTCGAGATAATGCACGCCGCAGTCGACGATCGGCGACGTCGTCTGCATCAACTGCTTGTGCGTCTCCCAGCTATGGCCGGAGGATTGCTGGTTGAGGTTCATTCGGAACACGTAAGGGCCGCCGAGCTTACGCGCCTCGGTGATCAGCCGGATCCAGGACGGATGGTGGCGCAGGATGTAGCCGATCACCAGTTTTTTGCCGTTGGCCTTGGCTGCCGCGACCACGCGCTCTGCATCGGCGACAGTGGTTGCCAACGGCTTTTCGACGAAGACATGGCAGCCGGCCTCGAACGCCCTCACCGCATAGTCGGCATGGCTGTCGGAATAGGTGGCGATGCAGGCGACATCGGGTCTTTCGTCGAGCAGCGCCTGATCGAAGGAACGCCGGATGCCGTAGGTCGAAAGTCCTTCGGGCAGCGGCACATCCGAACGGTTGACCAGTGCCGCGATCTCGAAGCCCGGATTGGTGTGATAGGCCAGCGCATGGCTGCGGCCCATATTGCCGAGACCAGCGACGACGACGCGAAGAGGTTGTTGCGAACTCACTTGACCGCTCCCGAAGTGATGCCGCGGATCAGCTGCCGCGAGAAGATGACGTAGAGAATCAGCACCGGCATGATCGCCAGCGACAGTGCCGCCAGAATGGCGTTCCAGTTGGTGACGAACTGGCCGAGGAACAGCTGGGCGCCGAGCGTCACTGTCTTGGTCTCCTCCGACGGCGCCAGGATCAGCGGGAACCACAGATCGTTCCAGATCGGGATCATGGTGAAGACCGCGACCGTCGCCATCGATGGGCGCACCAGCGGCAGCACCAGCCGGAAAAAGATGGTGTATTCGGACAGGCCGTCGATCCTGCCCGCATTCTTCAGATCGTCCGAGACCTGCTTCATGAATTCCGACAGGATGAAGACGGCAAGCGGCAGGCCCTGCGCCGTGTAGACCAGGATCAGCGCCGTCAGCGTGTTGACCAGCCCGCTCGCCACCATCAGCTGCAGGATGGCGACGGTGCCGAGGCGGATCGGGATCATGATGCCGAGCGCCAGATAGAGCCCCATCAGCGAATTGCCGCGGAAGCGGTATTCCGACAGCGCGAACGCAGCCATGGCGCCGAACAGAAGCACGAAGAACAGCGAGGCGACGGTGACGACAAGGCTGTTCTGGAAATAGTGGATGAAGTCGCCCTGGCCGATCACCGTGGCGTAGCCGATCAGGTCGAAGGTCCCTGGCGTCGGCGGCGTCAGCGGCGCGCCGAAAATCCCTGCGCGCGACTTGAACGAATTCATGATGACGAGGATGACCGGAAACAGCGCGATGGCGGTGTAGGTCAACAGGATCGCGTGGGCGCCAATGGTGCGGGGCAGCGAGCGGGTTGCCGTGCTCATGTCGCGCCTCAGAACTGGTAGCGACGCAGGCGCGTCTGCACGAGGAACAGGTAGACGCAGACGCCGCCGAGGATGATCAGGAACATCATCGTGGCGATCGCCGCGCCCATGTTGGGATCGCCGACCTGCAGCTGGAAACCGAAGAAGGCGCGGTAGAGGAAGGTGCCGAGAATATCCGTAGAATAGTTCGGCCCGGCCAGCGCGCCTTGCGCGGTGTAGACCAGGTCGAAAGCGTTGAAATTGCCGACGAAGGTCAGGATCGAGATGATGCCGATCGACGGCAGGATGAGCGGCAGCTTGATCTTCCAGAACTGCGCCATCCCGGTGATGCCGTCGCATTCGGCCGCTTCGATCACCTCTTCGGGAATGGACAGCAGTGCCGCATAGATCAGCATCATCGGGATGCCGACGAATTGCCACACCGAGATCAGGCTGAGCGCGGTCAGCGCATATTGCGCCTTGCCGAGCCAGGGCGTGAACAGGCTTTTCAGGCCGACAAGGTCCATCATATGCGGCGCCACGCCCCATAGCGGCGACAGGATCAGCTTCCAGGCGAAGCCGACAATGACGAAGGACAGGATCGTCGGCACGAAGATCGCCGTGCGGTAGAAGGCGGAAAACCGCAGCCTGGGGCTGGACAGAAGTGCGGCCAAAAGGACGCCGATCGGGTTCTGCACCAGCATATGGATGATGAAGAACCAGACATTGTTCCTGAGCGCGTTCCAGAAGTTGACCGACCAGTTGGGGTCACCGAACAGCATGCGGAAATTTTCCAGTCCGACGAAGACCTGCGACTGATTGATGTTGCGGAACAAGGAAAGCTGCAGCGTGCCGGCCAGAGGCAGGATCATGATCGCCGTATAGACCAGCAACGCCGGCGCCAGGAAAACGCCGATATGCCAACGGAACGGTCTTTTCGGTGCTGCGGCCATGCGTTCGGTCCCCGCGGATCAGGTCTTGCAATTGCCGTCAAAGGGCGCGGCGCCTCCCTCCCCCTCGAGGGGAGGGTGCCTCGCACAGCGAGGCGGGTGGGGTCGGCCGAGGCAGCGCGCCACCGTCGTTCGATCGCGCTTTTCAGCAACGATCAACCGCAGCCTGCCTCGACCGACCCTCTCCGTCGCCTTCGGCGAATCTCCCCCTCGAGGGCAGGGCTATCGCATATGAGTGATGGCATTGATGAGATAGTCGTCGTTCCAGGCGCATTTCTTGATGCGATGGCTGATGGGGACT
>NZ_JAMYTP010000011.1:0-204357 GCF_040322515.1 Mesorhizobium sp. M0136
CATCGAAAGCTTGACCCCAGCACCGCGGTGCTCAGGTCCTCATGGCATCGGATATGCACGTCTGCGGTCTTCACCGGATGCGTACACTTGCTGTGACGTCGGCCGCGGCATCTAAACCGAAGGGGACACCAAAAAGCACGAAAGCCTAGCAGTCACCTGACCCACGGGAGCTTGCATTCAACCCCACGGTGCTCAAGATCCAAGTAGGCTCTGCAGCTCTCTAGACTCACAACCTCGTGCACCCAAGTTAGATCCTGCTGCAGCAATCAGGACGACCCCAGAACAAATATGGCCAGCAGGGCAACAAAGAGAGCGAGGGCGATCGCGGCGCCCCAGATGAGAACCTTTCCGGTGCCGCGTTGCTCTTCCTCGCGAGAAACGTCTTTCGCCATTCCATGCATCCTTTGCGAAGGTCGGAACTGAGCAACGTGCCGTGCCAGGCTGGGTTCCCGGCAACTAGACAACGCTCTCGGAGCCAACTTGGTGTCAGTCCAACTGCCGGTTGCTGTAGGGCTTCGAATCGCTCTAGCGCTATCGGCAATACAGCGCGGCTCTCCTCTGAGCGCGACCGCAGCTCCCTTTCAGGCAAGATGCGCGAGCAGAGGGATGTCTATCTGACCGAAAGCAAACAGAAGCCAGGCGTGCCCACTGAAAGCATAAGCAAGCGCAAAAGTTCCTGGAGTGATGCTCAGCTGGCGGCAATTTGATCGCCAGCCGAGTTTGGTGGTCGGGGGAGTCAGCCAGCCACGCGCTGGTGATTCCAACCTGAGCCGATGTGCCAATCAGCAACCTTCACCGGTCTTTTTCACCTGGCCCGGCGCGGCGGTCTTGGCTGCCGTGTCCTGCTGACCAGGCGCCGCCTGCTGAGCGCTGCCAGTCTGCTGGCCGGGCGCGCAGTCCCTGGCCGAGTTCGAATTCGTGGTGCCGCTGGTGGTGGTCGTGTCGGTGCCCTGATCGCCGGACAGGTTGGTCCCGCTGCTCGTCGTGCCGGTGCCCTGATCCGTCGTACTGGGCATGGTTGTCGTGGTCGAGGTTCCGCTCGTCGAGGTTCCGCTCGAAGTTCCGCTCGTCGTCTGGGCAAAGGAAAGCCCAGCCGACACCGCCAGCACGGCCGAAGCCAAAAGGATGCGTTTCATCTTCTTTCTCCTGTCTGAATGCGCGGGATGCGCCTGGCAAATCGAACAGGCAGACAGAAGGAGTGTTCCCCGATGGAGTTCAACTTTTGTAACTCTGGTCGTAGGTCAGCCTTAGGATGGCGGGCGTATATTAGAAGCCTCTTGAAGAAGACACCACCCGCACCAGAATCCATGGCATGGCTCGGGGAATAGGCATTGGTGACCGGGTGGCGATTACTGCCAGGGTTCGAGGGCGGATAACAGAGGACCGCGTAAGCGTCTCGATCCCAGGTTATGACTTCCCACATTCCATCATCGACCACACCAAGGTGAACCGAGGCCAGCAAATCGACCTGAAAGGCGAGGTCACGCGCATCGACGAGGACACTGTGACGATCGACCTCGGGCGTCACGGTCGACCGTGAGAGGGCCCGGTTGGTGGAGAAGTATCGGCCGCCAAAACGACGAAAGGCACTTGCAGATGCCCCGGACTAGAACCGACAACATCGCGACAGGCTATGAGGGCAGGCCGCATGACGGGCCGGTAGAGAACGAGTCGAAGCATTTTGTCTACTGCCCAGTCTGCGCCCAAACGTTCGACGCGCGCGATCTTGGACAGGTGTTCCACCACGCTGAGCCGCAGCACGAGCCGCTTCCGGTCGAGCAATAGTCCAGCTGGTTGAGCTCTGGCGCCAGACCGACGTTGAGACCCTTCAGCGCGGCACCGACGTACGTTGGATGAGAAAAGGGTGCTCCGTGCACCGCGCCTTCCCCGCGCGCCGATGCTCCACCTGGACCGCAAAAAAGTCCCGCCGCACTGCCAGAACGGCGGGACCGATCAAACGCTTTGCACCAGGCGGGGGGATGCGGGGGTGGGGCTTGCCAAGTGAGCGCGGACCGTAATCAACCCTAAGCGCAACAGCGGCAACGCGTCCACCAACCGCCGGTTGGAGCGACAGGACGATTGAGCCGCCTGCAGGTCAGGTCATCCCGGGTCGCTATCGCTCGCAACCAGACGGTAGCGGAAATTGTTGCGGATGTGGTCGTTGAAATAGCGGCCCTTGGCGAACGCGGCCCGGAACGCGGCAAAGGTTTCCGGCGTTACCCCCTCAAACTCGTACCGCTTGCCGCTGGCCACGAACCAGACCGAGAGGATTCTTCTGTCGGGATCGTATTCCGTTTTGCGTATCGATGTGGAGGGCATGACGGCGGCTCGAGTCGAAAAGCAATCAACGAGCGGAGAGGCCGTCGCGTTCCTTGTGACTATGATGATGCGGTGAGGCACGAGGCTCAATGCGGAGCGCCAACGGCCGCGATCAGCGCCTCGTCGAGAATCCACTTCGGCCGGCCCTGACCGGCAATGGCTGCGCCCGGCTATTTTCGGCGGCCTTTGCATCCCGCGGCACCCCGCGGGGACCCGGTATCAGGCCTTTCCAGCGCGAAACAAAATAGCCGAGCTCGCCATCCTCCACTCCGTTACGGCCCTGCGCTGGCGCTGCGGGTGCAAGTCCGGACCGCCCGCCGCCTTCGTCGCCATGAAGGCCGCGATAGGCGCGACCGATCCACCTGAGGAAGCCACCATGGGCAGCCAGCACGATACCGACTTTGAACCGCAACTCCCATTCTCTCCAAGCGATCACGTCCTGCAGGAACTCCAGCTCTACGGCTACCGGCCCTTCGAGGACGAACCCGATCCGCGTCCGCTTCCCGAAGGCTGTGTCATTGCAGCCAGCATGGCCGACATTTTCGACGCCCTCGTGGTGGCGCTGTCCAATACGCGCCTCAAACCGGACCTCGAGGAACTGCTCTGGGGGACGGTCAATCTCTTCCATCGCGCCGTTGCCCGGATCGAACGCGACCTCGACGCCAACGAGCTCGCCAAGCAAAGGCTGCAGCGCGAACAGGACGGTTCAGAGGTCAAGTCCACAGAGCTCGAGCGCCTCATCGCGCTGGGCCAGACGCTTATAGAACGACGCAACGCGTTCGAACTGATGCGCGACCAGGCCGCCGAACATTTCGAGCGTCACACGCATTCCACCTGGCGACCGCGTTCGGGCTCCGTCGTCAACCACCGCTATCTCACAGCGGCCATGATCGACAGTCGCGATTTCCTTGCCGCCAAGAGGCACGCCAATACCCATGCGCTTCTGCCTCCCGGGCCGAAGGTCGCCGTCACCGGCGGGCTCGACTTCAATGACCATCGCCTGATCTGGGCCAAGCTTGACCAGGTCCATGGTAAGCATCCGGATATGGTCCTGCTCCACGGCGGATCGCCCAAAGGGGGCCGAGTTGATCGCGGCCAGATGGGCTCACAATCGCAAGGTGCCACAGATCGCCTTCAAGCCTGACTGGACCAGGCATGCCAAGGCCGCTCCGTTCAAATGCTCGACACTTTGCCGATCGGCGTCGTTCATTTCCCTGGCACGGGCATTCAGGACAACCTCGCCGACAAGGCACGCAAGCTCGGCATCCCGGTCCTGAAATTCGGCGCCGCATGAAAGGGACGGCCGAGGCCAACGCCAGCGCCATACTCGTCTACTGGTGTGTTCGTTCCGGACGGCGGTCGGGCCATGGCGCTGCCGGCACGATGGCGACGACTGCGGGCCAGCACGGCTCGAACTTCAGGTCTTACCGGCTTCTGAAATTGAAAGCACGAACCGATCCTCGCGTTCATCCGCGCAATTCCTTGGTCCGGTCCGAGGACCTGATGCCATCAACCCGTAAAGGGTCGGACTACGCAAAGCGTGCCGCCGCTTCGGCTTCGCCTCTCCGGTGATTGTGGCCCTCGGCCGGACACATCGGGCGCCTGTCACGCGGGGATCGATCCCCGCTTCCAAACAGGAGCCGAAAAGATGTCCCTCGCAGAAGCAAACGCCTTGGCGTTCAGCCTCGCCACCAGCCTGATGGTCAGCATCGTCATCTTCCGCGCAGGGGACGGCACACTCTCCGTAGCGCCAATCGACGACTACGACGGAGATATCTCGGAGATCGCCGGCGAAATCGACCCCTATGCTGAATGAACCCGCCTGGGACGCACCGACAAGCGAGGCGACGTCAAACTCAGACGTGCCTCGACGAATTGCTCCGCACCTCCATGTCACTGGCCAAATCTGGCGGGGCTGCTACAGGCCGAGCGACCGGGAAGATGAACAACCCGGCCGCCTATGAAGAACGCCAAAATCAGCGCCTTCCCGCAACAGCTAGGTCTTCGTGCCCGCGTCGTGCGCTGCGTGGCCAGGAGCAGGCGCGTTTCGCTGCCCGTTATGCCGGCTAGCAGCGTATGCGGCGCAGCACGGCATCGAAATCGGTCAGCGAGGCCGTGCCGAGTTCAACCACCAGATCTCATCGATAATTGGTGGTATGGATGGTCGAGACTTCCGGAAGCCGCCCAGTGCCAGGACCACGCGGGCGGCGGCATGGCGCTCAATCTCAATGAGCATGATACCGCGCATGCGCTGATCGACCTGCGTCGGCGCGCAGCACCACCTTGTAGCCGATGATGTCGCCGGACCCTTCCAGCCGCTCCATAAGCGCCCTGACCGTGGCGTGCGAGAGGCCGAGATCGGCGAGATCAGACACGCTGCCGCGAGCGCCCTGAGAACCGCGGGGCTTGCTGAGACGCTGTCAGGTCTTGGCCACGCTGTTGAGGATATGGGCACCGTCCAGGCAATTCCGGTAAGGCGCATCGTCCATGAAAACCTGGCGCTGAAGGCGCTGCTCGAGATATCCGCCTGGACATTCGCCATTGCCGAGGCCGCCTGCGCGGCGAGTGCGGACGCCATGCCGATTTCCTCGGCGGGGATCATTCGATCTCGGCCGGGACCGTGTCGGGGCTCGCCCGCCGCGCCGCCGAACCGGGCGTGCGCGACCTCTTAGCCGATCCCGACGAGCCACGCGACCTGTTCGGCATGCTGCTGAGGGCGGCCCTGCAACCCGCGGCGTGAGGCAAACTCCTGGAAGCAGTGTCCTGTAGGCAAGCTTCAGCCCTTTCGCCCAGTTGGAGTTGCTCCAGCTTAATCGGGGTGCGCTGCCTCATCGCAGCGTTCAGTCGGTCAACAACTTGCCCGCGCCGGCCCGACCCATGTCCGCCACCTCGATCCCATCCGACGACAGGATGGCATCGAGGGCTAGGAGCGCGGCTTGTCACAGGGAAATGCGATCAGCAGTGCTGGCAGCATAGGCCTTTGGCACTGATCGAGCGTCACGTCGTTCTCCTCCAAGAAGTCGGATCCCGGCAGCCATATCTCCTTACCCGCGTGTTGTCACAATCACACCGATAGCGGTCTCTTCGATTGGTGTTTCTGGTCGAAAGACGGCTTCGCCTCGATCGCCTGTGACGCAACGGCACGTCGCGACTTTTTTCCCCTGCCGGCTTCGCCGTCATTCCTCGCGGTACAACAAAGTCTCTCCCGCACCGTCCTCCGCTTCGCTTCGGCCCCTGGGTGCGCCGGCGATCGCCTCCGACCTTTCGATCACCATCGAGACCACAATGGTGTGGCTCGAAACAAACAGGATCAAGGAGAACTGTCATGGCTACCATCGGCACCTTCAAGAAGTCCGGCAACAACGAGTTTACGGGCGACATCGTCACCCTCAGCGTCCAGGCCCGCGGCGTTCGCATCGTTCCCGAAACCCGCGCCAACGGCGACAACGCCCCCAGCCACCGGGTCTTCGTCGGCCGAGCCGAGATCGGCGCCGCCTGGGCCAAGCAGTCCAACGAAGGTCGCAATTATCTCGGCCTCAAGCTCGACGATCCGAGTTTCAACGCCCCGATCTTCGCCAACCTCTTCGATGACGAGGAGGGCGAGGGCCACAGTCTGATCTGGTCCCGTCCGAGCCGCCGCAACGCCGAATAGGGCGCCCGAGAAGCCCGCCCGACCCGATCGGGCGGGCTCCCATTTTGAAGCAGCCTTGGCTGGCTCATCGGGGGCGATGCCGAGACAGCATCGCGTGATGCACTACGAGCCTCCTGTGCCGGCGAAACCAGACCTATAGGATTCGGACTTGAATCTCGGCCGTTTGCCGGGGGAGGGCAGCCATGATTGAGCCATTTGAGGAGACCGCGCCGACTGGCGATGAACTCACCGACTACGATCGCAGCCATGTGAAGCTCTACATGCGTCTGTTCGACGCTGACGCTGACGGCGCCGATTGGCGCGAGGTGGTCAAGGTGCTCTTCGGGATTGATCCGACCAAGGACTCGCAACGTGCCCGGAGCGTCTATGACAGCCATCTCGCTCGAGCACGATGGATGACGCGTACGGGCTACCGATACCTTCTGCGTCAGACTGACGATTAGCGAGCATTGCCGGCCGGTGATGCTGAAAAGGCATCACCCGATGCCTCCCCGTGACGTTTCGCCAACCACCAGAGTCCGGAATCGATTCGAGCACGACTTGGCCTTTCGCGAGGAGATGCACGATGAAGCCGAACACGTCGCGTTGGCGGGACAACAACAGCTACGACTTCTTCGACAGCTTGCCAATCGAAGGGCTCGCTTGGGAATGTCTACGCCGCTCAGATGCCTATCATCGCGCCTACCTGGGCCTTGTTCATTCGAGAACGGAAAGGGAGCCATTTCCCGCTGAGGCCCAGAAACGCTGGGGGTTGCGATTTCCCGGCACGGCCCGACCTTTCGGCCCTGGCGCAAGACGTCTTGTGGTCGCCTCTGGTGGATCCCGCGGTGTTGGCTCTCATGTCATCACCCGACTGCCTGCCGATCGGCCCCGCGACGCTCAGCGGAGTCGAAAGGCATCGTGAGAGCCCGCAGGGATTTCACGCTATTCATGACAACGGGATAGCCACCCAGATTCTGCTCCTTCCCGGCAGCGAGGGCGACCATTCGCTGGCGGCGGTGATCCCGCTGGATTCTCAAACGCTGGGACGCGTCGAGGCTCTCGTCCGTTTCTGGCGGGCCTATCACCGGCGACCTGTGCCGCCAGACACGCGCGTAACCGTTCAGCAGCGTCGTCGCCTGCGCTTGATGATGCAGGCGGCCGATGGCCGCACGAATGGCGCCAGCTATCGCGACATTGCGACCGCCTGTTACGGAATTGAGCGTGTAGGCGCCAATCCGTGGAAGACGTCATCCCTGCGTGACGCCGTCATTGGTCTCGTCAAAGGCAGTGCCGCCATGATCGGCGGAGGCTATCTGCAACTCCTGCGCCACCGCACACGACACTAGCCCGGGGTGGAAATATCACGCCCCCCAATCTTCCCCATCCCCTGCGAAGCCCGCTTTCCGCCACCGTGATCGTAATCCGCCGCTGAACGCCAGCGGTTCCCATTAGCCCACGGAGGCCCATCCATGCGATCAGACCTAGCCGTTTTGCCGCCGCGCTTTCTTCGCACCAAGGAAGCAGCCGAATTCCTCAGCCTGTCATCGCGTACGCTCGAGAAGCATCGCACCTATGGCACCGGTCCCGCCTATCGCAAACTCGGTGGCCGCGTCGTCTATGCCCTTGACGACCTGCAGGCGTGGGCCGAGCGCGGGGCCGTGATCTCGACTTCGGACCCACGCGGCTCAGTCCTTCCCGCTAAGCGCCATTTGCCTGCGATCCTCACCGGACGGCCCGGACGGTGATTTGCGGGACCGCGCAGACAGTGCGGCCGATCGCGCAATGGACAATTGCTTGTCGTCATCAGGCTGATTCCCAAAAAGAGCAGGACCACACAATGACCGATACCACGGCCCTGGATTCGACCGGGTCTGCCGGCGACGCGTTGCAGAACGGCAGCCTCACCCGTGTCGAACTGACATGGATCGCGAAGAAAATCGAGTTCTGGATCCGCTTCGGGTCCGTAGATCGAGAGCAGATCCTCGACCGGCGCCGGCGTGTCCTTTGGTTTCGCCCCGGCGCCATTTTTGCCTTCGTGCGATGGGCATCGAACGACTTCGGCACGATCATCTCCCGTCTCGATATCGTGCATGCCGTTACACCCGGCCAAGCCTGCCAGACGCTGCCTTTCGTGCGACCCGGCGGCGACATCCTGCTGACGATGCAAGGTTGGCCGAGCGTCGAACAGGTGCTGCAGATGATTGATGCCGTCGAGCGTCTCGGGATCGATCCGGAAACGGTCTCGCCCGATCACTGGCGGCACGTCCACCACCGGATGACGGCCGGGCAAGAGCCGCGCGCCTACACGCTTGATCTGCATTGTGCCTACCTCCTTCGGAAAAGGGTGCGGCCATGAGGCGGTCGACAATCATCCTGGCAATGGCGCTGGCCAGCGCCGGCGTGTTCCTCCCAGCTCTCACGGCACCAGCGCCCAGGTTTATCTGGAACGCGTCACCCAGCGTGCCGATCGGCTTCTACCGGATCGACGGGGGCGGCAAGTTTTCGGCTGGCGACCTTGTCGCCGTACGGCCGCCTGAACCGCTGGCAGAGTTCCTTGCCGAGCGGGCCTATCTGCCGAAAGGCGTGCTGCTGCTCAAACGCATCCTTGCGGTTTCCGGCCAGACAGTATGCCGGATCAAGCTCGCTATCTCCGTCGACGGCCGTGACGTTGGCGCCGCGCTTGAGCGAGATCGCGCCGGCCGTGATCTGCCAAGCTGGCAGGGCTGTCACTCTGTTCCGGCTGCGTCTGTGTTCCTGATGAACCGGCAGGTCCGCGACAGCCTCGACGGCCGCTACTTCGGCCTCGTTTCCACCGACCAGATCATCGGCCGCGCGGTCCCGCTGTGGACCGACGAGCAAGGCGACGGCCGGTTTTAATGGCGCGCGCGAGCGCGGTGAGCGCGCCACCGACGGCCCTTTCAGGTCGTCCCCGACATCACCGCCGAACATCCTCGAAAGGACAAAGTACATGCCACAGATCGGACAATTCACGCGCAATCAGACTGGCTACTGCGGGCGCATCCGGACGCTCAGACTCGACCTCGACATCGCAATCGTCGAGGCCGAAGCGAGCGACGTCGAAAACGCGCCCGACTATCGCGTGCACGCCGGCGGCGAAGACGGCCCTGCGATCGGCGCCGGTTGGAAACGATCCGGCGAAAAGGCCGGTGAGTTCGTGTCGCTGCAAATTGACGACCCGACCTTCGCGCAGCCCATTCGCGCCAACCTCTTTCAGGACGGCGAGGACAAACCTCCTGGGCATTGATGTGGTCGCGTCCGCGTGACCGGGCAGAGAAGGATTGAATGATGTCCGCGCGCCGTCGGTCGACGAACCATCTAGACCCTTCCGCATTGCTTCGCGTCGGTTGGCCCCACGCGCTCGTCCTGCTTGCCGGGCTCTGCGTGCTATCCTCCGGTACTACGATTGCAGTGGCGAAGAGTGCCACAGCCGGCACGCCGGCGGCGCGCAACTACGAGGCCCATATCGCGGACGCGGCGAGGCGTTTTAGGCTTCCGCCCGCCTGGATCCGTGCGGTCCTTTGCGCGGAAAGTGCTGGCGACCAACGCGCCACCTCGCCAAAAGGCGCCATGGGCCTGATGCAGATCGTACCGGCAACCTGGGCCGAGCTGCGGGTTCGATATCGGCTCGGCAGCAATCCATACGATGCGCGCGACAACATCGTCGCGGGATCCGCTTACATCCGCGAACTCCTGGATCGCTATGGATTGCCCGGGTGGATTGCTGCCTACAATGCAGGCCCGGGGCGCTATGAGGCATCATTGCAGGGTCGGCCTCTGCCGCGGGAAACGCACGCCTATGTGACAGCCGTCGCGTCCGCCATTGGCAGCGACACTGCTACGACTGCGACCGGCCCGGCGCGCCCTAAGTCATCAGGATGGAGGACAGCACCGCTTTTCGCCCTGCCGCCGGCAGGAAAGCCTGCAGCAGATTCCCGGACGGTCGAAGACTCGGCCAATGACGTGCCGAGGGCGCAGAGTGTGCGTGAATCATCCAATGCCGCACCTCGGTCGGCCGGCCTGTTCGTGACGCAAGCGGGCGAGAGGGCTGAGCCATGAACCGGTACACCATCTTTGGTGCTGACGCGGACTCTAGCGCGCCATGGCGGGCGCCAGGGCTGGAGACGGCGCACACAACCGAGCGATGGCAAGATAAAAGCGCGCACATTGCGCCTCGGTTGGGTAGTTGTTTCTGCTCGATCTTCTGGCGCCTTGTGCACATTGTCCACATTCGGGGCAATGTGTGCGGCAACATCAAATCACTGTATTTGCCCGCTCTTTTCAACGTTGCGGAATATCGCCATGGACAATGAGCGCGAGTTCGGCATCCGCCCTGGCCGGATGCGCTCGACGCGCGCCCAGCAGGCCAGGCCGTTCATCGCCCAGGCGCTAGCCGCGGCGAAAAAGGCCGGCGGCGGCATCTCGCGCTCGGGCAGGATTGTGTCCAGCAACCGCTCCCGTTTTGGTCACGGTCAGCGCGCGAGCATCCAGGCCAATCGCTTCATCACATCGCGGTCGCGCGGCGCGGTGGTCAAAGCTTGCGTTGTCCGCCATTCCGTGCGCGCTGGCGTGCTTGGCGCACACCTCGGCTACCTGCGACGCGAGGGGGTAACCCGGGACGGGGAGAAGGGTCGGCTGTTTGGGCCGAGGACGGAAGATGCAGATGCTGCGGCTTTCGCCGCGCGCACCGCGGAGGATCGGCACCATTTCCGCTTCATCGTTTCGCCCGACGACGCTCTCGACATGACGGACCTCAAGTCCTTTGCCCGCGATCTTGTCGGGCAGATGGAGAAGGATCTTGCCACGCGGCTCGAATGGGTTGGGGTCGATCACTGGAACACCGCGCATCCGCATGTCCACCTGATCGTGCGTGGGGTTCGTGACGATGGCCAGGATCTGGTCATCTCGCGGGATTACATTAGGCAAGGGATGCGCGACCGGGCGCGCGGCCTCATCACCCAGGAACTGGGGCTGCGCACTGATCTCGATATCCGCCGCGCGCTCGAACGTCAGGTCGAGTCCGAGCGGTGGACGCAACTTGACCGCCAACTCGCTCGCGATGCCCGCCACACCGGCTTCATCGATCTTGCCCCACAGGCCGACAGGCAACCGGACGCTTTCCATGCGATGAAGGTCGGCCGCCTGCGCAAGCTTGAAACACTCGGTCTCGCCGATCAGCTTGGCCCCGGCCAATGGCTGATCGACGACAAGGCCGAGACGACATTGCGCGAACTCGGAGAGCGTGGCGACATCATCAAGCGCATGCACCGCGCGCTCAGCGCGCAACACATCGAGCGCGGTCCGGCCAGTTACGTCCTGGCAGCAGAACGCCTCGACACGCCCGTTGTCGGCCGGCTGGTCGACCGTGGGCTCGACGACGAGCTGATCGGCACAGCCTATGCCGTGGTTGACGGCGTCGACGGACGCACCCATCACATCAAACTGTCCGACCTGGATTCTGCTGGCGACAGCGCGCCGGGATCCATCGTCGAGCTGCGCCATTTCGATGATGCGCACGGCCTGCGTCGGGCAGCGCTCGCCGTGCGCTCCGATCTTGCCGTCGATAAACAAATTGTTGCGTCAGGTGCGACCTGGCTCGACCGCCAGGCCATCGCTCGCGAGCCTGTGGCCCTATCCGAGACCGGTTTCGGTGCCGAGGTCCGCGATGCCTTGACCCGGCGCGCCGAACACCTTGTCAGTCAGGGGCTGGCAGAGCGGCAGGGAAGGCGGGTCGTCTTCACGAGCAACCTGCTCGACACGCTCCGCCGCAAGGAACTGGAGACGATCGGCGACAAGCTCGCGATCGACACAGGGAAGCCCTTCAACCCAGTCACAGGCGGTGGCTATGTGGCCGGCACCTATCGCCAACGTTTCACGCTCGCCTCCGGCCGCTTCGCCATGATCGATAATGGTCTCGGTTTCCAGCTGGTTCCCTGGACACCCTCTCTCGAAAAGCATCTCGGCCAACATGTCTCCGGCGTTGCCCGCGATGGTGGAGGGGTCGAGTGGAGCTTTGGCCGCAAGCGGTCTCTCGGCCTGTGATGAAAGGATCAAGCGATGTCGGCCACCAAAATACTCTGGGGTCAGATCCTCACTGTCTTCCTGATTGTCCTGCTAACAGTATGGGCTGCGACGCAATGGACCGCATGGAAGCTTGGGTTCCAGGCGCAGCTTGGCCCGCCCTGGTTCGATGTCGGCGGGCTGCCGGTCTATTATCCACCGGCGCTGTTGTGGTGGTGGTATTTTTATGACGCCTACGCTCCGGATATCTTCCTGGAGGGCGGCTTGATTGCCGTGTCCGGCGGGTTCCTTTCGATCATCGTCGCGATCGGCATGTCGGTGTGGCGGGCGCGCGAAGTCAAGAACGTGCAGACCTATGGCTCGGCGCGCTGGGCCGACCGGCGGGAGGTGGAGGCTGCGGGTCTCCTCGGCAGCGATGGGGTGGTGCTGGGTCGCTATGACCGCCACTATCTGCGCCACGATGGTCCTGAGCATGTGCTGTGCTTCGCCCCAACCCGATCGGGGAAAGGCGTCGGCCTGGTGGTGCCCTCCCTGCTTGCCTGGCCGGGCTCGGCAATCGTTCACGACATCAAGGGAGAAAACTGGCAACTCACCGCCGGCTTCCGCGCTCTGCACGGCCGCGTGCTGCTCTTCGATCCGACCAACTCGCAATCGTCCGCCTACAACCCGCTTCTGGAAGTCCGCCGCGGCGAATGGGAGGTCCGAGACGCCCAGAACATCGCCGACATTCTGGTCGACCCGGAAGGCAGCCTGGAGAAGCGCAATCATTGGGAAAAGACAAGTCACGCGCTGCTGGTCGGAGCGATCCTCCATGTTCTCTATGCAGAGCAGGACAAGACGCTCGCCGGCGTCGCCGCCTTCCTCTCCGATCCAAAGCGCCCGATCGAATCGACGCTTGCGGCCATGATGAAGACCGCGCATCTCGGAGGGGCTGGCCCGCATCCGGTCATCGCCAGTGCGGCGCGCGAACTGCTCAACAAATCCGACAACGAACGCTCAGGCGTCCTTTCCACAGCGATGTCCTTCCTCGGTCTCTATCGCGATCCGGTCGTCGCCGAGGCGACCCGCCATTGCGACTGGCGCATCGCCGACATCGTCGGCGGGAAGCGACCGGCAACGCTGTATCTCGTCGTTCCGCCTTCGGACATCAGTCGCACCAAACCGCTCATTCGCCTTATCCTCAATCAGATCGGCCGTCGTCTCACTGAGGATCTCCACACAAAGTCAAACCGCCACCGGCTGCTGTTGATGCTGGACGAGTTTCCCGCCCTTGGCCGCCTCGACTTCTTCGAGAGCGCGCTTGCCTTCATGGCCGGGTATGGACTGAAGGGCTTTCTCATCGCGCAGTCGCTCAATCAGATCGAGAAGGCTTACGGTCCAAACAATTCCATCCTCGACAACTGTCACGTGCGCGTCAGCTTCGCCACCAACGATGAAAGGACCGCCAAGCGGGTCTCGGACGCGCTCGGCACGGCAACCGAAATGCGTGCAATGAAGAACTATGCCGGCCATCGGCTCTCGCCCTGGCTCGGACATCTCATGGTGTCGCGCCAGGAGACCGCACGCCAGCTCCTCACCCCCGGCGAGATCATGCAGCTTCCGCCAGCCGATGAGATCGTGATGGTGGCGGGGGCGCCGCCAATCAGGGCGAAGAAGGTGCGCTACTACGAAGATGCGCGCTTTCGCGAGCGCATCCTGCCGACGCCAGAGTTGGATAGGGCTGCAGCAACCGATCGTGGCGACTGGAGCCAGCTGCCGCCACCGACCCGGCCTGAGCTCGCCGATGCTTCCGCTGTGAGCGGAAACAGCGATGGCGATCCATCGGAATCAGAGCGACGCCTGCAACCCGAGCTCGAGCGGGCAGGGGCCGTGGAAAAAGCAGTCTCAATCGACAATGAGTTCGAGATCGAGCCCGACGACGACGGGGACGATGATGCCATCCGCAATCGACGCCTGGCCCGGCTCATGCAGGGCATGGCGCGGCAGGTCTCACTCGACCCCAATGATGGAATGGAGCTGTAAGCGTATGACGGCTCGCAAAAGGAAAGTGCAGATCTCCGTCTATCTCGACCAGAGGATCATGGCGATGCTTGGTGACTATGCGGCGCGGCGCGATCAGCCCCAATCCATGATCGCAGAGGCCGCGATCGCCTCGTTCCTCTCGCCGGATGCTGATGAGCGTCGCGAGGCGGCAATTGCCAAACGCCTGGACCAGGTCGATCGGCGTCTGGCACGGCAGGAACGCGATATCGGCATCGCAGTCGAGACCCTGGCCGTGTTCGTCCGCTTCTGGCTCGCGACAACGCCGGCCTTGCCGGAGCCCGCCGCGCAGGCTGCGCGCGCCAAGGCCGCCGAACGGTACGATTCCTTCGTCACGGCCCTGGGCAGGCGCCTGGCGAAGGGACCGAAACTGGTGCACGAGATTTCCGAAGACATGAATCCCGACGTTGCAACGCAGTCTTAGCGTTTGGCATTCGCCCTGCCGCCTCTCGCCAGGGCTGGTGCAGGTATTCAAATGCGAGAGAGGGGTCGTCAGCCGTCGACCGCGCCGGCTTGAGGGACCTCAAATGAGGCCAGAAGGTCAGCTGCGAACTCGTGCAGGAAACGCTCCGAAACGACGTCAGCCGGCGCTCTTCGAGTGATCTAGTCGCCCCAGGCTTCCCTATCCGTTCCACATCGTCGAGCGGAGAAGAGCCTGCACATGCTCAGGCAGGTCAAGCTCACCACGCGCCTCGATCTGTAGAAGATATCCGGCTTTGGACAAGCGATCGCTTTCCCTGACTGCAGCATAGGCACAGATAGCCAGCAGCGCCGTTTCCTCAGTTCGGCTAGCTCTGTCACGATCCTGGCTGTTGCCGCCCGTTTCGCGGACGGCCTTGCCGAAGGCTATGTATGCTTTCTTGTGCGCCTCAATCAGCGCTCCCAGCTGGTTGGACGGCTCTCTGTCCCCACGTGGCGGGTCTGCGGCGAGGGCCTTTGTCCCAACAGTCGAGGCCAAGACGGCGCTGCCCGAACGGGTGAGCAGGACGCGGCGGTTGATCGTGGTCGTGGCGAACCTCCTCTTCCATCCGGGCAGGCTAGATCAGGTCTCCTAAGCACCATGGCACCGTAACACAACGGTTCGCGCATTCATGTCAGGATGGATGACCTCACAGCGGCCTTACAGCCATTATGGTTGAAGCGATCGCGGTTGGTCCGACTTTGTCCAACTGCTTCCAGACCTCGGCCATGCTGCTTTCGCCCATCGCACATCGGCACCTGCGATTCCCTAGGACGATCACCGGGTCGTTGCCGAATGAGGCAAGGGCAGCCCGCCGTTCTCCTGTATTTACACGCCATACTACGACGCGCCGATATACTTGTTGCAGCGGCGCAAAATACCACTCTCTTAATCATCCCCGACCGGGGACCGTCTGAATTGTTCCCGACCGAAACGGGGACAAAATGGCTGCTTCGCACAACGAGACCGAAGGACGAGCGCGCAGCTCGCGTATGCTGCGAACGGCGCTAGGGCCTGCCATCGGCCAATTCCTGGACGATCCCAAAATCGTCGAAGTGATGTTGAATCCGGACGGCCGGATCTGGGTCGATCGGTTCGCGGAAGGCCTGGCCGAGACTGACGAGATGATCTCAGTCGCCGACGGCGAGCGCATTGTGCGACTGGTCGCCCATCATGTCGGCGCGGAAGTGCACGGCCGCTCGCCACGCGTGTCGGCGGAGTTACCAGAAACTGGAGAGCGGTTCGAAGGGATGCTGCCGCCCGTCGTCGCCGTGCCAGCCTTCGCAATCCGGAAACCTGCCGTCGCCGTCTTCACGCTCGCGAACTACGTGGCGGCAGGCATCATGACGACGGAACAGGCAGCGACCTTGCGCGCCGCCGTCGCCAGCCGTGCCAACATCCTCGTCGCCGGCGGGACATCCACGGGCAAGACGACGCTGACCAACGCCTTGCTCGCCGAGGTCGCGAAAGGATCTGATCGCGTCGTCATCATCGAGGACACGCGCGAACTGCAATGCGCGGCACCCAACCTCGTCGCCATGCGGACCAAGGACGGCGTCGCCACGCTCTCGGATCTGGTCCGCTCCTCGCTGCGCCTGCGGCCCGATCGCATCCCGATCGGCGAAGTCCGCGGCCCGGAGGCTCTCGACCTGCTCAAGGCTTGGGGCACAGGCCACCCCGGCGGCATCGGCACCATCCATGCCGGTTCCGCCCTTGGTGCGCTGCGCCGTCTCGAGCAACTCATCCAGGAAGCCGTCATCACCGTACCCCGCGCGCTGATTGCCGAAACCATCGACCTCATCGCGGTGCTCGCCGGACGCGGCTCAGCCCGGCGGCTTGCCGAACTCGCACGCGTCGAGGGTCTCGGCCCCGACGGCGATTATCGCATCATTCAAGCCGAACCTACCGTCACAGGAGACAATTCATGACCGCCGTCATTTCACGCGCCTACCGCAATGCCCTTGCCGCCGCCACAACCCTAGCCATCAGTGTCATCGTCGCTCCGGCCGCCCATGCGTCTGGCTCATCGATGCCGTGGGAACAGCCACTCGAGAAGATCCTGCAATCAATCGAGGGTCCTGTCTCCAAGATCATAGCCGTCATCATCATCATCGTGACGGGCCTCACGCTTGCCTTCGGCGATACTTCGGGCGGTTTTCGGCGGTTGATCCAAATTGTCTTTGGTTTGTCGATCGCCTTCGCGGCGTCCAGCTTCTTCCTGTCGTTCTTCTCGTTTGGCGGCGGAGCATTGATCTGATGGCAACCGCTTTCGAACAGCTCGACGCAATTCCGGGATGGGCCGTGCCCGTGCACAAGGCGCTAACCGAGCACATTCTGCTCGGGGGCGCACCGCGCTCCATTGCGATCCTGAACGGCACCCTCGCCGGCGCGGTCGGCCTCGGCCTGCGCCTCTGGCTGGTCGGTCTCGTCATCTGGGCGCTTGGCCACGCCACTGCGGTATGGGCCGCCAGACGCGATGAACTCTTTTTCGAAGTTGGCCGCCGGCATCTGCGCATGCCCGGTCACCTGTCGGTTTGAGGACGCCGCGATGATGAATCTTGCCGAATTTCGCCGCCGCGCCAGCCGCCTCGCCGACTATTTACCCTGGGCTGCCCTTGTCGCACCGGGCGTCGTGCTCAACAAGGATGGCAGCTTGCAGCGGACTGCGAAGTTTCGCGGGCCTGATCTCGACTCCGCCGTCGCGGCCGAACTGGTCGCGGTCGCCTCGCGCATCAACAACGCCTTCCGTCGCCTTGGCTCGGGCTGGTGCATCTTCGTCGAGGCTCAACGGCACGAGGCGGCAACCTATCCCGAAAGCCAGTTTCCGGATCCGGCGTCAGGTCTGGTCGACGCTGAGCGTAAGGCCGACTTCGAGGAGGGCGGCATCTATTTCGTATCGAGCTACCTCCTCACCCTCCTCTATCTGCCGCCTGCCGAGGAAGCAGCGCGCACGGAAGGGTGGCTTTACGAGGGGCGCGAACAGTCCGGCGTGGATCCGCAGGAAGTCCTGCGCGCCTTTGTCGACCGCAGCGAGCGCGTGCTCCAGCTGCTCGATGGCTTCATGCCGGAATGCCATTGGCTCGATGACAGCCAGACGCTGACATATCTGCATTCGACCGTTTCAACGAAGCGTCATCGCGTGCGCATCCCGGAGTGTCCGGTCTATCTCGATGCACTGCTCGCGGACACGCCCCTGACAGGTGGGCTCGAACCACGCCTCGGTGACCAGCATCTTCGGGTGCTGACCATTGTCGGCTTTCCGACCGTGACGACCCCAGGCCTGCTCGACGATCTCAACCGACTGGCTTTTCCCTATCGGTGGACCACACGCGCCATCCTTCTCGACAAGGTCGACGCCGCGAAGCTGCTGACCAAGATCCGGCGGCAATGGTTCGCCAAGCGCAAGAGCATCGCAGCGATCCTGAAGGAGGTGATGACCAACGAGGCGTCCGTGCTTATGGACACGGACGCCTCCAACAAGGCTGCCGACGCCGACATGGCCTTGCAGGAACTCGGCGCCGATATGTCGGGCATGGCCTATGTGACCGCCACCATCGTGGTCTGGGATGCCGATCCGCGAGCAGCCGACGAGAAACTGCGGCTTGCCGAAAAGGTCATCCAGGGTCGCGACTTCACGGCCGTGGTCGAAACTGTCAACGCCGTCGACGCCTGGTTGGGCTCATTGCCTGGACATGCCTATGCCAACGTCCGCCAGCCGCCCCTGTCGACGCACAATCTCGCCCACATGATTCCCCTCTCTGCCATGTGGGCGGGGCCGGAACGGGACGAGCATTTCGGTGGCCCGCCCTTGCTCTATGGCAAGACCGAAGGCTCGACCCCGTTCCGGTTGTCTCTGCACGTCGGCGACGTCGGCCACACTTTGGTGGCCGGCCCCACCGGCGCCGGCAAGTCCGTGCTGCTCGCGCTGATGGCCTTGCAGTTCCGCCGCTACCCGCAAAGCCAGGTCTTCACCTTCGACTTTGGCGGCTCGATCCGCGCCGCGACACTGGCCATGGGCGGTGACTGGCACGATCTCGGTGGGGGGCTCACCGAAGGCGCGCAGGCCTCCGTCTCCCTGCAGCCGCTCGCCCGCATCCACGATACCTACGAGCGCGCCTGGGCGGCTGACTGGATTGTTGCGATCCTGGCGCGCGAAGCCGTTCCCATTACCCCCGATGCCAAGGAGCATATCTGGACCGCGCTGACATCGCTTGCCTCGGCGCCGATCGCCGAGCGTACCATCACCGGCCTGAGCGTGCTGTTGCAGGCGAGGGCCTTAAAGCAGGCTCTGCGCTCATACTGCATTGGTGGCCAGTATGGCCGACTGCTCGACGCGGAAACCGAACATCTTGGCGCGGCATCCGTCCAGGCGTTCGAAATCGAGGGCCTGATCGGCACGGGAGCCGCGCCAGCCGTGCTGTCCTATCTGTTCCATCGCATCGGTGACCGCCTCGACGGGCGGCCGACGCTGCTCATCATCGACGAAGGTTGGCTGGCGCTCGATGATGAGGGCTTCGCGGGCCAGCTGCGCGAGTGGCTGAAGACGCTCCGCAAGAAGAATGCCAGCGTTGTCTTTGCGACCCAGTCCTTGTCCGATATCGACAATTCGGCAATCGCACCTGCGATCATAGAGAGCTGCCCAACCCGGCTGCTGTTGCCGAACGAGCGCGCGATCGAGCCGCAGATCACGGCCATCTATCGCCGCTTCGGCCTCAACGACCGCCAGATAGAAATCCTGGCACGCGCGACCCCCAAGCGCGACTATTACTGCCAGTCCCGGCGCGGCAACCGCCTCTTCGAACTTGGCCTGTCCGAGATCGGCCTCGCGCTCTGCGCCGCGTCGTCCAAGACGGACCAGGCCCTCATCGCCAGCATCGATGCCGAATACGGTCGCGACGACTTTCTCGCCGCTTGGTTGCGTGCGCGAAACGTTGGCTGGGCCGCCGATCTCATTCCAAACTTCGTCCCCGGAGCCGAAAAGGAACCTCGATCATGAACACCTGTCTTTATCGCTCGCGCGCCCTTCTGCTTGCCGCCGTCATGGTTGCGTCGCCGCTGATGGTCGCGCCGTTGGTGGCGACTCCAGCGCATGCCTTGATCGTGTTTGATCCATCGAACTACACGCAGAATGTGCTGACGGCAGCTAGATCGCTCCAGCAGATCACCAACCAGATCACTTCGTTGCAAAATCAGGCGCAGATGCTGATCAACCAGGGCCGCAACCTCGCAAGCTTGCCGTTCTCATCGCTTCAGCAATTGCAGCAGTCGGTGCAGCGCACTCAGCAGCTCCTCAACCAGGCGCAGAACATCGCCTTCGACGTCCTGAAGGTCGACCAGATGTTCCAGCAGAAATACGGCAGCGTCTCGCTCTCGGCCTCGGATGAGGCGCTCGTTGCCGATGCGCGCTCGCGCTGGCGAAACACGGTTGGCGGTCTTCAGGATGCGATGCGCGTCCAGGCAGGGGTCGTCGGAAACATCGAGACCAATCGCACGCAAATGGCGGCCCTGGTCAGATCAAGCCAATCCGCCACAGGAGCGCTGCAGGCGGCGCAAGCCGGCAACCAACTCCTCGCGCTGCAGGCCCAGCAGCTCGCCGACCTCACGGCCGTTGTCGCCGCAAACGGCCGCGCTCAGGCATTGACCGATGCGGAACGTGCCGCGGCCGCCGAACAGGGTCGCGAACAGCGCCGCCGCTTCCTGACCCCAGGCTCCGGCTACCAGGCCGGCAATGCCCAGATGTTCAACCGCTGAGGCTTGGGACCATGGACGGCAAGATTTTGGCGCGCATCGTCGCCGTCATCTTCGTCACGATCGCCGTAACGGCGACCGCGCTGGAGATGACCCGGAAGCAGGAAAGTCCGGTCGGCACGGCAGCTGCCGTGCCGGCACTGAAGGCGCCGGATCCACTGCGTGAGAGTCTTCGCCACTGCCAGGGGCTCGGGGAGGCTGCCTTGCGTGACAACGATTGCATGCGCTTGTGGGCAGAGCAGCGCGATCGGTTCCTCGGGTTCAAGGCACGATCTGGGAGCTTGACCTCCGAGCCGCTCACGCCGCAGTCGCCAGAGACGACTAAGCCGGAGGCGCGATAGGCATGGGCAGCACCGGCATCATCGACCAATTCCTTGGTACTTTCACCCGCTATATCGACAGCGGTTTCGGCCTGCTTGGCGGCGAGGTCGCCTTCATCGCCACCACCTTGATCGTAATCGACGTGACGCTCGCCGCTCTCTTCTGGAGCTGGGGGGCCGATGACGACATCCTGGCGCGCCTCGTGAAGAAGACGCTGTTCGTTGGCGTCTTCGCCTACCTGATTTCCAACTGGAACAGCCTTGCCCGCATCGTCTTCGAGAGCTTCTCCGGTCTCGGCCTCAAGGCGAGCGGTACGGGTTTTTCAACTCAGGATCTGCTGCGCCCTGGCAAGGTCGCGCAAACCGGGCTCGACGCAGGACGACCGTTGCTTGAATCCATCTCCGGTCTGATGGGCTGGGTCTCCTTCTTCGAAAACTTCATCCAGATCGTCTGTCTGCTCTTTGCCTGGGCCCTGGTCCTGCTCGCCTTCTTCATCCTGGCGGTGCAGCTCTTCGTCACCCTGATCGAATTCAAGCTGTCGACGCTCGCCGGATTTGTGCTGATCCCCTTCGGCCTCTTCGGCAAGACAGCCTTCATGGCCGAGCGCGTGCTCGGCAACGTCATCTCGTCGGGCATCAAGGTGCTGGTGCTGGCTGTGGTGATCGGGATCGGCTCGACGCTGTTCGGCGAGTTCACACAAGGCTTTGGTGGCGAAAACCCCACCATCGATCAGGCCATGGCGATCGTGCTGGCTGCCTTGTCACTCCTCGGTCTCGGCATCTTCGGCCCGGGCATTGCCAACGGCATCGTCTCCGGCGGGCCGCAGCTCGGTGCGGGTGCCGCCGTCGGCACAGGCCTGGCCGCAGGCGGCATGGTGCTTGCCACCGGCGGCGCCGCAAGCCTGGCGGCACGCGGCGGGTCGGCAGCTTTGTCCGCAGGGACCTCCACCGCGCGTGGCGGCGGCTGGCATGCAGGCCTGTCTGGCCAAGGTGGTGCCACGGCTGCCATTTCCGGCGTGGGCGGCCTCGCAAGCGCAGGTGTTTCGCAAAATGACTCGCCGCTCAGGCGTGCCGCCGCACGTGCCAGTGAATCTGTCCAATCGACCTCCGCCGCTGGTCCACGGTCCGCCACGGCGGGGATCGGTGAAACCGCGACAGCGGGAACGGTCGCAGGCAATGCCGAACGCGCAAGCGGCCCTTCCGTCTCCCGCGCCGCCGGGCTGGGCGAGCCGGCACACAATACCCCTGACTGGGCCAAACGCATGCAGCGGTCCCAGCGCCTGTCGCACGGCGTGCAGACCGCGGCCCACGCCGTCCGCGCTGGCGATGCCCACGGCAGCGGCAGTTCCGTTTCTCTTTCCGAAGGCAATTGACCCCATGAACATTTTTCGACGGCCGGCCGTCCATTACGGCAAGACACCTCAACCCGAGACTCCGTACCAGAAGGCCGCGCAGGTCTGGGACGAACGCATCGGCGCGGCTCGCTTGCAGGCCAGAAACTGGCGCTATATGGCCTTCGGATCGCTGATCCTATCGGCCGGCATGGCCGCCGCGCTTGTGTCGCACTTATTGCGAGGGACCGTAGTCCCTTGGGTGGTGCAGGTCGACACGCTCGGACAGGCGCAGGCACTCGCGCCCGCCAATTCGGACTATAAGCCGACCGACCCGCAAGTGGCCTGGCATCTCGCTCGCTTCATCGAACAGGTCCGCTCAATCCCGGCCGATCCAATCGTCGTGCGCCAAAACTGGCTGCGCGCTTATGAGTGGACCACTGACGAGGGCGCCGCGGCGCTCAACGAGTATGCCCGCATCAATGATCCCTTCTCGAGGGTCGGCGAGCAGCAAGTCTCGGTCGACGTCTCGTCGGTCATTCGCGCCTCTGCGGATTCCTTTCGCGTCGCCTGGGCGGAGCGCCACTATGAAAACGGCCAGCTCTCCACCACCGAACGATGGACCGCCATCCTGACAACCGTGATTCAGCCGCCTCGCGACGTCGACCGGCTTCGGGCAAATCCGCTTGGCATCTACGTCAACGCCATCAACTGGTCGCGGGAGATGAACCAATGAATGGGCCTTCGCATGGTGTCGCAACATGTCCGTCTGGGTGGTCCGCCCTTGTTGCGGTGTTGCTTTCTGGTTCCGTGCTCGGCGGCTGCGCCACACCTCAGAAACCGCCGCAGATCCGCTACGATGCCTCCGTGCCGCCTTTGCCAGCTGCTCCGGTTGCCACTCCCGATGAGAAGCCCAAACCGTTACACGTTGCACCGGGCTGGGTCCCGGCACATGGTGGCGCGGGCGGTGGCACCCCGGCGGCACGCGTTGAGAACGCCAACGCGGCCGCGCGTGTCCAGCCACGGCGAGAAGGCTATTACAACGCCATTCAGATATACCCCTGGAGTGACGGAGCACTTTATCAGGTCTATGCCGCCCCCGGACAGATAACGGACATTGCGCTCGAGCCTGGCGAAAGCCTGACTGGTGAAGGTCCGATCGCGGCTGGCGACACGGCGCGCTGGATCATCGGCGACACCGAAAGCGGAGCGGGGGTCACCCGGCGCGTTCATGTACTGGTCAAGCCTTCGCGCGCAGACATCAGCACCAATCTCGTCATCACCACCGACCGGCGTAGCTACATGATCGAGCTGCGATCCGGCGAGAAGCCGTATATGCCTGCCGTGGCCTGGGCCTATCCCGCGCCGCCGGCCGGACAATCGCGGCCGATCCCCGCGACGCCGGTTATTCCCGACGTCACCGCACGCAATTACCGCTACGGCCTCACAGGCGACACGCCGCCTTGGAGGCCGGTCAGCGTCTATGACGACGGCAGGCGCGTCTATGTCGAGTTTCCACGCGGGATCGTGCAAGGCGAGATGCCGCCCATCTTCGTCATAGGCCCGGACGGTGAGGCTGAGATCGCCAACAGCCGCGTCTACCAGAACACGCTGATCATTGACCGTCTCTTCGGCGCGGCCGAATTGCGGCTTGGCAGCGGCAAGCGGCAGCAGACCGTCAGGCTCGTCCGCACCGACGGGACCAGGAGGGTAACTAGGACGTCAAGCGTCAGTCCAACGCCGAGCGACACAAGCGCACTCCGGCAAAGGGGAGGAGAGGAGTCATGAACGAGAACGAACCCGGTGCTGCACCCATGCAGCTTCGCGCTGAGCCGCCGCGCATTACCCGCCTGTCACGCAAGGTGCTCGCTGGCATCAGCCTGGTCGGATCGCTTGGCGTCGGCGGCGCGCTGATCTACGCGCTTCAGACGAGTGAAACAGGCCCGCATGGCGACGAGCTCTACTCGACTTCCAACAGGCAGCCCGCCGACGGACTGGCCAGCCTGCCGCGCGACTACACCGGCCCCGTTCTTGGGCCGCCTTTGCCAGGTGATCTTGGTCGGCCGATGCTCGATGCCCAGAACAAGGGGCAGCCGGTGGTGCTGCCGACCATCGCACCCGCCACGGTCGACGAGGCTGAGCAACGTCGGCGGGCAGAAGACGAGGCTGCCCGAACGTCCCGTGTTTTCTTCCAGACAGAGCGGGCGGCCTCGGCGGTGGCCGAAACGCTTGGAGGAGCAGGTTCCCAAAACATGGCTGGCCCTGACATTGCCGATCAGGCCGGCCAGTCGGCTGCGCAGGATCGTCAGCTGGCCTTCCTCAATGCGGCCGCCGATCGGCGCACCGTAGCGCCGGATCATGTCATGCCTCCCGCGTCGCCCTTTGTGCTTCAGGCCGGGGCCGTCATCCCCGCCGCACTCATAACCGGCATCCGCTCCGATCTGCCCGGTCAGATCACCGCGCAGGTGACGGAGAGCATCTATGACAGTCCGACCGGAAGGACGCTTTTGATTCCACAAGGCACGCGGGTCATTGGCCAGTACGACAATGGGATCGGCTTCGGCCAGCGCCGTGTGCTGCTGGTCTGGAGTAGACTGATCTTTCCAAACGGCCGCTCCATCGTTCTTGAGCGACAGCCTGGTGCTGATGCCCAAGGCTATGCCGGCCTTGAGGACGGCGTCGACTACCATTGGGCTGAATTGTTTAAGGCGGCTGCACTCACAACTATTCTGAGTGTCGGCGCGAAGACAGGGTCCTCTGGCCAGGAGAGCGATATCGTGCGGGCTCTTCGCAGCGGTGCCTCCGACAGCCTCAGCCAGGTCGGCCAACAAATCGTTCAGCGCCAGCTCAATGTCGCACCGACGCTGACAATAAGGCCGGGCTTTACCGTGCGCGTGGTCGTCACCCGCGATCTCGTTCTCGAACCCTATGGAGGTTGAGATGGCCAAGCTGAAACTCGGGCCGATTGCCGATGACAAGCCGGTTAAGGTCACGCTCGAATTGCCGGCGCGACTGCATCGCGACCTGTCCAGATATGCCGAGATACTCGGGCATGAATCGGGTCAGGCATTGGCCGACCCTCTGCGCCTGATCGTGCCAATGCTTGAGCGTTTCATTGCGACGGATCGAGGCTTTGCCAGGGCGAAGCAGGAGCGCAAGACCTGAATCCGGCTAAGACGCAAAGCAGGGGATCGCCTACACCAGCGGGGCCACTGTTTCCGGAACAGAGGCTGAAGTTGTTTTTGAACGCGACGCCGCTTCGGGAGACATCGCGGCAAAGACTGAGATGATCGCTTCAAGCGAAACATTCAAGGCGTTGGTGAAGGTCCTGCCCTTCTGCCAGATCGCAACGTAGTGATAGATGGCGGACGGCTCGACCGGTTTTACGCCCAGGCGAAACGCCGCATACTCGCGCGCGATGATCTCGTTGGTGATGGAGATACCAAGGCCCGCCGAAACATACCCCGCTTCGTGACCGTTGCAGTCGAATTCCACCAGTATGTCTGGTTCGACGCCGGCGAAGCGCAAGGCATTGAAGTTCATTTGATGGGCGGCGAATTGAGGATCGATATCGACGATTGTTTCGCCTGCGAGGTCCTGGGCCTCGATGCGCGCCTGCCTTGCGAAACGATGATCGGGATGAAAGATGCATACGTTGCGTGCCGAGCCCAGCGGCGCCCATTCAAACAGGCGCGGATCAAGGGGCAGCCTTGAGATCCCGAGATCCGCCCGCCCGGCAAGTATGTGCTCCCCGATCTGATCGTAGCTTCCCGAAATCGATCGGACATTGGACGCGGTCTGCGAGTGAATGATCGCCACAACTTTGGGCAGGGTCACGAAACCGAAGACGGAGGGCGCGGCAATGGCAATCCGCTGCTTTTCATCGTTCTTCATTGCGAAGATCGACGATTCCAGCCGATCCAGCGACGTTATGGCGATATCAACGTTCCGCAGCAGTTCCCAGGCTTCCTGCAATGGGACGATACGGTTCGAGGACCTTTTGAAGAGTGTGATGCCAAGTGTGGCCTCGAGCTGCTTCACATGCTGGCTGACCGCAGGCTGGCTTACCCCGAGGGCCATCGCGGCCCGTCTTGTCGAACCGGTCCGCAGCACTTCGCGGAAGACCTGCAACTGCCGGAGCTTCAGGCCGCCTTGCAGCAACTCCATCCTTTCCGAACCCCTCTTGAAAGCGGTTATGTCAGCCCCGAACGTGGATTGAATGGGCAGACGGGGCAGAGACCGCATTTATGCGGCCGGCCTAGGACATGAAATGACGCGCCCTTTCTGAGAAGATACCTTCTCGGACCTTGGTACCGAGGCGATGCACATCCTCCTCAGATCAGCCGTTTACATATTATAGTTGATAAACTCAAAGTATGTAAGCCGCGATCTTCCAGCGCATGGATATGCGCAAATTGGTCGGCCGGAACTTCGCCCGCCTGCGTCGAGAGAAGGGTCTGACCCAGGAAGAAGTTGAGGCGCGTTCCGGCTTCAGTCAGCAATATCTCAGCGGCCTAGAAAGAGGTCGGAGGAATCCGACTGTGATCACCCTTTATGAACTGGCTCAAGCCCTCGGCGTCGGCCACATCGAACTCGTCAAGCCTGATGATGATCTCTGATTGCCCCTTGCCGCGAGGGTCTCGTTCCCCTTCGGAATGGGCTTGGCGAAATCAGCCGATCATCCGAACTTTTCAGAGGCTAGAGCATCGAGATTCGCGCGGAGCGGGGCTCAATTCTGCCAACCTAGTTTTGCCGGAGCCCGACTGAGGGTATGTATAATCGTTCGTTATGGCAAAAATTTTTTAAATTATAGATTGAGCAAAAAGAGATAGCCGATAGGTTAGGTCAAATCCGAGAATTAATTGCGGCCAATCCCTAAGGCGATTTCGCAACCGCAGGCTATCCACCGAAAGTATTGCGCCGAAAAACGCGCCGTACATTGCGAAGTGCAAACCAATGGACGAATCCAATGGGCGGTTTTGCTTTTCAGTTTGCTGCTGCCTTCGTGGTAACCCTGAGCCTTGCACTTGTCAGCGGTCTCTTGGGAACAGCATTCGGGCTGCTGCTGGCCATCTCCAAAGGTGCGGCGGCCCCGCGGCTAAGCAGGGTTGTGACGGCCTACACGACTGTGGTCCGTGGTGTCCCGGAGCTTGTGATTATCCTGCTCATCTACTTTGGAGGCACCACCTTCGCCAGCATGGTGGCCGGCCGCTACGTGGAGGTGAATGCGTTCACCGCAGGGGTGATCGCGCTCTCGGTCGTGTTCAGTGGTTATGCGACCGAAGTGTTCCGGGGTGCGATTGCCGCCGTGCCGGCGGGGCAGACTGAAGCGGCGAAGTCGCTGGGGCTGAATGCTTGGCAGCGTTGGGCGTTCATCATCGGTCCGCAGATGCTGCGGCTGGCCCTGCCGGCTTATGGCAATCTCTGGATTTCGCTTTTCAAGGAGACCGCTCTGGTGTCCATTGTCGGCCTGACCGACATCATGCGCGTTGCCTTTGTCGGTGCCGGATCCCTGCGCGCACCGTTGACCTTCTATCTCGCAGCGTCAGCGCTCTATCTCACCCTCACAACAATGACGCTGGTGTCGATCCGGTTCGCGGAACGGCGCTACCCTGCTTTCGGTCGCTAGGGGAGCCGCCGTGAACCTCCGGTTGATGCTCGATTCAGTGGTGGTGCTCTCCTCAGGCGTGGGGCTCACCTTGACGCTGACCGCGCTGTCGCTGATGGCGGGATTTCTATTGTCGGTGCCGCTGGCGTTCATCCGCGCCTTCGCGCGTCCTAGCCTGTCGCTCGCGGTGCTGGGCTACACCTATGTCTTTCGCGGCACACCCATGCTCGTTCAACTCTTCCTGCTCTACTATGGCCTAAGCCAGATCGAGGCGGTACGGGCAAGCGTCTTTTGGGTGGTCCTGCGGGATCCTTTCTGGTGCGCCCTGTTTACATTCTCGCTGAACAGCGCGGCGCATACGACTGAGATCCTGTGTCGAGGTCTGCAGTCCGTGCCCAAGGGTCTTATCGAGGCCGCCGCGGCTCTCGGCCTGAAACGCCTGCAAACCGCCCGCCTTGTCACCTTTCCGATCGCGTTCAGGATCTCGCTGCCGGCTTACGGGAACGAAGTCGTAGGCATGATCAAGGGTTCGTCTCTAGCAAGCACCGTAACCCTTCTGGAGATCACCGGCATGGCGAGGCAGATGGTATCGGCCACCTTCGCCCCTTTCGAAATATTTATCGTCGCCGGTGCGATCTATCTGTCGCTTACGTCGGTTGCGGTGAAATTAACTCAGTTTCTGGAACGGCGGCTCTCGACCGACCGCCCTCCTGGCGCACGACGCAGGCTGCGACCAAAGCCAGCGCTATGCGAACCCGAGATCACGACACCCACGCCGTGACCGTGCAGCTTTCGCTGCATTCCCACCAACCAAAACGAAAGAGGTGCCTTATGCGCATACCCTTTGCCATGGCTGTTTTGCTCGCATCATTTATATCAGTCTTCCCCGTCCGGGCCGAGGGCGAGCGCGCGCTATCGATCGCCACCGAAGGCGCTTCGCCGCCATGGGACGGAACCGATGCCAATGGCGAGCTCTATGGCTACGACGTCGATGTCGGACGCGAGCTGTGTCGCCGCATCAACATCAAATGCAGCTTTGTTGCGCAGGACTGGGACGGCATAATTCCGGCCCTGGTCGTCGGCAAGTTCGACGTCATCATGTCGGGCATGGCGATCACTGAGAAGCGCAAGCAGTCGATCGCGTTCTCGGTTCCCTACGCCGGCGGCTTCAACCAGTTCGTCGTGCGCAAGGAACTGGGGCTCGACGCCGGCGACACCAAGCAGAGGGTCAACCTCTCGACAGTCGGGGAAAAGGAAAAAGCGGCCATCGAGCACGTTAGAACGACACTGAGCGGCAAGGCCATCGGGGTCCTGCGTTCGTCGAACTCGGAGGCGGTGCTAAAAGATCTCTTCGGCGATGTCGTGACCATCCGCAGCTATGACAGCCTGGACAATCTGAAGCTCGACCTCGCCGCCGGACGGGTCGACGGCGGGCTTGCCGACTTTTTCACATGGCGGGATTTCCTGGAGACGCCGGCTGGGTCGATCGCGGTGTTCTTCGGCCCGGAACTGAAAGGCGGCCTATGGGGCCCTGGCGTCGGCGCCGGCATGCGCAAAGACGATACCGAATTGCTCGCCAAGTTCAACGCGGCCATAGACGCGGCCACCAAGGATGGGACGCTCACGGCGCTGAGTATCAAATGGTTCAAGACCGACATCGCACCAGCCGTTGCGAAATAGGGGCGCCAACCGGCTTCGAGATCGTGTGGCGCTGGCCGCGTGCCGGCGCTCTACATACCAAATCAAAAAGGCGAGCTCCATGAAAGACCATTTTTGCGCGGTTGTAACCGGCCAATCCCTGATCACGCACGACATCCGCAATATCCAGGACGAACGGTTCGCCGAAATCGTGCGCTTCCTGGGGCAGGGCGACCTCGTATTCACCAACTTCGAGTCGACGATCCTCGGCAAGCACGGCGGTTGGCCGACCAAGGGCAAGTACTTCGGCTATTCCAAAGTCGAAGTGTTGGATGCGTTGCAGGCAATCGGCTTCAACGCGCTTGCCCTGGCAAACAACCACGCTTTCGACCTCGGCCCGAGCGGCGTGCTCAATACACTGGAAGAGGTGGAAGCGCGTTGTTTCCTCCACGCCGGGATTGGGGCGGACGAGGCGCACGCAGCCAAACCGGGTCGCCGCCGGCTTGGGGCGCGCGACGTCACGCTTCTTGCCATCGATGCAGGCCCAGGGCCGGCCAACATGTATGCAGAGAATGCTACCGCTTTTCGTCCGGCGCGTGCTGGCGTCAACCGGCTGAAGACCGTCCGAAAGTTCGGAGTGCCGGACGGACATTTCCGCAGGCTGGCGAGACTTGGAGAGCATCTGCAAAGTTCCCCCTTCGAGCTCGCTAACTATGCGCAGCCGGAAGATCCGCCGGAGGTCGCGAGCGGCAAAGAGATCAATTTCTACGGCACGGTGTTTGCGAAAGCTGCCAGCTTCGGTCGCATCGTCGAAGTCGACTCTCAGAGCGCGACGATCCATTTGTCCGCTATCAGGCAGGCAGCGGTGCAAGGCGATTTCGTCGTCGCCTATCTGCATCATCACCATTGGGAGCCAGGTTGGCAGGACGTGCCGCGTTGGGTGCGGACCTTCGCCCGGTCCTGCATCGACGCCGGCGCGGAGCTCTTCGTCAGCCACGGTGCCCCCGTGCTTCAGTCGCTGGAAATCTACAACGGCGCGCCGATCTTCTACGGCCTCGGCAACTTCCTTTTCCACGTGCATGTCGACGAGAACGAATGGGACCCGCCGGAAGTCTGGCAAAGCATCGTCGCCGCATGCCGCTATGACGTGAGCGGAGGCCTTCAAGGTGTAGAGCTTCTCCCTGTGGTCATTGGCGCGGACGCTCAGTCTATCGGATCGCCAACGGGCAGACTGGTTCCCACGGCCGCAACCGGGAACGCAGCGCGAGATATTCTTGATGGATTTGCAACCCGTTCGCGGGTTTTCGGTACCGATATCGCCGTATCAGGGCGCGCCGGCCGCATCATAATGCCCGCTGCACGAAAGTACGGCTGACAAGTCCGATGGCTGTCAGGCCGTCTTGCGCTGGGCCGGCGCGTACTCGTCGGCCGTTTCGCTGTTCGCGTCGGCCGGTGCGAGTTCTTCGCCGAAAGCTGCGATCAGGGCTGAGACCCGGCCACGCACCCGGGGAGGAAGTTTCATCAGCCCTTCGATGAGGCGTCGGCCCTCCGCACTCGCGATGAAGTCTAGGCGTTCATCAACGGGCAAAGGTCGCGCCTCCATGGCCGTCTGGTCGTTCCCCGGCAGGCCCTCAAAGAAGCGGCTGATCGGGACGTCCAACGACTTGGCGATCTCGTAGAGCATGGATGCGCTAACGCGGTTCTTTGCGTTCTCGTATTTCTGGAGCTGTTGAAAGCTAATCCCTATGGATCGGGCAAGCTGAGCCTGAGAAACGTCTGATTGAACGCGAACAGTTGCGATCTGTCTGCCCACATGCCGATCGGCGGGATGAGGGCTACCCTCGCTATCAGGCGTTGCGCGGGTCTCGACGCGGTCGGAGCGTTTCGTTTTCAACAATGCTCTCGATGCTCCACTGGGTTATCCTCGAACAGGGAGTCCGTCGGCTGCGGCATCTTGTGTCGGCGCTATCTGAAATTAGCGTCCATCTAATACACCATATAATGTGTAATGCAGGCGCATAGATGGCCAAGCATGTAGTCAATTAGGCATGGCATGATGCGCCGCTCGCAACTGAAGGACCTTAAAGGGCCTGAAGCGGACTTGCGGCTTGGAGGCTTGGAATGTGAGGGGCTCCCATGCATCGACGCGATCTGACCCGATGCGGACGCTTGATCACTAGGAGCGTATCGTCCGCGCCGCGGTAACCATGTCGGACTACAGCATTTCCCTGGCATCTGAGTTAATATTGCGGCTGAGGGATCCGAATTCAGGCTTGGGAGAGCTGTGTGGACGTTGCCACTTGGTTGCGAGGCCTCGGCCTCCAGCAATACGAGCAGGCATTTCGCGACAACGCGATCGACGCGGAAGTCCTGCCGGAGCTGACCGATGCCGACCTCGAGAAGCTCGGTATGCTCCTCGGTCATCGCAAGCGATTCCGCAAGGCGGCAGTCGGGCTGGGGCCGTCGTCAAGCCATCCCGACGCGAGCACCGATGACATCGCGGCTCAAAGCCGCGCCCGGGAGCTAAGCGCGGAGCGTCGACAGCTGACAGTCATGTTCGTCGACCTCGTGGGATCGACCGCGCTGTCGTCGACGCTCGATCCGGAGGACTTGGGCTCGGTATTAGCCGCATATCAATCGTTGGTCGCTGCAGAGGTCGCCCGTTATGATGGCCACGTCGCCAAATTCATGGGCGACGGCGTGCTGTGCTATTTCGGCTGGCCACACGCCCACGAGGAGGACGCCGAGCGGGCGGTCCGCTCTGGACGTTCCATAGTGAAAGCTGTCGCCAGTTTGCGCACTCCTGCTCAAGTGCCACTGGCAGCTAGAGTGGGAATTGCCACGGGATTATGTGTCGTCGGAGACGTCATCGGGACTGGGTCCGCACACGAAGAAGTCGTCGTTGGCGAAACACCCAATCTCGCCGCCCGGCTGCAAGCCCTGGCCCAACCGGGATATGTGGTGGTCGCCGAGAGCACGACAAAGTTGCTCGGCGGAATATTCGCGGTTGAGAGCCTGGGTCCTATCGAGCTGAAGGGATTTTCGACACCCGTCTCGCCATTTCTGGTTGTCGGGGAACATGCCGTCGAGACACGCTATGACGCGCGCGTCACGAGCGCTCCTCAAATCATGTTCGGAAGAGACCTCGAACTCGGACTTGCTCTCGAACGTTGGGGGCAAGCGAAGAGGGGCGAAGGCCAGCTCGTGCTTCTCAGCGGCGAGGCGGGTATCGGCAAATCTCGCATCACCCGCGCCTTGATCGACGCGGTCTCTCAAGAGAAACATGTGCGGGTGAGCTATCAGTGCTCGCCGTATTATTCTGGCTCGCCGCTCTATCCAGCTGTTCAGCAGCTCCGCCGCACTATCGGTATTGGAGAAGCCGACGAGGATGGCGAGAAGCTCAGAAAGCTCCAGCGCACCAAAGGTCTAGCGAATCCGTTGCTGCCCATCTTTGCCTCCCTGATCGATGTTAAATGCTACGAGAGCGATGCTCTGGCGCGCCTAAATCCGCAGCAGCTGCGAGCGCGCACGCTTGACGGATTAGTGGATGACATCCTCGACGCTGCAGCAATTCTGCCATTGTTGTTCGTGATCGAAGACATCCACTGGATTGACGCGACAACCCTCGAATTGTTGGATCAATGTGTCGAACGGATTCAGCACGCTCGGGTCATGATGATGGTGACGACGAGACCGACCTTCGAACACGGTTTTGGCGGACATCCCATAGTGACGAAGTTGGCGCTTAATCGCCTGGGCCGTGAACAGACCACCGCTTTCATCGAGAAGCTCGCCGGCGATATTAGACTACCGCCCACCATTGTGGACAAGATCATCGCCACGACGGATGGTGTGCCGCTGTTCATTGAAGAGCTGACAAAGGGTGTTCTCGAAGCCCGCCACTTCGATCGCGCAGCCGCCTTCGTCGAAGATCATGCCAGGTCGGCAAATCTCGACATTCCGCTAACGTTACACGATTCGCTGATGGCCCGCCTCGACCGATTGCAGCCGGTCAAGGAAGTTGCGCAAATGGCCGCATGCATCGGGCGCGAGTTCCGCCACGACCTCCTTGGATCGGTCACGCGGCTCAGCGGTGCCCAGTTGGAAGAGGCACTCGATAAGCTCGTGGATGCCGAGCTCGTTTTCCGCCGCGGAAGGGGCTCGGACGCACGATACACGTTCAAGCACGCTCTCGTTCGGGATGCTGCCTATCACAGTATGTTGAAATCGGTGCGCCAGGACATACACAGCCGGCTGGCCGACAAACTCGGCTCGGAGTCGACGGCCGAACCGGAGCTGGTTGCACATCACCTCGTAGCGGCAAAGCGGTATCATGAGGCAGCTGAATGCTTCCTCCAAGCTGGGCGCGCTGCCGCGGCGCGATTTGCCAATCCAGAGGCCGTCGCGCATTTCACCGGCGCGCTGGATGCCCTGGAAGCAGTCACTAGCTCGGGCAATACAAATGAGCTTGAACTCAGAATCCGGATTGAAATGGGCGTCCCGCTGAACGCGTCAGCTGGATATGCGTCAGAGAAGGTTGAAGCGAACTTTCTCCGTGCCGAAGAGCTTTGTATTTCCACGGGCCTCACCTCCAACCTCTTTTTTGTCCGACGTTCGCTTTGGAACTTCTATCTTGACCGGCCTGACCTGCACCGGAGCCGAGACCTGGCCAAGCAACTCCTTGCCGAAACCTCGCGCGGAGAAAACGTTGAGGAAACGACTTTGGCCCATCGGGCGCTCGCCACGTCCTATTTCTATCTCGGTGCCATTGGGGATGCTGCACGGGAAGCCGAGGCCGGAATCAATGCCTGGGCGACCTCCGATAGGGATTTCGATGTCGCAAGATATGGAGAGGACGGCCCCTCGATCTGTCGCAGCTATCTAGGCATCGCGCAGGTGCTCGCAGGGCGGGTCGACACCGGCCTCGCCAATTGTGCGTCAAGCGTTGAAACCGCGGAGCGGCTCGATCATCCGCTCAATCTGGCATTTATCCTCATGAATCTCGCCCTTGCCCGACGTTTCCGCAATGAGCCGGCCGAGTGCCGTGAGATCGCTGAACGTATGCTCATTTTAGCTGACGACCGCAGACTGGCATCCTGGTCCGGCGGTGCTCGCACTCTGCTCGGCTGGGCCATCGGAAGCGACCTGCCTGACGAAGGGCTCAGAATGCTGCGAGACGGCATGAATCGATGGCGCTCGACTGGCTCCGAGCTGCACTTGCCACACTTCTATTCGTCGATTGCGGACATTTACCTCAGGCATCGACGGATCGATGAGGGCCTCGCGGCGATCGAGAATGCTATCGAGGCGATGGACAAGACTGACGAGAAATGGGCGCAGGCTGAAATAGAACGTATTCAGGGTTGCTTGGTAGCCAAGGCGGATGTGACCCAAGGGATGGAAGTCCTAACCAGAGCCTATGATACTGCGATAAGTCAGGGCGCGCGTTGGTTGGCGGTTCGTGCTGCAACCGAGTTGGTCAAGCTCTCAAGAAGGTCGGGCCATGAGCTCCGAGCTGACTATCGGAATCAGCTTCGGATTAGCGAGATCGCTGAAGGCCTAGAAACCTCGGTCATCCGCGAAGCTGCTGCCCTTTTCTAGATCACCGCATCGGTGTTGTAGGCTGACTAGCAGGCAGTGGAGTCGGATCGGGGCTGAGCCTCAGCTGCCAAGCGCCAGGGTGATTAGATTATCCTGAGGTCTGCTCGCAAGGATCCGTTTGTGGGCAGAGCACGACGGGCTCTGATGACCGCTCTTGGCGCAACTACGCCCTCAAGCGCGGTCGCCGGCAATGTCCGCTGTAAGGCGGTGGCACAACTAACTTTAACGGCCGATGCATCAGGCGCATTGCCGCCTGGCAGCATTTGGCCGGGAAGCGGACATGCGGCTTCGAGGCTCGGAGGGTCAGCAGCGGATCTTCAAGCGCCTTTGCGTGGTTCGACCTGATCAAAAATTGACGCTTCGGTCGAAGCTTCCAGCTTAGTCAAGGGTTCGATTCGCTTCGTGGGCCAACTACACTGCGGTACACAGCGATCGTCACATGCACATTCAAGCAAAGGCCCATTCCGCATCGGTAGGCGCCACCAGCCCTTGCCGTAGCCGCCTGTGAAGTTCCTGCCACGACGGGTCCGTCACGAAGCTGGTCATGCTTCCACATGCCTTGGCAAAGGGAGTATCGCCGAAGCGGTCGAGGAGGCCGCTTGTCACGCCGGTTTCGCCATCCAGGAACTGCTTGAAGGGGTCATCATAGCACTCGATGACTCGATGTCCCCAGGCTCCCGGTACGTCGTCGGCTGCCAGAGCCCGCCGAAGATCCTCATCCACGCCTGCGTCCTCAAGCGCCATGCAGATGACGTAGCGCATCAAGGGGTAGTAGAGCGGCTGATAACTGCCTCCCAGGGCTCGCACGCCAGGCAGGATCGACAGAACGAGAAACATCAGCAGAAGATTGGGGATGAGGCTGCGGTCTGCCAGCCGTTCGATAATGTCGGGTACCGTGAAGCGGGCCACCTTCATTCCGGTCGCGGGCTGGACGAGGTCTCCGCCAACCAACCGCAGCGGCAGGCGTTTGCCGTTTTCGTAGAACCAGAAAAAATCGGTACCGCGTGCTAGCCAGCCGCTCCATGGACCGGCGGCCAGCCCATCGAGACCAGCAAGGATGTTGGATGCGATCTTGGGGTGTTCCAGCAGCCTTGTCCGTAGCCAGGAGCCTGCGTCTGAAAGATGGTCCGCCACCAAATCGGCAACATCCTCGTCGTCGATCTGCAGGAAGGCAAAGCTGCTTCCAAACAGTTTCGGCCAGAGCATCAGGTTGGCTGCCTTGATGGCATGCGCCGGCCGCTCGAACGGCGTCCGTGGCAGAAGGCCGCGAAGCTGAGTGAGGGCGTCTCCCTCGGCGTTCGGCTCCGTCGGCACCAGCTCAAACCGGTAGGATCCCGGCCCGGTCAGAAGGCTGTAGCCAATCATCCGGCTCCGGCTGAGACCGAAGACGTTCGTCGGCACTCCGTCAACATTGAACCAGCCTGGCCCTTTGCGCGGCCTCTCAACGAGGCTTACCGTTGAGACGGCATAGGAAACATAGGTCGAGCAAGCCTGCGCCGAGAGGCCCAGCAGGCTGAAGACATGTGTGTAATAGGCTTCCGGCTCCAGGAGCAGAAACAAATGTGGACCGGTCTGCAACACGCGGCGTTTTTCGAACTCCCCGCAGATTTGTGCGACGGCTTCGATTGACAGTCCGTTCCGCTCTCCAGCGTTCCTGATCGTGCCCAGCAGTTTGGCAAGCGAGCGGCTGCGAACTTCCGGTTCAGACTTCAGAGCTGGCGCCTTGAACACGCGAGACGCATAGTCCCGGACCGGGCGGGAATAATGGGATCGCATCCACGGATAGAGCGCGGCGAACGCACCGAGCACGGCCTGCTTGGCGTCTGCGTCTGCTGCTAGCTCGTCCACCTCACGATTCACCCTTTCGCTGCGCGATGCCGAGGCTCAATGCGGGAATGCTGATAAGGAGCGCCACTCCGAAACTGAAGAGGATCGTCGAAGGAGAGACATTGCCGCCCAAACCGGTAATGATGCTGAACATAAGCAAGCCAAGCGCGACGGCGAGACTGTGCATGGCGCCTTTTGCCCTGCCCAACACATTATTGGGGACAGACGACTGCAATGTGACTTCAATGCTCACACGGCCCAGATTGTAGAGACACCCGAGCATGGTGAAGCAAATAAGTGTCCACGGCGCGCGCAGTGCTATCAACGACATCAGCGCGAGCGCGGTTGAGCCCAAAAGCATGAGATGAAGTATAGGAGCACTTATCCCTCGTGTCAGCCTGATGAGAAGAACTGCGCCGATCAGGGAACCTGCTGACCATGCCGTCTCTAGGTGACCAAAATCCGCCGCAGTCCCCCTCTGCTCTTCGAACACGAAGCTCGATGCCATTGCCGTGACGAGCACTGCGCCTCCATAGAGAAGCGCGTAGGCGGCAAAGAGACGACACAGGTCGTTATCGACGTTTGGCGCCAGACCTCTGGTCGCCGTGGCGCGCTGCAGCGCCGAGCTTGGCGGCACGGTGGAGAGCGAGCCCGCCGAAACCAGGAAGAACAAGGCAAGTACGGCGAAAGCCGGGGCAGGGGGATGCCCGTCCAGCAAGGGTCCGGCAAGCAATGCGGCTCCGAGACTGCCGAACTGCATGATGAAAAAGACGGCGGAATTTGTGTTCACAAGATCGGTGCCACGCGCCAGGAGCGGGATCATGGCCTGCGAAGCAGTCAGCGCGATCCGGTCGCAAAATGCAAAGGCGACGGCCGACAGGCAAAGGGTTACAAACACGTCCAGGTAGGAAAGCGCGCAAGCTGTGCCGAGCACGATGGCAAAGCGGCCAAGGTCCGCCGCAATGTTCAGCTGTCGTCGGTCGAAGCGATCCGAAGCCAGGCCCGCCAGAGGGCTCGTGACGAATTCCGCGACACTGACGATCGCCAGAAGTATCGCAACGCCTGCGCTGCCCCGGCCGGCTTCGACGAGTGCCCAGGCGGAAGCGATGTAATAGCCGTTGCGTCCGGCAGCAGCAGAGAAGGTACTGGCCAGAAACCCAAGCATCACCCGTGTCTGGGTGCCCGGTCTTTTATCGCTGGCAATTCGAATTGCATCTGACACGGGCGGTCCATCCAATGGCCGCTCGTCTAACCTGTTCGGGGAATCCCGCTTAACAATCATGCTCGGCTTTTCAGATAGTTGCTCAAAAGAGCGGAGGTGTTGATTCAAATCCTGCACCGGCGTCGAAAATCGATCGGACTGAGGCCGAAGGCCCGCTTGAAAGCGATCGTGAAATGGCTTGAGCTGCCGAACCCGCATTCCAGCGCGATCTCTGTCGCGGACATGTTGGTCGATCGCAGCATCTCGGCTGAGCGGTCCAGACGACGCTGTGCTATGAACGCATGGGGCGTCATGCCCGTCGACTGCTTGAAGGCCCTGCTGAAATGGAACCGGCTCACCCCGACCTCTTTTGCCAGGGCAGCCAGAGACGGTATTTCGTCCGGCGAGGATTCGATCATCGCGATGGCACGTCTGAGATCGAAGGACGACAAGCCGCCTTTTGCCGGCTCATGATGGCTGCCGTTCAGCCTGACCATTTGAACGAGCAGTTGCATGGCCTGGCTCTCAACCATTGTCACGCTGATCCGGTCGGGCTGCTTAAGCTCGATGACGATCCGCTGCAAGGCCATCTCGACGGTGGTGTCGCGAAATCCGATCGAAGGGGGCAGATCGCCAGAACGATGGCACGCCGTGCCCCCCAACGCTTCGTCAGCGAACCCCTTCTCAATGGATACCAGCAAGTAGGCGGCTGTCGGATCTCCCTCGTCCCACCCCGTCCAATCACTGCCTGCGGGCATATGGATTAGTGAACCGGCGCGTCGCGGCGAAAAGGAGATACGACGCCCGTCGACGAAGTCTTCTCCGCGGCTCGCCACGCCCTTCAGGTTCATCAGAAACATATGACCCGGGAAGGAGATGCCCGTTTCCTGGCGCCCTAGACCAGTCCTTTTAATCAAGTCCGCCCGCACGTTTCCCCAACTCTCATGTTGGTGTGCAAACGTTTGATGCTGTGAGCGGCGTAACTTTTTTGGGTCGAGGCAAAGAGTATCCACGCAGAGAGCAACCTTCGTACCAAAAGCAGCCCGCCCCTCTCGTGTTGTGCATAACCATGGGTTGCTGGACAAATCACAACTAACTCAGGATTGGTCGAAGATGTCACTTTAGTAAAAAAACGGCAATCGCATGAAAGCCGCCCGTATTTTCCCAGCCTACCAGTGCCTCGCCAAGATTCGAACAAGCTTGAAACATTAGGCCTCTCTTAAATTGGTGGCGTTTCCGCATCGAGCTCTTGGCATCTCACCAAAGCAATGGTGCGGGAGGCATATTCCAATGCGTGGTCTCGACGATTTCCTGGCCGAATGCGATCAAGGTCCGCGGATCAATGAGCTTGCTGGCTTTTTTGCTTCAACGGCCGCGGGCAAAAGCGGGATGCCCGTCCGCAAGCCGGTGGCCGACGCCCGGCTTCTCCCTGGCGATGAACTCCTGCGCGATCTGGTAGATTTGCACGCCAATCGGCAAGGCTTCTTTGACCAGCACTATCACGGCAGCATTCCTTACAGATTGGAAGAGGAGTGCCGGATGGCCTACGCGGTGCTGAAATATGCCCGGTCCCGTGGCGCGCCGCTGTCGCTATACAGCCTTGGAACGGCGGAAGGAACGATGGCCAGGACGCTGTCCGAATTCTCCGGCGGGCAGATTGTCTCGCTGTCGTGCAGCCGAATCCCGAGAACTACAAATCCTTCATGGCCTATGGTGAACCGCCCCATGCCGAGTTCTTCATCGGGCCGTTCCACCGGTTGACCAAGGACGTTCTCGGATCCGACCAGCGGCTGGCAAAGTTCACGCAAGGCTTCGACCTTATCCTGGAGGACACGACCTTTCAGATGTACTCGCCCAACAGACTGAAGCAGGTCGAGTTCGTGACCCAGCACCTCAAGAAGGGTGGCATCTTCGTGTTCGTCGAGAAGTTCCGGGGCGTCGATGAAGGCGACTACCAACGTCGCGAGTACCAGAAGGACTACGGTTTCAAAGCGCGGTACTTCCCCCAGGAGGAGATTGACAGAAAGAAGACCGCCGTATTGGGGACTATGTTCAACAATGAGGCCACTTTGGAGGAGATGGCTCGCGCCGTACGCGCGCAGTTCAAGCATTGCGTCATGACGTGGAACAGCGGCAATTTCTGCAGTCTCGCGGCGAGCAACAGCAAGGAAAATCTCGATCTGTACGTGTCACAGATGCCAGGCCCCGCCATTCCGCACGAATATGTCTATGAGGCCGGCATATTCCCGGCTTCGACGATCGTGATGAAAGAGGTCCCGCTCTGACGACGCAATGCGATGCCCATTGCCGCAAGGCTTCGATGCAATCACCGGTGCCTGTCGCTTCGCCCTGCGCTCGAGTTGCTGCGCTGCCGGACGAGGCTGTTGATCTGCAGAGCGCGACCTGTTGCGGTGAACAGATCCGATCGCATCGTAGTGAGGCAGGCCTCATCCGCGAAAATATCCACGAAGTTCAAGCGCCATGACGCGGAACGGGAACGCCATCCAGTTGCTGACATACGCCTTTGCGGCGATGGATCATGGCAGCCTGCGTCAGGCGGCGAGAGTCCTGAGGGTCCAGGAATCCTCGGTCAGTCGCAACGTCGTCAAGCTCGAACAGCTTCTGGAAATGCAGCTCTTCGAACGCAATGTGCGCGGCGTTCGTTTGACCGAGACCGGCCGAACCTGGATCGAAATTGTGCGCGCTCACTACGAGGGGCTGCTGGAGGCCTTCGCTGAGCGGGTCCGCGATAACAACGATGCCAAGACGCTGCGCATTGGATTGTGCTGGGTGACGGGAGGTGAGTTCCTTAAGCGCCTCATCGATCGTTTCGGCGAGAAGTACCCAGACGTCAGCCTGACCATTGAAGATGTCCCATCCGGGCAGTGCCTGGCAGCCATACGCCGCAGGCACTTCGACATCGTGTTCACGCACGATATTGGCGCCGCTAGATTCTGCAGCAGCGAAGTGTTTTGGCAAGAACGTCTCTTCGTGCTCCTGCCGTCGTCTCATTGCCTTGTCGAGAAGCCCTTCCTCACCTGGGCTGACCTTGCCGATATGTGCCTGCTCGTTCCGGTCGGATTGGAAGGACCGCCGTTGAATCTGTGCTTGCTCGAACGCATCACGGCCGACGGCGGCCCGGCCCTTCAAACATGTCGCGCCAACCAGGCCACCGTCATCTTTCAGGTGCAGCTGGGGCAAGGCGTCACTTTGGCCGAGGCGAGTTATGCCAGGACCGCTTCCATCGATTCCGCCCGGTGGAAACCGCTTGGCGGGAAAAACAGCGTCAGCCCGATCAGGGGCGTTTGGCTCGAATCGAATCCAAAGCGGGCTGTCCTGCGCCTGGTCGGGCTCGCCAGGAACATGGCTGCAGCAAGTCGAAGGCCGGGACGCGCGCCGCGCGCCTAGAGCGCCAGAGCCCTTTTGAGATCGTCATGCTCGAAAGCGCTCGCCATCCGGTTGATCTCCGCCGGTCGCGCCCCCACGGCCTTGGCAACATCGCGCCAGGTCGACGTCACCACGGCGACCTCCTTGATGATCGTTCGCGCCTGCGGGAGCGTCAGCGCGAAGAACCCGGCGGCGGTCTCCAGAAGATCAAGCGAACACGTCCCTTCATCGAGATCGATGTTGGTCGTCAGAACCCGCGGCTTGAGATCCGTCGGGACCGGATTGAGATCGTAGGCAGGCGATAGCGACCATCCTGCCTTTCCCAGCCAAAGGAAGCCGTGATTGCGCAGGTGGTCGTCGACGTTGGAAATCAGCACGTTGAAGGCGACACGGCGATAGAGGGCATGCGCGTCGGTCTTTCCTTGCGCGCCATGTTGGGTGAGCGCATCGACCATCTCAGGGTAGCTGCCGCGCTCGCCGTCCCGGGCACCCATCATCTCCATGGCGGACAGGAATGGAACGCGGATCGCGGCTTCACGGTCGAAACGCGTCGAGAGCATCACAGGCTTGCCGGCAACTTCGATCAGTTCGTGTCGTGGCGTGGCGATGCCTGCCTGGCCAGCCAGGCGTAACGCGATCTCCTCCCAGGTCTCAATGCTGTAGTCGTCCGTCTCTTTTGGAAACTTGGCGATCGCGAGGTGGCCATGTTGGTCAATAACCGAGGCCTTCGGCCGCGCTCCGCCTAGGGAAGAACCTGGTGCGAAGATCATTTGCAGATCTTCGTCGGTCTCCTCATCGCGTAGAATTCGCTCGGTGATTTGCAGCAGCCGGCCGAGTTCGATGAGGGCAGGGACCCCGTCACGGATCGGCGCCAGGTATAGCTCGGTGCCGACCAACCGGAAGCGGAGCGCGCCAAGTCGTGTCTGATCCGCCACGCCGAGAAGATAATCGCTCTCGGTGAGAGAGCGAACGGCACGTTTCTCACGTTCAGCGAGACGCCGCTCGGCGCGCTGCATGAGGCGTCGCCCCCAGGTATCAGGCGCCGAGTCGCCGATTGAGCCAAACGTAGCCAGCCCGGCAGGCGGAGCAAAGGCGCCACGGGTGAGAGCCAGAGCCGGCTCCAGGGAAAACCGGTCCGGGTCGTCGAGCCATGCAGCGTCATACTCGAAGAGGATCGTTTCCGCACCGCGGACCCGATTGCTTCTCGCCAGGCCGACAGGGCGGGTGTGGCCGCCAAGATCGATATGGACCTCAAAGTCAGCCATCGCGAGACGTCCTGGCCGGCCGCCTGAGGTGCGTGTGCTTTGGTAGATCGGCGCTCGCCAGCGTCTGACCGACGGTGTCGTTGGCGATATCAGCGATCTGGCTCAGGCCATCGAGCAGGCCGAGCGCCTGAAGAACGCCGGCATATATGCCGATGCTGACATTCGTGTCGCCAGCTTCGACCCGTTGCAATGTCGAGCGCGAGGTGAAGGCCCGCTCGGCCACCACCGCCATTGGAAGCCGCCGCCGCCGCCGCGCGTCATGGATATCCGCTCCCAGCTTGCGCAGGGCGCGTCTGACGGCGGCTGGCGGGTTGTGGGGAGTGGGCATTTTGATACCTTCGCGCTACAAATTACGTCAATATGTAGCACGAAGACTACAATTTTCCAATCAGGTTCAAAAACAACTTACCAGTGCGAGGCGGGAGCAATTCCAGCACGTGCGCCGTGATTGTGCGCTCGCTTGAATTGCGTTCTGGCCAAATACAGGGCGGTGTTCGTGTGATCGCGTCGGGCAGCAACTGACGAGAGATATCCGCGGGGCATGGGCGCGCTCATCATCCATTGGAAAGACATTTGCGGTGGATCAAAGCCGGACTCGTCGTCGTGACGCCTAAGATGGCAAGCGGAGCCCCTGTCGACGATCAGCGCAATGCCCGTCGCCAGCCGGCCGAGGATGCTTTCGCCGCCGTCGCGATCTCCGGATTGAGGCCGCGCGACGACCGCCGCGCATTTGCTGTCGTCGACAGGAGACCGATCTGCACTCCCGCCGCGACAGGTCTCGTATTCTCTTCCCGGGATCGGGGCGATTTAAGGTGGCCCGCATACGTGTGGATCTTCGCAATGTGGGCAAGCACCTCAGCCTTGGTTGGTGCGAACGATGACTGCCCAGTCGGTTGAGGACGGGCGGGCCTCTATCCCAAATGAACGAGACATGGTCTGATCTCCTGCGGTTTCGGTTGGCACGCCTTCTCGGCGCTTGCGGGTGATCGCAGCTTTGCGGGGAAACAAGCGTTTGAAGGCCCGTCGTTTCGCTGGATTGCGGATCTGGCGCTGTTCACGACTGGCTGTGCAAAAAACCTCTCGATTTCCCACTGTCGTTCCCACTGCACATCAAACGCTGACGGCCGAGGTTTAGCCGTCCGGGGCGATCCCGGTCGCGCAACATCCGAACTCAGGAGTGAATGACATGCAGGACGATACAATGGTCATGGAAAAGGCTTCCATGAAGAAGGCGCCGCGGGAGCCGAGGAACGGCGTTGACACGCCCACCCTTCTGGCCACCATAAACGCCGTCGCGGGCCAGCCGGAGCTTGCCAAGTTCCAGTTCCGTGCCAAAAGCCGGTGGATTGCGGGCACCCACAGCAGCAGCACGATGACCAACTTCTTTGGAGCCGGCGCCGAGCAGTCCCACGCGATGGCCTACCAGGCTGATAGCGACCATCCAGCGGTCCTGTGCGGCGCCGACAACGGCCCGACGCCGGTCGAATATCTTCTCCACGCGCTTGCTTCATGCCTTACAGCCGGTATTGCGAACATTGCGGCCGTGCGTGGGGTGACGCTTCATCAGGTGGAAGCGACAGTGGAAGGCGACATCGACCTTCGCGGCATCCTCGGCATCTCGAATGAAGTCCGCAACGGCTATCAGGGCATCCGTGTCTCCTTCAAAATCAAGGGCGATGCTCCTGCCGAGAAGCTCGAGGAGATCGTAATGCAGTCGCGTGCCCGTTCCGCGGTGTTCGACGTACTGACCAACGGCGTGCCGATCTCGGTTGCCGTGAAAGGCTGATCTCTGATCGAAGCAACATCGCCGGCTTCGTCCAGGAAAGGATGGCGCCGGCGATCTGGTGCCCCGCTATATAAGGTGCAGATTCCATGCAGCGCACAGACGTGGCCGTCATCGGCGCCGGACAGGCGGGTCTCGCCATGAGCCATTGTCTGAGCGAAAGCGGCATCGACCATGTCGTGCTGGAGCGCGGCCGGATCGCTGAGCGCTGGCGCAGTGAAAGGTGGGATTCCCTTCGCCTGCTCACGCCCAACTGGATGACGCGCCTGCCCGGCGGCAGCTATCGCGGTGCCGACCCCGATGGCTTCATGACAACGGCCGAGACCGTCGCATTCCTGGAGAATTACGCGCGCTCGACAACTTCACCGATAGAGGGCGGCGTGGAGGTGCTCTCGACCGAAAGGATCGACAGAGGCTTCCGGCTGCTGACCAATCGCGGCCAATGGAGTGTGCGTGCGATCGTGGTCGCGACCGGATACAGCGATAGGCCACGCATTCCGTCAATAGCGAGGCAGATCTCCCCCCGTATCAGGCAGATCGTGCCGCGGGGCTATCGCAATCCTCAGCAACTGCCTCAGGGTGGCGTTCTCGTGGCCGGGGCCTCGGCGACCGGCATACAACTTGCGGAAGAGATCAATCGCTCCGGGCGCCCGGTGACCCTGTCGGTCGGCAGTCATACACGCCTACCGAGGCTTTACCGCGGGCACGACATCATGTGGTGGCTCGACCGGCTGGGAATGCTTGCCAAGCCCGTCGCTGAAGTTCCGGATCTTGATGCAGCAAGACGGCAGCCCTCGTTACAGCTGATAGGCACACCCGAACGCAGGACGCTCGACCTTGCCGGTCTCGAGGGGCAAGGCGTTCGTCTTGTCGGTCGAGCGGCTGCTGCTGGCGATACACGCATTCGGTTCGACGGCGATCTCGCTGACACGACCACGGCGGCGGAACGCAGGCTGAGGCGGGTGCTGGCCAAGATAGACCGCGCGGCCGCGAGCGAGGGCCGCTGCCCAATCGATCCGCTTCCCATTCCGAACCTGATTCTGAGCGCCGAGGCGACCGAAATCGACCTCATCGACCAGGGTATCGGGACCATCATGTGGGCCACCGGCTATCGCCGGGAATACCCATGGCTGAAGCTGGATGTTTTCGACGCCCAGGGCGAAATCCTGAACGATGGCGGCGTCTGTCCGTACCCGGGACTTTACGTGCTCGGCCTCAATTTCATGCGTCATCGAAGCTCCAGCTTCCTTGACGGTGTCGGCCGCGATGCCGAGGCGCTGACGGCGCACCTGGCAATGTTTCTCGCTGCTCCGCACCGAGCCGCGGCCTGACCGCCCAATACAACGGTGGCGCGGCAAAAATCCACGCTGCCTTCAACGATGAGGCACACGGCCGACCCCGACAAAGGTCCCCACTGGCGCCGCAGTCAGCGGCCCGCAACCAATGGAGAAAACAATGAGTGCAATGGTAAATCCATCCGGGCCCCTCACCACAACGCGAGGTTTGCGCGGGGCCGGCGGAACAATGTTGGCCGCAGTCTGGCGTTTCATTCGCATCCACGGGGATCGTCGGCAGCTTTACGAGTTGCCAGACTACATCTTGCGCGACGTCGGCGTCACCCGCTTAGAAATCAACTCGATCACCTCGTTTGGCAGGCGTGATACCAGCCGTCGGATGCGTCCTTCGAAGGAGGAGGAGGGCGGGGCTCGGTGACCGCCGCATCGACGTTCAATGTCTTGCATGAGGCGTGCAACGCACCGCTTGTAATCGCCCTGCACTGTTCGGGCGGCAGCGGACGACAATGGCGCGCATTGTTGGAGCGGCTCGACGACACGTTCCGGTTCAGCGCACCCGATCTGATCGGCGCGCCGGGCGGCGGAACCTGGACTGGTTCCGCCGCTTTCCGTTTGGCTGACGAAGCCGCTGCCATCATAGAATGATCGATCGCCATGAGGGACTTGTGCATCTTGTTGGCCATTCCTATGGCGGTGGATTGGCGCTGCATATAGCTGCGAAGCGTCCACATCGAATAGCCAGCCTCTCGCTTTATGAGCCCTCTGCCTTTCACCTGCTGCGCGAGCTGGAATCGGAGGGGCACGAGGCATTGGGTGAGATCTTGGGGATCACAGGCGCCGTTCAAGACGGCCTGATCAACGGCCGTTACCAGACCGCGACAGCTCGTTTTATCGACTATTGGGGTGGGGACGGCGCATTCGCTGCGATGAAGCCGGAACTGCAGGTGGCGCTTGTGCGGTTTCTGCCGAAGGCCAGCCTGGACTTCCAGGCATTGATCCATGAATCGACGCCAGCAAGCGAATATGCCCGGTTTGGCTTTCCGGTCCTGGTATTGCGTGGCGAATTTGCGCCAGTTCCAACGCAGCTCATCGCCCGGGAACTCGTTTCCCGTGTTCCGACTGCGATCGGGGCGATTGTTCCTGGCGCCGGACATATGGGGCCGCTGACCCACGCAAATCTGGTGGCGGATCGTTTGGTCCGTGGGATATTGTTGCACAACACCGCACGATCGCGAGCCGCGTGACCGCGACTTGCTTGCCCTAAGGGCAGCGCAAACCTTCGAAGCAGATCCTTGGGTGCGGGGGATCACACCGTAGCGGCTATGCGATCGCGCGCGATTTTTCCGGCCGGGACCTCTGTGTCGGAAAAATCCTCGCGCATCTGCATTTCTGAGTAGAGCCTGCCCGCTTCCGCGAGAGCGGCATCCGCGCTAGCGATTTTACCGCGACGCTTCGCGAGGCCGAGAGCCAACAAGGAGCGGGCAAGCTCCGGCCGCAATTCAACCCGCCTGGCAAGATTGCAGGCCTGTTCGAGCCAGCTCATGGCTGATCTGGGAGGTTTCAGCTCGGCAATACCGCGCAGTACGATGATCTCGCTCCACGGATCGCCACGTCCCCGTGCAAGCTCGAGCGCATGGCCCAGATTGGCCGCAGCTTCTGGCTCACACAGGCGCGCACGCACGCATGCGAGCACCGCGCGCGCGTGACATTCGAACTGGGCAAGATCGAGCCGCTCAGCCTCGGTCACCGCCATTTGCAAGGTGGCGCCCGCGTCGTAGTTGCGGCCGAGCAGGAATTCCGCGTGCCCAAGCATCGTCAACAGCCATGGCCGCAGAAGGATTGATGCGCTGGTCGCAGCTTCGGAGGACCACAACTGCAACGCCTCGACAAGCTCCGGCTCGGGCCCGCGCAGGACACCCACCACACCGGTGAAATAGGCGGCAGCGCAGCTGTCGATCGGGCGCGCCACTTCGGCGGCGACCTTCTGGAGTTCGGCAAGCGAACGCTCCGCATCGTCGAAACGGCCAAGGCGCGCTTCGGCCTGCGCGCGATGCCCCAGGTACCAAACCGCTCGCGCACCGAGCTGTCCGAAACGCTCCAGACGCCAAGCTTTGGTGAACCTCTCCTCATGCGGAACAAGCCGCTCGAGCACCTGCCGCGCCTCGCTGCGGATCAGAAGCGCCTGTGAGGCGGCCAGATCCGACTCGCTTATGCAGCGCTGCACGCCATTTGCCGTGGCGCCGCGCTTGAGTGTGTCGGCCGGTTCCAGCGCCTCCTCGTAGCGGCCATGGGAGCTGTTGAGATAGCTCAAATGGAGCAGCACCTCGGAGATGAGTTGCGGATCGCCCAGTTCCATGGCCAGTTCGCGCGCTTCCAACAGCTGCGGCAGCGCCTTCCGATAGGCACCCAGGGCGCCGTAGGCAGGCCGCATCCGCACCCGCAGGGCTATTGCTTGGGCGAGAGTTTTCGGATTTCGGGGCAACGCGGCGACCGCCTTGCGGGCGCGTTCTAGGAACTGGACGGCGGCGGAATAGGCCGAGCGTTCCTCAGCCCGACCCGCCGCTTGCAGCAGATAGTCCGCGGCAGGTTCCCACGCCTCGGCACGAAGCGCGTGCTCCGCTATTTCCTCGACGTGATGGTTCAGCGATCCGGCATAGAGCGTGTCCATCGCAAGCAGTGCACCCCGATGCAGCTTTTTTCGGTCCTCCGCCAGCAGGGATTCGTAGGCCACCTTGAGCGTCAAGGCGTGCTTGAACGTATATTCCACGTTAGGATAGCTCTGGACCTCGAACAGGAATTCCAGACTCTGCAGTTTGGCCAGGCATGATTCCAGTTCGGCATCCGGCAGCGGCGAGAGCGCGCTCAGCAGCGGATATGGAACATTCTTACCGATAACCGAAGCGACTTGGAGTACCTGCCTTTCCGAGTCACCCAGCTGCTGGATACGTGCGGCGATGAGCGACTGAACCGTCGAGGGGATGGTGATGGAGTCCACCGGCGTCTTGAGCTCGTAGCGGCCCGAATGGCCGACAAGTGCACCGTCCGCAACCAGTCCGCGCACCATTTCTTCCAGAAAGAGCGGTGTGCCCTCGGCCCGCTCGGCAAGTGTTTTCCGCAGTTCACCCAGGCTGGGATCGGATCCCAGTAATTCGGTAAGGAACTGGTCCATTTCGTCCCGCGCGAACCGCTCCAGCCTCATCTGCTGAAAATAGCCGCGGCGGTTCCATTCATGCCGGTACTGCGGCCTATAGGTGGCGAGAAGCATGATGCGGTTGGCGCCCATCACTTCGACCAGCCTGTTGACCACGGCCTCGCTCTCAGCATCGATCCAGTGCAGATCCTCTATAAGCATGGCGACGGGCGAGGCTCGGCTCAAAGCAACCAGAAAAGCGCTCATCGCCTCGGATACCCGTGAGGTCCGCTCCCGCGCATCGAGATGCCGCCACGCAGAATCGTTGACCGGCAGGTCCGCGAGGAATGAAAGCGGCGCCGCATGACGTGGATCCAGGTCCAGTTCCGCCTGCTTAAGGGCAAACAGGCGCTGGGCGTCCGCCAAGCCGTCCTCGCCGCGAATGCCACAAGCCGAGAGCAACAGCTTCTTTACAGTGCCCAGAGCGACCGATGAATCAAACTCCAGACCGCCGCATTCAAGGACAGTAAAACCAGCAACCTCGTCGAGGGAGAGAAATTCGTGGGCAAGTCTCGACTTGCCCATGCCGGGATCGGCGACGATGCCAATGATCTGGCCGTGGCCCTCCCTGACCCGGCGCCAAGTTGCAAGAAGCATTTTGAGCTCAAGCTCGCGCGCCACCAATCCGGTAAGGCCGCGGTTGGCCCTCAGGTGCCAGCGCGACAGAGCGTGGTTCTCGCCCAACAGTTCGTAAATACGTTCGTCACGGCCAAGTTGCGGATGCTCCGAATGCGCTAAGCGGTGCATCTGCACATAGCCTCCGGCGGCTGCGCGCGCCCGGGCCGTTGCGGCGATCGTCGCACGGTGCAAGGCACGCATCAGCCGGTTGGCTGCACGCGGCGCGGCGCCGGCCAGTTCAACCTTGCTGCCTTCGCTCGTCCATTGTTGCCGCACGATGACCTCGCCGGTGTCCATTCCGGCCCTCAACCGGGTGCCGCCGTGGGAGAGCTCCTCCACGGCTAGCTTAGCCGCGAGCGCGGCGCGGCACGCAAGATACGCGTGATCCTCTGTGGCGCGAGCAAGGCCGAATGCTGCCGTGATTGTCCCGTCAGCAGACGATGTGATGGTACCGCCATGGCTCTCCACGACCTGTATCAAGCGATCCTCGAGGGGCTGGAATTCGCGGATCGCCACCTCCGGATCTTCTGTTTCGAGGAGATGCATGGGACTGACCACTTCCGCGGCAAGCACGGTTATGTACTGCCGAGAGCGGTTGATTCCCAAGGACGCCGGAGGACCCGCGAGTTGCTGCGTCTGTTCGGGGTCCGCAAGAAAACGACGCGTTTCATCCACAAAGGTTGCGAACGCCGGTTCGTGACCAAGCAGCACGTGATTGGCGCTATCGAGCGCCACGAAACGCGCGCCGGGGATTTTCCCAGCCATTGCCTGACCATGATCGAACGGAATGACGGCATCCCCAATGGCATGCATCACCAGGGTCGGAACGCGAACTCGGGGCAACAGGTCGTCCACATCGATGACGGCGCCTTCCTCGAAGATTCGATGGGCAATCTCCGGCGAGACGGTACTGCGTTGCAGCTCATTGTACCAATTCTTCTGTTCCGGCGTTGCTTCCGGAATGAAGAGGGAGGTGAACATCTGGCGGAATACCGGGTCGTCTTGGCCCCAGCCCTCCTGTATCAGCGCTCCCATGGCTTCGCGACGCGCTATTTCGCGCTGATTGCCTCGTTTGCGCCAGCCCTTGGTAAATCCGCCATACAGCACCATTCCCGCCACGCGCTCAGGATGCCTTACGGCATAGGCGATCGAGACGGCACACCCTTGGGAAATGCCAAGCAGGGATACGCGGCGCAGACCAGCGGCATCGATGATGCTCTCCAAGTCGGCGACCATGGCATCAAAGGAAAGGTCGGCGGGATACCGGTCTGATAGGCCGTTGCCGCGCTGGTCGTAGCGTATCAGCTGGTAGTGCGCGGAGAGGCCCTCGATCCAATGCTTCCACACCGGACTGTCCCATTCGAGCTCGAGATGGGACATCCAGTGGGCGGCCCTCACCAAAGGGGGACCTTGACCACTCAATGCGTAGGCCAGGCGCGCGCCGTCGGGTGTCGTGCACCGGCGGATCTCCTGCGCAAGCACCACTTCCGGCGGAGAAGCAAGCTGCATCTCCGGCGTAGGCAGAACCTGCGTCGAAGTGACGGTCTCACCCGCGGGAGCGATCTGAGTGTCCGTTCTCGTGGCGCTGCTTTGGACCATGGCGGACTGCCGTGCAGCCTCGCTTAGACGGCGGATGTCGGCTCGAAGTGCGCCGTCCTCGGGCTCCAGCGCCTGCAGGTCATGCGCGTACGGAAGCGCCCGAGCAGGGTCATCATCCGCCAGCCGGTCGACGAGCACGCGAAGGATGCGCAGACGCGTCACGTGTAGTTCGTCGGCAGTCGCAATGCGCCAGGCCTCGAATTCCGGACAGCGCGGCAATGAAAGGTCATCCAGGAAACGTCCGCGAAACGCTCGGGCGAGGGCCTCCAGTTGCTCCCGTTCAAGGGCCTCTATGTCGCGAGCGCCGAGGCCCCGGAGAGGCGCGATGTCCAGCGTCATTTGGCTGGTGTTCAGGCGAACTGCGTTGCGGTCGGCTTGCAGGATCTCGCCCCGCCCGAGGTCGACGACCTGCCGTATCTTGGAGAGACTCCAGCGAAGAGCGCCGCGAGGATCGTCCGGTACCTCCCAGAACATTTCGCAAAGGCGCTCGCGCCGCTGCGGGCGCTCGACAAGCGCAAGATAGGCCAGCAGCGCCCGCGTCTTTTTCGAACGCGGCAAGGAAACGACCTCGCCATGGCGAAGGACGGTCAGATCTCCGAGGAGGCGAATTTCGAGCGACACTTTGCCGATCCCAGTGCGCCTGCTAAATTAGCGGTAGATTGTATCAAGTTCGTGCCGCTGCCGAAACCGTTCGTTTCAGAAACGCGAGCGATCTGACTTGCTCCTCGCTTCGGGGAGGTCGGCACGGAAAAGTCTACATGAAGCCGAGCCGGAAGCGGATGGCGTCCGTGTTGGCTCGTTCTGGGTTGGTAGCGACGATGCGTCTCACGCCGCCGCGCGCATCCATCGGGGCAGCAGGCTGTCGGGATTTGCACATGCGCCGGGTGTGTAGTTTGCGCCAATAGACTCCAGCCGGGCGCCGAGCGTGCCGTCTCGCCATGCTGCAAGTGTATCCAGGCAGCCACCGAGATGCTCGCCGCCGACAAAGACCTGCGGAATTGTAGGCGAGCCAATCCGGGCTCTCAGGGCCTTTCGGATTTCTCCGTCCAGGCCGATCTTCTGGAATTCCGGGGTATCGATGTCGATGGACTTGTAGGCGATTCCGGCACGATCGAAGAGCTTTCTTACCGTCCAGCAGAATTCGCACCATGTCAGAGCGAACATGACTACCGGGTGCTCCAAATCATTGATCGCCTCATCAATAAACTCATGCGCCGACGGATCGATTTGGATGTCGTTCGCGGGCGCCGATGACAGCGCGAAGGATGGCGGCCGGTCGAAGCGGTAGCCGGGTGTAGAGTGAGAGATCGCCTCCTCGGCCTCCGACATTTCGTCGCTGATATGATCGAACAGGATCGTGCTGAGATACCGCTCGCCTGTGTCAGGCAACATGCAGAGCACGCTCTGGTCCGGGCCGGCGCGCCGAGCGATTTCCAGTGCCCCGCTCAAGGTTGCTCCGCCGGAGATGCCCGCCAATATTCCTTCTTCCTTCGCAAGCCGGCGTGCGACTTCTAGGGCGCTGGCACCGGAAACGGGCAGGATCTCGTCCACAAGGTTGTCGGCCATGGCATTGCCTACAATTTGCGGAATGAAATCTGGGCTCCACCCCTGCATCGGGTGTGGCCGGAAGCGGGTGTGCGCTCGTGTCGGCAGTCCGTGGTCGTCAAAGCTTTGGGGAATGCCGCTCGACAGCAGTGCCGAATTATCGGGCTCGCACACGATGATTCGCGTTTGCGGCCGCTCGCGCTTGAGCACTCGCGCCACACCGGCAAGAGTTCCGCCGGTCCCTGTGCCGGTGACCCAGTAATCGAGTGGACGGTCCTGAAAAGCCGCGAGAATTTCGAGCGCTGTCGTGCGGGCATGAATATCGGCGTTGACGGGCGTCTCGAATTGCCGGCAGAGGAACCAGCCGTGCGTTTCGGCCAGCTCGATCGCCTTGGCCAGCATGCCGCTGCCACGCTCGACGGCAGGTGTCAACACGACCTTGGCACCGAAGAAACGCATGAGCTTGCGGCGTTCGAGGCTGGCGTTTTCCGGCATGACGATAACAAGAGGATAGCGTTTCGTGGCGCAAACCATGGCGAGCCCAATGCCTGTGTTGCCACTCGTCGCCTCGATCACGGTCTGGCCAGGTCGAAGTAATCCAGAACGCTCCGCTTGTTGGATGACGGCGGCGGCAAAACGGTCCTTGACCGATCCGCCAGGATTGAACGCTTCGATCTTGGCATAGAGCGAGGCGGCGCCGTTGTTTATGCGCGAAAGGCGCACGACCGGCGTGTCACCGATCGTGTCGAGAATGCTGTCGTGGATTGGGCTCATCTCAGTTGGTCCTTGTTTAGCGACGGCGGCATTCCGTCCCTTTGATCTCTGAATTGGCAGGAAAGCCGAGGTTTGCAGCGTTTGACCCAACGTGGAATTCAGCGATTCCAACGCTTGAAATCAGTGGCCCACTGCAGGATCTGGAAGTCCGCCGCCGCATGGGGCCAGCGCTCTCGCACCGAACGACGCCAATACAGCCAGCACGGCCAGATTGGCTGCGCCCGCGGCAGATGCAATTAGGAAAGCGGGCCTATAGCTGCCGAAGTGGTCATAGACGAAGCCGCCGAAATAGCCGGCCATGCCCATGCCTACCCAGGCGATCAGCATGACAGTGCCGAGTGACTGGCCAAAGCGTTCGGCTGGCACAAACTGGCGTACGCAGAGGATCAGGCAGGTCATGTTTCCAGCAAAACCAAAACCGAAGACTGCCGACAGCACCAAGAGGCTCAGCTGCTGGTCTAGCGCGGGAAAAATCGCAACGCATGCGGTCTGAATGAAAGATGCCAGTGCATAGGCAGCAAGGTTGCCTGCCCGGTCGGCGAGGAGCCCGAATGCGATCCGCCCGGCGGCGCCGAACAGCATCGCGATCAACAGGCTGAGCGATCCGACATCCGAAGATCCGCACACGGCCGTGACGAAGCTCGTGAGGTGCATCAGCGGGACCCCCATGCAGGCGCAGCAGAGAAAGGCTGCCGCAGACAGGAGCGCCACGGGAGAAATCCGGCCACCTTGGAAAGCTGGCTCTGTTGAAAAACGCACGGGGACGGGAAGAACGTCGCCGAGGGGCGGCCTTTGAACCGCAGGCAGAAGGATCGCCAGCGCAGCCATTGTCGCCGCCGCCATCACCGCATATGCGAAGCGCCAGCCGACGCCATCAATCAAGGCATTCGCGGCGTACGGCAGTATGCCTTGACCTAGGGCTCCTCCTGCTGTGACGGTCCCCACCGCGAGGCCCCGGCGGCGGTCGAACCAGAGCCCGGTTACCGCAAGTACCGGCGCATAAAGACAGGCAAAGCCGAGCCCGCCCAGCGCGAAATTGGCGGCATAGATCTGCCAGAGCGAAGTAGCGAAGGACATCGCGGCAAGCGCTATCACCATACCTGCCGAGCCGATGAACAGCAGGTTTCTGGTATTCAGGCGATCGGACAACCGGCCCCAGAACAGCCCGCCCAAGGCCATGCCGACGCTTGACAGCGTGTAGGCAAGGCTAATATCGGCTCGCGACCAGCCAAACTCCGCCTCAAGCGGCCTGATAAAAACGGATGTCAGCGCTAGGCTACCAAATCCGAACGCCATGGCAGTCGTAGCACCGGCCGCAGCCAACAGGCCGCGCAGCCGCATTGTGTTACCCCGAACCTCGCTGTTTCCAGCCGGTGGTGATTGACGATTCGACATGTTTCTGCCCTCAGAACATCTTCGAAGCTGTCATCGTCCAGCGGTATGGAAGCAGGCGTGTGCATCAGCGTAGAAACTCCGGACCCGGCCGTGGAAACGGCCCACTTTGGACCTGCAATCTACCCGACAGGAGGGGCTGATACCGAGATCAGGCCTAATCGAGATTGGTAAATCCCCAGAACCAGACGAGGCGGGCAGTGATCGGATAGCCGGCGCCGTCTGACAGACGTTGCAGATATGCGGTCTCTGATGTAATTTAGCACTTGATCAAGTGAGAAATATGCCCGCTGCCGCGACGGCTTTTCTCCCTTTTTTGTCCCGGCAGATTGCATGCTCTCTAACGGACCTGGCTACCCCATGCGGTGTTCTTGTGGTCGCGAGGTAACAGCGTTTATGGGGTTGCCATGCTCCGACTTTGCGCAATCGTCGCAGCCTTCCTCCTTGCGAGCTTCACGACTTTTGACGCTTGCGCCGACCGAAGGGTCGCTTTTGTCATCGGCAATTCGGACTACCGACAATTCCCCGCGCTCAAGAACCCGGTCAAGGATGCCGAGGACGTGTCGAAAACATTTCGACTGGCAGGATTCGAGGTCTTCGTCGCAAGCGATCTGACGAAGCTGCAATTCGAAGAACAGTTCCGCAACTATCTTGCCGCCGTTGACGGCGCCGACCTGGCGGTCGTCTACTATTCCGGCCACGGTTTTCAGATCGGCGGCGAAAACTTCCTGATCCCGGTCGATGCCTCCTTGAAGGAGGCGGCGGACATCGAGGTCCAGGCCATCAAGCTCAACGATGTGCTGGGACAATTGCGTTCGAAATCGAAGATCCAGGTGATCATCCTTGATGCCTGCCGCAACAATCCGTTTCCGCGCAAGAACTACTGGCTGAGAGACCAGCTCATTGCCACCGGTAACGCCGGGCTCGCCCAGGTCAGAAGCTCGCTGAACACACTGATTGCATTTGCCACCGAACCCGGGGCGGCGGCGTATGACGGGGCCGGCGAACTCAGCCCGTTTTCGGCGGCGTTTTCCCGTCGCGCGCTAGCGCCTAACCAGGAAATCCGCACCGTAATGGCGGCGGTACGCCGCGATGTGGTGGAAGCTACAAACGGCCTCCAAGTTCCCTGGGAGAACTCATCACTGATTGACGAAGTCGTGCTGATGCGCCGCAGCAGTCGCCCCGCACTGCCGCCGGTGCTGGAGAAGGTCGTGCTGTCGGGGGTTGGACCCGTCGGCTTGGGTCTGCCCGAACCGGTAGACATCGACGGCGGCACGATCACCCTGAGCATTGAAAGACCGCCTGCCCTGGGGCGACTGATGCTGGACGGCAACCCAGTCGAGGTGGGCGTGCCGATTCAGGGCAAGGACCTCCCGCGCTTGCAGATGGACGTTCCCAAGGGTGTCGCTGCGCAGGAAGAGGTGGATATGCTGGCCTATGCCACGCATGACAATTGGGGCGGTCAAACCCAGGGCATTCTGGTGTTTCGGGTCAAGAGCGGCGAAGGCCCACAGGGTAAACAGATCATGGCCTCGCTCGAGGCCGAGCAGAAGCAGAAGGTATTGCAGCGTGGCATTCATATCACCGGTGCGGCAGAAGCGATCGAAAACCGCGACATCGATGTTCCCATGGGCGTCGGTCCGGTCTCCCTGAAGCTTGACTTCCCGACCGAAGATCCCGCTGTCACGCTGAAAGTTTCGAAATATCCGACAACGGGAACGCTCTCGCTGCCCGATCGAACCCTATCGCCCCAGTCGAGCCTGATGGCCGCAGAGGTCGATCGACTGCGCTACGAGCCACAGATCGGCGCCGAAGCCACGGTCGAGGTCGGCTTCGAGATTCGGGCGGCCAGCAGCTCTTCAAAGCCAGCCACGATGAAACTCTCGCCGATAGTCGATCCGTGCGATACGGCTGCCGGCGAACCTCTGGACCTGCAAGGCGTCGTCCCCGGCCTGCTGCCGAACGAAATTGGCGCCAGCGCGGTAGAGCTTTGCGAGACCGCCGTGAAGGCTTATCCCAACGTTGCGCGCTTCCGCTATGAACTGGGGCGCGCGCTCCTTGCGGCAGGCAAGGTCGATGAGGGCAGGACAGCCATCGAGCAAGCCGCCAAGAAGGGACACGTACGTGCCGTGTTCGAGCTAGGCTACATGTATGCGACCGGAACCGGATTGGCCGTCGACCGCGCACAGGCCAACGCGCTTTACGCCGCGGCGTCCGACAAGGGGGATCCCTACGGCATGACGTCCTGGGGTCGCGCCTTGTTCAATGGGTATGGCGTCAAGCCCGACACGGCCAAGGGGTTGGACCTGCTTCTCAAGGCAGCGGCGATGGGGCATACCTATGCAATGAACGATCTGGCTGCGATCTTCACCGAGGGCCGCAACGGCGTGGCCGCTGACCTAGCCCGCGCCGTTGCGTTCCTGCAAGCCGGCGTGCAGCGGCAGGATATGTATTCTATGAACCTGCTCGGCCGCAATTACTTGTCTGGGCAAGGCGTTGAGAAGGATCCGAAGACGGCGCTGGCGCTGTTTCAGCAGGCAATCGATCTCGGCCAGCCCTATGCGCCCGGCAGCCTCGCACGCATGTATCGGGACGGTGTCGGTGTGGAACGGAGCCTCGCGGAAGCGCAGCGATTGTTCGAAATAGGGATCGCTCGGGGTGACCCGTTCGCAGCTTACGATCGCGCGGCTCTCGAAATGCAAAAAGGCGAAAAGGCCGATCAGGGTCTTGTCGTGCGCTTCCTTGCGTTTGCGGCTGCGCTCGATGTGCGCAAGGAACTGCCGGACGCCCAAAGAGCGCTGGCAAAGTTCGGTCCGAAGCCAAAGACAGCGGCCTTGAAGCAGCTGCGCCAGGAACTGAAATCGAATTTTCCCGGGTCGGGTTCACTGGACACGCAACTGGTTAACGCGGCCAGACGGGCTTGGGAAGAAGCCAATCCACGTCGGGACTTGTTTTGACTGAGGAGGAGGCAATGGCAGGCAGAGTATTGAAACAGGCAATACTTGGAACGGCGTTATCCGGCATCATGGTAGGCCTCATGGGTTGCACCTCCCTGGTCCCCACGGTTGAACCGACGCCGCTGGTCGCCACGCCCGCGCCAAAGGTTCTTCGCAGGGTTCCCCCGCCAAAGGTCGTCCGCAGGGTTGCTCCGTCAAAAGTCGTCAAGCCTGCTCCCAGGAGGGCCGCCAAGAAAGTGATCATACCGGTTGAGGAGGAGCCTGTTCCTGCGCCTGTGGTCATTCCTCCTTCGGGCGGGGGCTCCGGGAGCGGCGGGAGCGGCGGGAGCGGCGGGAGCGGCGGGAGCGGCGGCGGGGGAGGCGGCTGGGGAGGATGATCAGCTCAAGTTTTGAGGGCCAAGAAGGATCGCAGAGCCCAGAAGACAAGCTGCCTTGTGTTTGGAAAATCTGCGACGGGTTGTTTCTCCCGTTCACCAAGGACGAAAGAAACGCGAAGGCTGGCATCTGATTGAGGGTCGGAAAAGCGCGGCGCGCCAGTTGTCGCACATCACTAGACTAGGCGGTCTCGAGCCGGCTGAACCGAACCGGAATGAGTTTCCGGGTCTCGAGTTGCCCTGCCGCATCCTTGTCGATGACAGTCAGAAACTGTGCTTCTTTAGATCCCAAAGGCAGTACCAGCCGTCCCCCCGGCTTGAGTTGCGTCAGAAAAGTCGGCGGTGTCTGCTCAGCCGCCGCCGTGACCAGGATTTTGTCGAATGGGGCGTGCTCGGGCCAGCCGCGAGACCCGTCTCCGACACGAATGCCGACATTGGATAAGCCGAGGTCATGCAGGAGAGCCTCCGCACGGCTTGCGAATTCCTCGATGATTTCTACGCTCCAAACTTGCCCGGCGAGTCCCGCGAGGATTGCGGTTTGGTAGCCCAGGCCGGTGCCGATCTCGAGCACCGCCTCGTGCGGTTGGGGAGCAAGAAGATCGGTCATGAGGGCGACGATGAACGGCTGCGAGACGGTTTTATCGAAGCCGATCGGCAGCGGCATGTCCTGGTAGGCGTAAGGTGCAACCGAAGCTGGCACGAAGAGATGCCGCGGCAATCGCCGCATCGCTGCCATCACCCGTTCATCGAGCGCCGCCTTGCCGAGTTCTTCGCTTGCAAGGTCGGCATGGATTGCAATCATCTCGACCATGTGCCTGCGTAGGATGGCCAGGTGCACTTCGTTCATAGGCTTCATGACGGTGGGACTTTCCTCAACCAGCTTGCTGCCAGAGAGCCTTATATCCTGTTCGTCACAGTAGCGCCCGCTATCGTTTCCAATACGGGTGTCCAGGGCAGGGGTGGGTGACCGTCTTGGCAGTCTATCGCTGGCGCCTCGAGATTGTGGCGCCACGTCGCCATAGCGGTGTGTCCCATGTGCGGGATCTCGCGCATCTCGCCAGCATCGACCGGACGGCCAGTCGCCGGAGCCGTGGACCTACCGGCCGCCGGCCGCCTTAAATTCGAGTTGGGCGTCAGTGGCCTCATCCTCGGTCGAGACGCGGGCATTTTGATGAGGCGTCAACGACGTCCCATCAGCCGACCGAGGCTTGTAGTCCGTTGCACAATGCCATTTTGTGCACAAGAAATGTGTTTGTGAATATGGCAAGGGAGACAGGATGACCCAAGCTTGAAGGTTCCAGTTCAGAACGAACCGCTGGTGATGTCCAATAGGATGGGCTGGGAAGATCGCTGTCGCGCAGGTTGCGGATGGACTCGGTATGTCCAAAGGTCAGCTTGCCGAAACGGCGGGTCTTGCGCGGGAAACCCTCTAAAGGGTCGAGCGTAGCCGTGTTGCCAAGACTCCAGGTCGCCTTCGTGAATGCTTGAGATCATCAGCAGGGTGGCCGACTCCGCTGGAGGCAAGGAGCAGGCGATGGCCTGATCACCGGGCTCGGCCAATACCGGCATTCGGCGTGCGGACGGCGGAAGCTCTGGTTAAGCAAGACAAGGCCAGCGCGGCACGCGACTACCTTAATCATGTCGCCGTTGGTGGCTTTGCCTGAGGTCGCCGGCGACTGGGGGCTGCGGCAGGCCGGCGGTGTCAGGGCAGGGGCAGTCTCCATCACGCCGCCTTCGCGACCGTGCCTTGCGCCGAATCTAGCGCCTCTCGGCTACCAAACCCATCACAATCGATAACAGGGAAATGATCGATAGCGATCGACGAGCCAGAGCCATTTCACGCGAGAATGGTACGGCTAGCGCGAGGCTCAAGAGGGTCCCCTTCGCCCGCGGCCAAACTGCCCGACGGCTAGGCCGGCATCACCGAAAACGATGAGATGTAGGCGAGTGCAGAATGCATTGTTTAATCGATTGACTCGCGGAATGCACCGGCAGTTAATCTCCCGGGAGGCAAAAGAGGCCACGGACTGGGAGCAAACCATGACTGGGCAAAAAGAAGAGGACTATCGAACCAACAGAGCCGACTATGCCATTGCTGCGATGCATAGCCGAGCGACCGCTGAAGGCGATCGCCACGATTCACTGGCAAGAAGAAAGTCGCTGTGGATAAAAGATCGGCGATCTGCAAACTTGGCTGCAAACCCGTCGGAAAGCTCGCCAGAACCGAAGGCTAAACCGCGCGGTTATTGAATCGGCGCCAGCCACTTCGTCCTACTATCGTCAAGCGCGCCCCTACGGGGGCGGCGCTTTGCAGAGCATAGCGGCCGAAATGGAAATCGGCGGATCGGGTCTCATTAGGATCGTGCTGGCGAGTGGCTGGAAACTAAGGCCTAGCTGCCAAGGCGCGAGATGGCGCAAACTGATGGGGACGCTAGACGCGTCCCTCGCGCAAAGGTCGGTTTGGAGAAGTGTCGGGAATGGCAGATCCTGGCGAGACCGAGTCGGTTGGCACATGGGCTGGGCTTATACCCTGGTCGAGCGTCCTATGTGTCAATCAGTTGGAACGTTGCCATTCGTCTCATCGATGGGACGAGCAAGTAGCGGCCGAGCCGCCATTCGTTTACTGGCTAGGAACGACCTCTTCCGGACCTACAGCGGTCGTTGAACTGGACGCAGCCGCTTTGCCAACTGCCACCTGCCGGCCAATCGCCGCCACGCCGGCGTCCGTTTCGCCACAGTTGGCACGAAGGTCCGGTCGTGGCGCTCTTTGCTCCCCCGTGGCAGACACATTTGACCGCTAGGGGACCTGGGCAGTATTCAAAGCGACCTCCCCAAAATCACTGCTTGTTCTCCGCTAGTGCTGTAGGTGTTTCAACGCGATGCCCTCAAACATACATGCAGGTCTTGTCAGATTGCGGACGTCTAACTTACACACGAGAAGCCGATCTCTATCCTTCTACATCGTCGAACGAAGAACAGCCTGCATGTGCTCTGCCAGGTCGAGTTCGCCGCGCGCGTCGATCTTTAAAAGATATCGGGCCTTGGCCCGGCGATCACCTTCACTCACCGCAGCATAGGCGCATACAGACAGAAGCGTCCTTTCCTCAGCCCGGTTGGCTCTGTCGTGGTCGCACTTACTGCCGCCCATTTGCATTGCCTTGCCAAGCGCCGCGTACGTTGCTTGTGCGCTTTGATCAGCGCCCGCAGATCGCGGGATAGTTCACGGTCCCGGCGTCGCGGCTCTGTGACGAGAGCCGTTGCCGCAACCGTAGAGGCGATAACGGCGCCGCCGGCGTTGAAAAGCAAGGCGCGGCGATCGATCCTGGACATGGTGAACTCTCCTTCTTCACTTGATGGCAGGCTGCCAGATCGGCGTCTTAACACCAGCCGGGCGCGTTCTCACGGTAGCACGACTGTCGGCGCGTTCATGTCAGGATATTGCGCGGATCGGTATCTCGAGAACCTGTTGTTTCCCCGCATCGCCGCCAAAGAACGGATCCATTCCCGAAAAACTGTACAATTTGGGAGATTGCCTGCCGTGTAAGCGGTGTTCTCAGGCCAGGCCTTGAACCTTGGGGGGCGGATGTAGGCCTAGGTGTGGCGATTATCATTGGATGGAGATTAGTGAGGAAACTGAATTCGCCTACGACGCACGTCGCTGAAGCCATCGGCCGCATGGACGACGATCGGTTCCTGGCCGAGCACCAGGCCGCGCACGATGAACCGTGCTCGCCGTCTGTCGACAGGTTGCGCCGTGCTTGAGCGCGAGTGGTGGCGCCGGTGGCCGGTGGGGCACGACGAATGAAACGCCGGCCCAGTTCAACCCGCGCGACGCCCTTCAAAGCTGGGAGGATCGACCTTTACCCAAGCGTTCTGCGGCCTCGACCGCGGTTCGTATCCTGCTGCGCAGCTCGAGATTCTCGGCCAGCATTTCTTCAGTGCGTTGAAGCGCGAGCTCGGTCCGGTGAATGCGCTGCCTGGCAATGGCAACTTCCGATGTCAAAATATCGGCCGCTATCCCGTGGTCGTGGGGTTCCATAGTGTCCATCAGTTCCGGCTTGCTCGATGCAAGAGGACACCAGAGCCGCGAACGCGGCTTCAAGGGCGCTGTGTAGTTCACGTCCCCGTCCGGGTTATCCTCGGAGAGAATGGCCGGGCGACTTGTGCTGTTTGGGACATGCAAAATTCATGGCGAGTGTCAGAAAAGGTTCGTCTTGCCGTGGTCAACCGTAGTGAAGTTTCGGTTTGGGCTCGGTGCCGGTGAATTTGACGCCGATGCGGTCGTTGCGACGCCAACGAACTTCCGATCTATAGGCAACTCCATCGACCGACACGTAGAGCAAGAAGCGATCGGGAACCCGAGCGACCTTCAGCTCGGCGCCCCCCTCATGCTGATTGCGCAAGGTGCAGCTGATCTCGGAATTCTGGATCCCGGTGATGATCGTCCCGCCCTTTAGCACACGTGGGCGGCGCTCGCGCCGATGCTCGTCGGAATTCTGATCAAGTGGATTGGCGTTTGCCATCGATAAAATGCCAGATCTGCCGAAATTCGCCCTTAAGTATAAAACACCGAACACAGACGCACAGCAATGGGCGATCATGTTGCTCAGGTATGTGGGTCTAGGACATGCTCAGGTAATATCTAGCAAAGGTTCCGCGTTGCCGACGTGTCGATCAGCACGGTTTCCAAGCTTCTGGTCGACGCCGGCCCCGTAGCCGTCGAACTCCACCTCCTGAATCCAAGCATCGCCGTGGGGCGGCTTCTCGATCAGGGTCGGCATCAAGGCTCAATGAACTCTAGCCGGCCGGTGCTGGCGTGCGGTGCCAGACGCATCGACCATTCCGGGGCGCCTTAAGCTTCTACACAGCGGAATTGCCGCCACGTACTTCATTCGCATGTATCATTACATTAGATCTAGCTCATATACTCACAGTCAAGCGAGCACTCCCAAAGGCTCGCTGGTCAGGCCCAGCGGTCTACCCTCACCGCAAGCCGCTGGGCCGCTAGAACGAGCGCAACGGATGGCGCCGACTTCATGACGAGGATTAAAATCGGGGTCAATTGAATGTGTACGTTTGCTGCAAATGTTCCGGGCCGGAGCCCTTGCTCGTTCGAGGGTTCGAATGCTGGAGATGCAGGCGTGGCCAAGAAGCCGTCTATTGCCGGTTTAGCCAAAGACTTGTCTAATGTTGCGCTCACATTCAATTGTCCGAATTGCTCGCATCCGGCGGTAAGGAAAGGCTCTGCACTAAGAACGATTGCGCACTTCAGATGCCACGGGTGCAACGCCAAGGTGCGGATCACTTATCAGCAGAAGCTAGCAATCTTCGAAAAGCACAGGCTATCGGCCGCCCGAGGCGCGCTGCGACAACTCAACTCTGCTTTGCGGTAAGCCTAGCGGCTTCGCCCAACGGTCATGTGCGGCACGGCGCTGTCACCCCAATCTGATCCCAAAAGTCCAGCCGCGAGGCGTTGCGTAGACCCTCTTCGCCGCGCAGTGCTTACGCGGCCAATCAGTCCCGGCTTGATCCCTTGAGTGGCTAATCTAACGTATGCGCACTGTGGTAGTCGGCAAGAAGTCTGGCCGTTGCAAACCGGGATGGACGCGAGCGGGCTCGCCGGACTTGCAGCTAGGGGGCAGCTCGAGGACTGTTTGTGCCCCGGTCGGAATCATTGCGGCCCATCGTATTCCGTGGGAGTGCATCTTTTCGCAGAGCTGGCGGAAGCACTTCCGAGCTATGGGCAGGTCTCCCGGCTTTGACCGCGTTATTTGGAAGAACACCGCCCTCGAGCGCTGCCGCATTCTCCAGGGAACGTCGACGCCGCGGAAGGCGTCGGCATAGCGATGCCGGCGAAGCCTGCCTGCAGTCCAGGTGCCGAGAGCGGTATGAGCTCACACCACGTCTCTAACAACCGCATCTAATTTCGTTAGGCCTACGCTCGAAGGCCTTTGCGTAAAAAGTCCCTGTTCGATTGCGGCCGCCTTGAAGGCATCGATCGCAGCTTGTTGGTTGCAATGACCGGCCAAGCATTCCCTGATCATTCGGACGGCTTCGAGCCGCCGCGGTTTGGCCACGTATGGCCATGGCTGTTCAAGCGCTTTCGCAGCGTCGGATATTGATGCAACCACCATTGGCTTGCAATTCAGGTAAATTGTAATCGGAATGAACGCCGGCATTTTCTCACTCGCCAGGATTGAACGGGGCTAAACGCGAAGAGAAGGCGGAGGTTGCATGCCGCGATTTAAGTCCCGCTACACGATGCAATTGAGACTGAACAGGCCTTCTCGGGGCAATGCTAAACTCAAAATAACGCCCGTTAGCGGGTCGCCGAATTCTGAAGCGAACAAATCTCCGACAGGCTCCATGGCGCGGTTTACGAACCATCGGCACGATGATCTCCGTGGGCAGGCCATAAATCGGAATCACGGCGGCTCTGAAACGTTCCACGGTGGTGCTGCCGGGCTATCCGTTTCGGGCCTAGCTTCGAGGAGCTCGCCCTCGTGCTTTTGCCCCTCAAAATGCGAGATGCGAGACGTCGCCATCCAAGGGCGAGGGTCGACGTGTCGTCGGTGCAGAGCCGTTGAAGTACGCGTTGGCACAAACCTAGGTCGGCGGGGTCAAGGCTGGTTTGAACGGCGCAACGTCCCTGAACCCCGCATCAGCGCCACCCTTAGCGCGGCTGAAGTCGATTTAATGTTTCCTGCGAAATTTGAGTCAACGGGGCGTACGACTTGATTGATAAGCCTGCGTGCCGGCCACATCCGAAGCATTTTCCGTACGGGTGGTTTGACGGCGATACGACCCGCGATGACCTTGTCCCTTGTCTCCAACCTCGATTGGTAGATGGACCTCAGATGATGAGCCTAAGTCTAGGCAATGGTCCGTGCGCACCTCGCAAGCCCGACCCCAAGCCCCAGCTTGGTGAAACAGCCTTCGATCGGTCCCGCCGTGCTTCATGTGCGGTGGGCTTTTCATTCCACTAGACTAGCGGGAACAACCGAGCGCCCCGAAGGTTCGGTGCAGGCAGCAAGTTCACTCCTTATGGCTGCAGGATCGGTGAAGCCGGTCGAGGCCCGCGTCTTTCGTCCCTCCGAAGACGCGGGCCTTGCTACAGAGATTCCGTCACAGACCCGAACTTAAAAAGAGTTGCTGATCGCCGCGAGCTGATATGCATCGTGTGACGGACTTCGAGCGCCGCACCTTTGCCACTCTGGTCAACCTGCGTCGAACCTGCCCGCCGCTGGAACCGAACCTCTACGCATCTTACACGACGCCCATCGATGAGTAACGGATGATCACCTCGTCCTGACGAAAGCGTCGCTCAAGGTCAGCACAGCGTGTTCGCCAGGCTTGCAGATCAATCTCCTCCGTCATCACCTCGAAGATGATGATTTCATCATTGCTGCACTCGCCGCCTTACCGCCACAACCCTTCGGCAGGTGCCTGCAAAAAGGCTGTGACGCCGGCGAACGGCAGGGCCAGTTCTTCTTTGAGCCGGTCGAATTCCTGTTTGGGGAACGGTCTGCCGGAATGTCCGCGCGAGGTAGCAGGATTTGAAAAGATAACATGATGAAACTCAATGATCACGAACGGTCGCCGTGCCTCTTCGTTCCTCATGCCTTGTTTTCGGCGTCGGCGCCGGGCGCCGTGCGCTTGGTGTCACCGTGGGCCGTGTTCGGCTTGGGACCAATGTTCGCCGTCGCCATTTGCAAGATAGTTGTGCATGTCGGTTGCAGCGACCGCTGCGTGGCCGAATGCTACGGCAAGCTGATTGATCTCATTGACCACATCTCCGGCTGCATAAAGTCCGGTGACTGCGGTGCGCTGGCGCGAATCTACGACGAGGTTGCCCGCTTTGTCACAGCATGCACCAAGGTCGACCGCGAGCCTCGAGCGGATGGTCGAGCCCATCGCAGGGTAGATGGTGTCAAACGACAGCGTTCCGCCGTCGATGAGTTTCACGACCGCCTCCCGACCCGTGGCGCAAACGGCATTGGGTCTGCATACGCCGATCTCGATACCGGCCCTCTTGAGCTTGGTAAGCTTGTCCCGAGAGGGCTCGGATGGATCGGTAATCAGCAAAGTGAGATCCTGAGTGAAGGTGCGCATGAACAAGGCCTTTTCCATTGCGTGTTCGGCCGGTCCGATGACGGCCACCCGTTTGTCGATGGCTTCATAGCCATCGCAGATAGGGCACAATCGCAAGACGCCAGCTTGGATCATGTCGGTAGCGCCAGGAAGATCCGGGAGGGTGTCAACAACGCCGGTTGCAATGAGCACCGAGCGGGCACGAATGGGAGATGAATCGCCCGCCAAAAACCCAGCCTTCGTTCTGCGAATGGATACGATCCTGTCGTGGACCAAGCTTGCGCCGTATCGAGTGGCCTGCAGTTCGAGGCGGTCAAGTAGGTCAGGGCCGGTGATGCCGTCTGGGAAGCCTGGGCAGTTGCGCGTCAAGGGAATCCACTTTGCACGGCTTTCATCTGCGTCGACAACAATTACTCGCCTTCGAAATCTTCCAAGGTAAGTCGCAGCCGCTAGGCCCGCTGGCCCGCCACCTACGATCAGGCAGTCGAAGCTTCCTTCATGCCGGCTCGTGTCCCAGTTGACCATTCAGAAATCCTGAAATCCCACGGCTGCATCGCGAGCGAACAGTCGAACGCCGTTGAAGAGAACGCGGAGCACGCCATTTGGTTACAAATTTGGAGCTCCCAATTCGCGGGACAGTTCAGCCATTGGGATAGTGCTTTGATGACCTGCCAAGGGAAGCCATCTTCAGCGCGGAATGGAGATGGAGACTGACAGAATAGCGTCGACGACGGGCTGGGGAGTAGGCGTCCGCGGCAGAAGCAGGATGGAGCAGGCGGGCTTTTTCCTCACTTGGGCTGGTCCACCGTGACCGGCCTTCAAAGACGGGCAGGTGCTGTAGCGGGTTCTTCAGTCAGCTCCAATATCCGCCAACAAGACTGCTGGGTAGCCAGTGTTCGTCCATCACCATTTTGCCGGACTTCCGCAGCCCGGGACCTGAGCGGAATTTACACCTTGCGGTCGATTCGCCGATGCTCGCCAAGCCTCGACAATTGTTCTATGCTCCGTGGCACGGCATAGTTCGTGGTTGCAACGCGGAAGGCTGTTGTCCTGTGGGGGGTCCAATGTTCGAAATCGTCGGAGACTGGTGGAAAACGGGCTCGAGAAGCTGCTTCGCCCTAAACACCCTTGGCCTGATCGTCGCCGTATCGGTGCTGTTGTTACCTGGGCTGGAAAGCGCCAATGCACAGACGAACTGGACACTCGACCCGACCGCCTCCGTGCTCACCTACCAGTCGGTCAAGAAGAATACGATCGTCGAAACCAACAAGATCAGGAACATAGCCGGCACTCTTTCTTCGACGGGTGAGGCCAAGATCACTTTTGACCTTAACTCCGTCGACACTGGTGTCGACCTTCGCAATGTCCGCATGCGGTTCCTTTTCTTTGAAACATTCAAATATCCGTCCGCCGAACTGACAGCAAAAGTGGACCCTGCCGCATTTGCAGACCTGGCGACCAAGCGAAGGGTGAAGGCAGTGCTGCCATTTCGCCTCAACCTGCACGGCGTCGACAAGGATCTTGAGGCCAATGTCGTCGTAACCATGATCAGCGACAGCATGGTCTCCGTCGCTTCGGAGGCGCCTGTTGCCGTGCATGTCGAGGACTTCGGACTGCTGCCGAATGTCGACAAGCTGCAGCAAGCCGCCAATGTGACCAACATTGTTCCGACCGCTTCGGTATCGTTCGATTTCGTGTTCAACGCTGGCGACAGTAAGCCCGCGGCCGTGCAGACAGTCGCGGCAAGTACTGCCGACGTCGGGCCCGTCGCCACCGATGCCGCGAAAGCGAATTTCAGCGAAGAAGAGTGCCTTAACCGGTTCGCGGTGCTCTCCCGCACTGGGGCCATCTACTTTCGGTCGGCGAGCGCGCGGCTCGACAACCAAAGCCGCCCGCTGTTGGCGGAGGTGGTTGGCGTGGTCGGCAAGTGCCCAGGCCTGAAGGTAGAAGTTTCTGGCTATACCGATTCCGATGGTTCGCCTGCCTCCAACAAGCTGCTGTCGGAGCGCAGAGCCCAGGCCGTTGCCGATGCCATCGTCGCCGCGGGTATTGCACGAACGCAGATCACGGCAACCGGGTATGGCGAGGAGCGGCCTGTTGCGGCTAACGATACGCCGAAGAACAAGGCGCTCAACCGGCGGATCGAGTTTTCCGCCACCAAGCTCGTCAACTGAGGAAGGACCTCTTGTTCCGGTGGGGCTTCCATCTGATTGCCTGTTTTGGCAGTGCCCCGCGCGCGATCGGGCTGGCGACGCTCTCGCTATTATTGACATTGACGGCGGCCAATGCGGAACGCCGTGTTGCTCTGGTCCTTGGCAACTCCCAGTACCAGCATGCGCCGGCGCTGACCAACCCGGTCCGGGACGCTCAGGCTGTTGCCAACCGCCTTTCGAAGTTGGACTTTGAAGTCGTCTCCGGTTTCGATCTGACCAAATTGCAGACCCAGACGACGATTGCGCAGTTCGCAAAGCAGGTTCGCGGCGCCGACATTGCGCTTTTCTTTTACGCCGGCCATGGTTTGCAGGTTTCGGGCAGCAACTATCTCCTTCCGGTTGATGCAGCATTGGAAGACGAGACTTCGCTGGATTTCGAGGCGGTGCCTGTCGAGTTCGTTTTGCGGCAAATGTCGCGCGAGACCAGCATAAGACTGATTTTCCTCGACGCCTGTCGCGACAATCCCCTGGCTGAAGTCTTGGCAAAGGCCGCAGGCGTCAAGGGAGCGAGAAGCGGGCTTGCCGAAATCCCGATCGAGAATGGCGGTGCGGGTACACTGGTCGCCTTTTCCACCAGTCCCAATCAGGTTGCCTATGACGGATCGAGCGAGCATTCGCCGTTCACGTCCGCGTTGCTTGCCCATATCGGGGCTTCGAACGTCTCCATCACCGACGCGATGAACATGGTCACCGCCGATGTCTTCAAAGCAACGGCCGGCAAGCAGCGCCCGTGGATCAATGTCTCGCTGACCACCGAGGTCGTTTTGCACAGGGTCGATCTCAACGCGCCGCTGATCGTCGGCGAAGCGACCGCTCCGCAACATGCGGAAGACGGTTCGGATGGGCGCAACGCCACCGCAAATTCGCCAGGCGACGATGAGGCACAGCTTGCGCTTAATGTCCTGCGGCAGAAAATTCCGAAACTGGCTTCGGACGATCCGATCTTTTTCGACCGACCTGTCGATTTTGGAGATCCAAAGATCGACGGCAAGACTATCGCCGAGCTGATCATGGGCAAGCCTCTCTTTGCTCCCGTGGAAGGGCTCGATAAAGCGGTGTGGCAGGGCAAGCACTGCAATGGCTGCCACGAGTGGGATGAGGTTCGGCTGTGCGAACAGGCGAAGAATTTCGCCGCCAACGATGTGTCCGTGCTGCGTCTGCAACATCCGCTCGGGACGCGCTTCAAGGTGGCGCTAGCCAAGTGGGCGCAAGGCGGCTGCAAGTAAGATCTGGGCCTTCGGTTTGAAAATTCGTGGTCAAACGGGCGATGGGACCAATCTGCGCTTCCGGTTCTCACGGACCCAAATGTCCGCTGCTCCGGTTCTCGAAACCACCACCATATGACTCGCCAGAGCGAATTTCGAAACAGCCTCTAAGGAGGCTTATTTCTATGTGGCGGATGTTGAACCGCGGGCTACGCTCGAGCGTCTGCGACCCAAAATGGCCGCGCGACACCCGCTCGCGGAACTGGAACGTCTCGCCATTGTTGGCCTCGAAGGCTGGTGCTCGAGCCATGCGGGAGAGCTACCGACTGTGGTTCGAAGCTGGGGAGCCTGCCGGCAGCGGCGCTTTGTAAATCGACGGATCGGCCTGAGGTGGCGAATGACCAGCATCGCAATCTTCGTAAACGCCCTTAATCACACCGTTTACGGCGCGCCGCCGGCAAGAATCACCATTCCGTTGTCAGATTTCTGAGCGTGCCAGATGAGGACAGTGGCGAACCCAATAGCTTCACCAACGCAACGTACCCCACTGTGCGCGTTCTAGTGAATGGGATCATAGCCGATCTGGCGGGGTGGCCTGATGACAAATCGGAGCAACAGGGATGGCAAAGTTTAAAGAAGCCCTTGAGCGCGGGAAGGAGGCCCGCCGTCAGCAGGAGGAGCGCGTCGGCGACGTGGAGGTGGGAAAACGGGATGCCCCATGGCGGACTTCAGCGAGCAAGCAAAGGGTTGGCTAAACGACGTCGTGATTGCGTCGCTGGAGGCGGCTAAGGCTGACGTGGCAGGCGAGGTGGCTGTCGATATAGACACCGCGCCGCGCCGGCAGGTCAAACCCTGACACCATCTATTCGTTTCCAGATCTACAGGAAGCGAGAATTGGAGAAGGCGCCTAGAAGAACCTTTACCGTCAACATTAAGGTGAGCGGGGCGGTCTCCATGTCTTCGCCGGGGAGGGTGACCAAAGATGTGGGAAACATAGGGGATAGGTCCGACTTACGGGTCCGCACCTTAACCGAACTGATCGAGGACGTCGCCAGGGTACATAACAACGCTGTGCCCACAGGCCTTTGTGGAGCCTAGGGGGCACAAGGTCGTCATCGCGCGAGCCAGTTATCCGATCACCCGCTTAAAGAATTTCCACGGAATATTTCCGACCTCCCATTCCACAGGAAATCGTTTGTTGATCTCTCCTAAGTTCCGGGCAAGATGACCTTAGGGCACTGAGGGGTCGGCCATCTTGGATACCGCGCCAGGAGGCATTACGCCTGAAGCTATTGCCGCAGCCGTTAAAGCCGCTTCGGACGGCATCGTGGTGTCCCTTAGAACGGCCGTAGCGGCCCTCCGTGCCCTGTGCCCACACGCAGACGAGACAGATCTCGAACTGTGTAAAATTCTGATCAACCTGGCCACACATGATGGTCCTGCTTGACACCAAAGAATAGCTAGGAACAAATCGGGTCGCATAGAGGTTCTGACCTATTCGCATGTAGGACCGGCCATGGTTGAGGCCGACGAAAGGAAGCAGAAGGTTATCGCCGACCTCATAAGACGGTGGATTACGTCAGAAGCCATCCGCGACTACCTTCGCAAGGCGCTAAATCTTCCGCTAGAAGAGGAGCTTCCGGAGGAGCACAAATCTTTGCTTGATGAAATTGATCGGATCGACAAAGAGTGACCACAGGATTGGTTTCCTCCGGTCATCGGTCTGCGCGGTAAGAAACCAGTCTAACGTACTACGTCTGGAACGCTCAGGCAGCGTGGTGCGCTCTTGTGTCATTCATGCCTGATGCCGGAAAAAGGGAGGCTCTGCGCTACTTCGATCAGGACGGGTGCTGACGTGACCAACCTCGCTCAGAATTTCTACCAGGAGTTGTTTTCGCTTCGCTGGAACGCTTTCGCTATGAGCACGGACAGCCTTCCGACGATTGATCAGTTTAGAAGGCAATCGTCAGGTGTACGCAAGCGGCTGGGATTGGAAGTCGATCAAGAAATCCCGGAGCACTTTGCCATATTGCCAGGAGCGCTTGACAAGCGAGAGCACGAACTGGCTGACGAATTGATTTCAAATGTGCCCGTCATCGCAACGCCGCCCAGAGAACACCAAGATCGCGGCGATCAGGGGCAGCAGCACATTGCTAGAAACTCATCATCCAGGGCTGAGACTGGTGGCCCGCACAATCCACCCGATGCCCGCCCACCAGACCGAGGAAAGCACCCCCACGAAGAGACGGAAGACGGTAGCCAATCCGCGGATGAGAATCTGATCAACTGTCATCTGTGATCTCCACCCTCGGCCCTATGCAGTTTCAGCCAATGCGACGCCTGGACACTCGCGCCAACCAGTTTTTCCTCTCGCCTTCAGCCCTGACAGGGAACATGAGAGACTAGCATGCGTCCGCTGATTGGCGCAGCGCCTCGATCTCGGCCATCTGTAGACCCATTTCGACAAAGGCAGATAGAATGGCAAAACGGTCCGCGAGTGCAACACGCGCCAGCCCTGCCAGAATTCCGGCATTGACGGCATGGGCGGCAGGACCCGGCGGTGAGGCGGGTGGTACTGCTGTTCGGCCGACGGATCGGCAAGCACCAAGGCCATTATCACGCCATCCCGCAGCCAAGGCAATCCAGGCGCCCGGGGTTGTAGGGGGCACTGCCGCTGCCTGGCCCAGCGCGGCACGATGGTGGGCGCTGCCCGGTTCGCTGACCCAGTTGCTGACGAGCGCGAGCAGTTGTTGATCGGTTTCATCGAGCAGCTCACTCAAATGCCCAAGGCATTCATGAGCCCACCAGACCGCAGCCCGATCCGGCAGCAGGTAGGCACAAAAGGTGATTGCCTCTTCGGGAACGCGCCCTGCAAGGAGATCGCGGCAAAACTCGATCGAATGCTGTTCGGTTGGAAGGGTTCGCATGTCTCGGGCAGCGGCGGGACAAGCTAGGAAAAGATCTCGTGCCGTTTTGAATCGGAGCCCGTTGGCCATGACGCCACGCTTTCATCGAGAGCCTGTCAGCACTCAAGCCCGCAGCGCGGCGCTGGTCAAGTCTCTACTCGCAGCGGAGTGATAAAGGCGACACAGGCGCGGCTCGGTGTTTCCCGCAGACAATTGCTTCGGAATTTGGTATGTTCACGCTTGATAATATCGGATGCTCAACAGGAGTAACCGCTATGCGGTGGGCCAGTTCACCTTTGGTGTTGGCGGTCATGGTTTTCTCAACGCATGTTTGCGCCGACCCTGTCCAGAAATCAGAAGACATCGTCAAGTTTTTTGCCGGCGCGGCCGATCTTGGCAAGTCGCGCGGAATTTGTGTCGGCACCGAGGAGCAGTGCAAGAGCAAGAGTAAGCCAAACGAGGGACCCGCCGGCAAATCCAGTCTCGACATGCTGATCAATTTCGGACTCGATTCGGCCGAACTCGACGCAACCGCGCGCGCCGAGCTCGCGGAGTTTGCCAAGGCCCTGAAGGACAACCGGCTTAGCAGTTTCCATTTCGTCGTCGAAGGCTACACCGACGCTTCCGGTCCGGCGAACTACAATGAGCGGCTCTCACAGCGACGAGCGCAATCTGTGACGTCCTTCCTGACATCAAGCGGCATTGAGGCGGCTCGGATTAATCCGATCGGCCTGGGCGAAGCGCATCCGCGCAGCCCCAACCCGTACGATGCTGTCAATCGCCGTGTGGAAATGCGCATTAAGACCGAGTAGCGCACGCCGCCGAAAACTGTGCGGCAGTTTCGAGCCACAACGGCTTTGCCGCGAGCAGGGCAGTCGTTTGAACCCTTTCTTACGAACGGCTGCGATGGCTCAAAGCGCGTTCTGCACGGAGCTCAGCATCGCCATGATCACGTGTTTGTACTTTGCGAACTCGGGCGATGTCTGCCGGATTTCAGTGGTGGTCGTCGTCTGCTGGCTCGCGGTCGTTGCTGGGCTGAGCTTTCGACCCATCTTCCTTTCGGCCCAGTCCACGACATAGCTGGCGGTCTTGCCGGTGAGAAAGGGATTGGCCTGAATGACGGCTGATCCGAGCACGGCGCTCAGTTGCGCCGAACCCGACGCCGACAGCACCTGATGCGCCCCTTCCATGCCGAGGAAATGGCACAGATAGAGCCGGCCGGCTGTGATTTGGTGGCCGCGCGCCCGAAGATAGGCTTCGCCCTCTCGCGCCAGATTGCGAACCATCTCGCGCGAGATCGTGGCGTCGTAACGCAGGGCAAGCAGGTCGGCGGTCGACAGTGTGCGTGCAAGTTCGGGGCGGTATGTATTCATCATCCGGATCCAGGTTTTGGTGATGAACTGGCCGGCGCCGGTCGCTGAAGAATTCGGGTTCTTGGCACGGGCACTGCCGCCACTTTCGACATGGACGATGCGGTCAGTGAGCGTTTCCACGGCGGAAAGATCCGAAGCGACCGCAGTAACCGTACCCAGCGGGTCGATCGCCGCGCCATTCTGGTAGAGTTCGAAATGCAGGTGCGGCCCGGTCGACAGTCCGGTGGTGCCGATATAGCCAATGATATCGCCTGCCTTCACCTTGGTGCCGACACCGCCCATGATTGCGAATTTCTGCATATGCGCATAGCGCGTCTCGCGCCCGCTTCCGTGCGAAATCTTGACCAGATTGCCATAGCCGCCCCCATCGCCCTGGAAGCTGATTTCGCCATCGAAGGCGGCTGCGATCGGCGTGCCTACGGGCGCCGCCCAGTCGACGCCCTTATGGATGCGAACGGTGCCCAGAATTGGATGCTTGCGCGGCCCGAAGGTCGAGGTCAAGACCCCGTTGACCGGTGTGACCATGCCGTTGGTGACCGTCAGCGAGCGGACCTGATCGTCGCCTGTGACGCATGCAAACTGGCCATCGCCCTGCTGGAAAACGAAACAGTCGAGACTTTTTGTCGTGCCCTGAACACCAACATACAGCACGCGCCCGGCGCCTTCGTCCTTGCCGCGCGGCGTTTGAGAATAGATCAGCACAAGACGCTGGTCCTCGCTTGCAAAGGCGTCCAGATCCTGTCCTCTCGACAGATACATGATCGCTTCGCCGATCACGCCGGTTGGAACGCTGTTGCGTGCCGCAGTCGAGTAGATCGCGTCGAGCAGACGATACTGCCCTTTGTGACCGCCTTCCGCCGGCGCGCCCGAGTAGTTGAACAGATCTTCGCGTACCCAAGGGTCGACGCCGGAGACGAACACGCCCGCGGCATTGCGCGTCAGCGTGCCGACAAAGACGTTCTTGGCGTAGATCGACACCTGCATGAGGGACATCGTTGTCGTCTCGCGGTTGGGCCGGTATCCACGCATGGCCACGACATAGCCCGGTTCAAGGCCGTCCCGGCCGAAGAGGGCCTTCAGCGCCTCGCCTGCCTGCTTGGCGTCGTCGGCGGAGAAATGTGCATCGAGCGCAACGCTATCCAGACTGCGGTCGTTGAGGATCTTCACGAACGTATCTTCCGTCGCCTCGAACCGCTGATATTCGTTCGTGACAGTTGCGACGCTGGTGTTGTTTTCGATCTGGGTCTTGTGGAACGCGGGAAGAGCTGCATCGCCTGCGTCGATTGTTTCACCCCAGCCGGCCTCCGGGTCATCGGCTTCGGTCAGTTGATCGGCAGCAGGCGCGGGTTCATCGGCGCCAGGAGCTGGCTGAAGATCGTTCTGCAGATCGCTGGAGGCTGCGGGGGCGGTTTTTCGTTGTGCCTGGAAGAACGCAAAATCCTCCTGCGTCGACGGTATGGTTGTCATGAATTTCTCGCTGGCGCTAAGCATGACGTCGGACAAAATCTCGATCTGTGACGAAACCCCGGCCTGGTCGAGTTCGGCCGGACGCGGAACGACGCGGCCTTTCGTTGCGGCGCCGGAATCGGGTGCGAGCGTGATCCACATCGGGTCTCCCGCCAGGCCGATAATGGCAGGCACATAAACAGAGGCATCGGCCGGCACATCGTCGGCTCCTTCGACCCCATGCAGCTCCTCGTCTTCGTCGCCAAATGACCAGTAGTCCGCGGTGAGATAGAAGCCGGCTGCAATCGAACAGAGGAAAACCGTGGCGAGGCCGGCAAGAAGCTTGCGCCAAAACGTGCGCCGGCGAAGGGCAGCGCGTGCTTGCTTCTTTTCCTTGAAGCTGGTGTCGATAGCGTGCGTCACGGACTGCTTCCGGTCAGGAAAAACGTCCACCGCACCTGTTCAAGCGTATCGACTTCGACAAATCGCGCGGCAATATGGCCGCGCTGCCAGCATTCGTCGATGCCGCGTATCGAGAAACGTCGCCGCTCAATGCACATTTCGGTCGATCCGGTCAGGATCGCGTGGCCGAAAACGTCAGTGGCGTAGAGGTAGATGTAGCGGTTCGTCAGTTCTTCGCGGATGACGTTCACGCACTGATTTGCGCCGATGGTCCACCAGCCATCGGTCTGGTCGGCATTGTCCACCTCCTGGCCGACAGCGAGGTTGACGACGTCGAGCGTCTGATTGCACACCGTGAACTCGGCGCGCGCTTCGTTGCATGAGAGCACGGCTAGCAACGCGGCGGCCGAAACGACCGCAACCCTCATCCGGCCCCTCAAGACAAGCAAGGTTCGAAGCCGAACACGCTGCTTTACGAGCAGGTCGGAAGACGAGCGGGGCAAACGCGAGCTACGGAGTTCCATCGGATGCCCATGCTAGCCGCCGAGTCGGAAATACTTGGCACTGGCAGAGAACTTGGATCCGTCGGCCTCAATTTCCTCGAGAATTTTGGGGAGCAGCCGTGAGGCTGGCACTGGCGTGGAGAATGCAGCCGCCCGGATATCCTGGGGCCCCGTGATCACCATGATGATCTGCGGCACGGCCTTGCCTGCAGCCCTGTCGGCCGCACCGAGACCGATCGGGATGCTGAAGGTAGCCTTGTCCGAGTGGACGACCATGCGGTCATCGAGGTTGAACATCATGCCTTTGTGGTCGATCAGCAGCACGCTGGAAATGAGCCCGCCACGCGTCACCAGCGTACCGCTGATCGGCGTACCGTCCGGCACCGATGTTCGATCGAGAACAAGCTGCGGCTTCTCGCCAGCAGTCTGCCCCAGAAAACGCAGAAAGTTGGTGACTTCGCACTGGCTCGGCTCAATAAGGCGCACGTTGATGTCCGGCTCAACGTGGAACTTTGCCTGGAAATCAGCCAGCATCTGCTCGAATGGCTGGACCGCGGTTCCAAATCCTTCGATCGCAGCGGTCTTATCGGTTATCGAGGTTACGGCGACGTAGAAACAGTCGCCGCCGCTGAAGTCGCGAACCCACGACACACGTTGCGCTATCTCGTCGATTACTGGGGCAACTTCCGGCTTGGGCAAGTTCAGGGCGACCATGGCCGGATCTGGTTCTCCGGCCGCCGGCAGGTCGGGCTGCTGCTCCTTTGCCCTCGTCGTATCCCCCTGGCGTGCAGCCGGCTCGGGAACGGGCGCTGCTGGTATCGTCTTCGCCGGCCGGTTCGCCTGGTGTTTTGGCGGCGGCAGGACGGCCTGCTGCTCCTTTGGGCTCGTCGCACCTGCCTGGCCTGCAGCCGGTTCGGGAGCTGGCACGGCCGGTTTCGCCCCCGCCTGCTGGCTTGCCTGCTGTTCAGGCTTTTGGCTCGGTGCGGCGTCTGGCTGCGCGGCGCGCGGCGCCGGAGCCTTGTCGACCAGCGGGAGAGCCGGAGCAATCTTGGCAGGCGGCGGGGGCGTATCGGGCTGAATTGATGGCGTTGCGGTTTCGGCCGGCACTTGCGCCGCGCTTGCCGACGGCTTCGACGTTTCCTGCATTTGCTGGAGCATCTTGGGCGACTCTGCCGGCGGCTGCGTTCTGGCCGCGGCGGCCTCCGTCTGATTTTCAACTGGCGCTAATGTAGCCTCCGTTTGCGGCTTTGGGGCTGGAACTGCCTGTGGCGGCTCAGGCGCGTGCGCATCATTGTCCGTCGCCAGCGGCTTTGACGCCTCTGCCTCAGGAATTGATGCATCGGGGAAAGGCGTTGTTGCTTGTGGTGAAAGTTGCGGTGGCTCTGGCGCGGAAAGCGAGGTTTTGACAGCGCTCGGTGCGGTGGGCGTTATAAAGCCGCTAAAATAGAGGCCGGCAACTGAGGCGAGAGCCAATGTCGCGAAGGCAGAGATGGCGATGCCTCGGCCTTTTGTAGATGTTCCACGAACAGCACCAACGAGGGCACGTGGCGGCGCAGCGACCGGTGAGGCCCGAGGCTCGGACAGCAGCGCTGGTCGGACATGCGGGACAAAGCGCTGCCCACCCGAGCCTGCCAAAGGCCCGCCATGGCCCAAGACATCGGATGGCGGGGACGAGGCCTTCGGGTCGGGCGCAAGGGTTTGCCCCGCTCGTGGCAGACCCGGCCTGTCACGGTTTGGGATGAACGTCGGCGGCGTTGTCCCTTCGTCCTCGTCACGCGTCATCCTGGCGATTTCCGCCATGCTCACCGGGCGGTCTCGCGGATCGGGCTGCAGCATGGCTTCGACAAGGTCACGAAAATCGTCATCGATGTCGGACAGGTCAGGCACGGTCCGACGCTTTTCGATGATCTCGAATTGGGATCCGCTCATGTCGATCGGCTTCCCGCGCAGGGCGGCAACCAACACCAACCCCAGGCTGTAGATGTCGGACTGCTCGCTGACATCGCCGCTGTACAGCCCAAGCTGTTCGGGGGAAACGTAGTTGTACTTTCCCGCGAATTTTCCGCCGATCAGGGTCTCCCCGCCGACGGTCGCCGATCGCGCGATTCCGAAATCGATGATCTTGGCGCGATCGACCTGACCTCCGGGCAAGATGATGTTGTCCGGAGAGAGGTCGCGGTGTATTGCTCCTGCCTGATGCACGGCGCTCAGACCCGACGTGAGGCGATGGCAGAGCTTGCGCACCTGCTCAGTCGGCATAGGGCCACGTCGCATGATGTCGTATAGGGACTCGCCGTCGACGAATTCCATCGCAAGGTAGGGACGACCGATCCCTGGATCGATCGTGAAGACGTGATAACGCACGACCGCATCGTGCGAGAGGTGATTGAGGATCGACGCTTCCTTGCGGAACAAGGACAAGATCGTCGGGTCGCGGGCAAATTCGGGCAGGACGATCTTGATCGCGACATGGTCGCCAGTCTGAATGTTGTGGCCGCGGTAGACCTCGCCCATGCCGCCGAATGCGATCCGCTCGTCAAGTTCGTAGATGCCGCTGAGCTGCGTGCCGACGGCGGTGTTGGCCAGCTGCGGCGATATTCGCGTCTTGTCGTCGGCGCTCATCAGCCTCAACCCTCCGCTCTTGACAGATCAGGGTAGGGGGGGTGTCCGTTGCTTCTGCTTGCGAATTTTACCAGCACAATCGTGACATTGTCTGTCCCGCCTCGCTCCAGCACCGTTTTCAGCAGAGCCTCACAGGCCGCCTGAGGTGTTGCAGTCACAACTGCGGCGCCGATCTCAGCGTCGGTCAGATGCGCCGTCAGCCCATCGGTGCACAACACAAAGATGTCTCCCGGCATGATTTCCCCTTGCTGGAAATCGATGACGATTTCGTCGCTGACGCCTACCGCATGCGTGATGACATTGCGGCGCGGCCAGGTGAGCGCCTCGGCCGCGCTGATCATGCCACGGTCGAGAAGTTCCTGAACTTCGGTGTGGTCCTTCGAGATCTGCGAGATGGAGCCGTTGCGGATCAGATAGACCCGGCTGTCGCCCGCCCATAGGCAAGCAAATCGCCCATCCATCGCCAGCAGGGCGGCAACGGTGGAGCCGATGGTTATGCCGCGGGACTCGGAGATCCTGCGGATCTCGGCGTTGGCGCGGCTCAGCCTGTCCTCGAAGCGCGCACGAAGATCCGGGGCGGAACTGGCAATGCCGATCGTGGCCAGATGGTCGACAATGCTGGCTGAAGCGACCTCTCCGGCTTCATGCCCACCCATACCGTCGGCCACCACCCACAGGCCGGTTCGTGGCTCGACCAGATAGTTGTCTTCATTGTGCTCACGGACACAGCCATTGTGGCTTACGCCGAAGCTTTCAAAGGAAAGGGCGACATCGCTCAACTTGCCACCAAGCGCTTCTCGAAGCGTCCTCTGCAGCGCACTCTAAGGCGCTCGCTGGCGCCACTTTGCCACAGGCTCGAATATTAAAATATCGAAATCTAGCTTTGAGCGCGTGACCTTCGTGGCGGGTCACCCCGACAAAGAGCTCAAGTGATGATTTGAGGGCGCGACAGCGCTCCGTCGCCTGATCAACTGCGCATCCTGCGATCTCCCCGCCTGTCACAACGTGCCGGTGCCGAAGTGTTCCAGCTCTTATCCCACAACCAACCAGGCAGCCAGTCAGGTAACGCCGGAATGACGCCGTGCGATCTCGCCTTGATCGGTGCCCCAGACGACGACCTAGATGCCACTGTCAGGACCCGGCATCTTTCAGGATCCGAGCGAGCGACGTGCCACCCAGCGCAAATTGCCGACCCCGTCGTTAAAACAGGAGCGTCGGTATATTCAAAATATCGATCCTCACCCTAGCTTGGTTTCGCGATCTTACTTGCCTTCGGCGAGGTCAAATCCTTCTCAAAACGCCTTCGGACAGCTGAAAGCAGAAAGTGCGGGAAGGAAGAAGGGGCTGGGTCCGGAGCCGGTCTGGATCGTATAGCTGACGTCGCGTCCGCCGATTACGAAGCGCGCCTCAACAGTGCCGTCTTTGCTGGTAATCGTCGCCTTGTCCAGCAACCGCTTCAGCGACCACGGCCCTTCGAAGCTGATAACGGATTCGCGGCCCGGCATTTCCGGCGTCAGCCTCAGACTGGCGGATGTCGAGGCCGCACCGGTCGGCCAGGACACAGTGCTTGGCGTGTTAGCCGCCTGGTTGCTCTGGACGATCTGGCCATCGACGTCGAGCACCGCAGCATTTGCATCTCCATTCAGCGAGAACGGGGTAAAGGTCAGGTTGACTGACGGCATTGACCCGCCCGACGGGAAAAATGCGCCGCGGATTTCCGCAGCCAGCTGAAAGTTTTTCAGCGTCGACTTCGACAGGTCGCGCCCAAAGCGTGCATCCTGTTTCCAGCTCCAGTCCTGGCCGCTCATGTCGATCAAGGAAGCAAGGTTTTGTGCGAAGAACCGGTCCATCAGGCCGCCCGGAGAGAACAATTTGGCGAAGTCCGCCATCGCAATATCCTCGGTACCATCGCCGGCGAAGGGGTAGCGGCCGTTGACCGCCTTCTCGCAGGGCTGCGTGACGGCCTGGTCGAGCATCTCATTCAGATTCGTCAACGAAATTTCAGCCGCGTTGCCCTCAAATTCGTCTGCAGTTGCGTTGACCATTCTGCCGAGTTGCTTGGGCAGACGCGATGCATTGGCGCGAAGGGTGGCTATCTGCAGCTGCAGGTTGGAGTTGACGCGTTCCGTCTGCGAAGGGACCTCGGTTGCCAGTCGCAGGCTCTGGTGGATGTCGCGAAAATTCTGGGTCAGCGCATCGATCGGTCGGTGTCCAAAAGGACCGCTTACCAGAGCCTGGAAGGACCTGAACTGCGCTTCGATGTTTGCCCCAGGGTTCTGGCTATGAAATTTCTCGGACCCCGTACCGGCACGGCTTTGCGATTTTGCGGAGCCAATTTGGATGCCGATGCGAGCCAGGCCCTTGGCCATGTCTGCGGCGTCCTGGGACTGGCGCAGGACGGTGCCGACCTGCATCCCAGTGCCCGAGTCGGCGCCGGAGACAGAGTCGCGCGCCAGGGTTGTTTCCTCGGCCATCGCGGTAAAAAGCTGTTCGATCGGCGAGCTTGGTGAGGCTACGGCGGAAAGCGCGACATAGTGCGGCTTGTCGTTCAGCATGGCCTTGAGTTTCAATCCATCGAGTACGCTGTTCCACGCGGCTGCGAACTCCCTGCCGTAGCGATCGAGAAGTTCGGGGCCGAGTTTGAGCAACGCCTGATCGATGTCGCCTTGCTCGCCGCCACCGCCCAGAACCCACTGGTCGTCGACGAGTGTCTGGGCAATCCGCGAAAGCTGTCCGAGAAAAAAGTTGTTGAATCCGGCTTGGGTGTAGAGACCGGGTATACGAAGCTTCGACAGATCGCCGCCATCGACGCGCTCGAACACAAGCTGCGCTTCCGGTCCAGCTTTTTGGGAGACGGCAAAATCGTCCAGCGCAGCCGCATACACCCCCGACTTGATCAATGCTGACGCGCGATCCGCAAGGCTCATGCGCCCGAGCGAGCGCTGGGCGGCTTCCACAAGCGGCTGGTAGAGTTCGAAAACTGGATCATAGGCATCGTCCAACGCGAGCATGGCGCGTAGGTGCTTTTCGAGCTGCGCGCGTCCTTCCCGGTTGCTCTCGCCTGGATACCGGTTCTTTTCCCAATCCTGCTTCATCCAAGAGATGATCAGTGCGTCATCGACCTTGGGTGCCTTGCCGCCGAGCATCAGGTAGATCTTGAGCGGTTCGTAAAGCGTGGCGGGCTCAGCCATCGTCGCCTGGACCGTCCGCTCAGCCTGAACAAGCAGACGCGACCGCAACATTCGTTCCAGTGCTTGCCGATAGGCCGTTGTCGATGCAGAACTAAGCCTTTCCCGCTGGCTCAGGCCGAACGTTTCGTCGATCGGGATCGGTAAGTCACTGCTTTCGAAACCGGCCGGCATGTTGCGCAGCTGGTCGAGTGGCCCGATGACGTTTTCAAGGTCGACATCCGCGACCGTCGTGCTTTTGAGCAGGGCGTCCGCTGTCTCGCGATATTGGCTCGTCGCCTGCGTCGTAGAGGCGATCAGCGAGCGGTTGGCCATGAAGCTCATCCCGAGCGCGCCAAGGGCCGCTGCAGTGATCAAGGCTATGATGCCAAAGCCGCCATATCTGAGGGCCGCTGCCCGCCTCTCGGTCGCGCGGTCATAGGAAACCCATCCGGATTCAGCGAAAATGACATCGGTCAGGAGATCGTGCAAAAAGAAGCTCTTGCCGGTCCCGGACAGGTGGGGGCGGGAATTGTTGCCGAAACTGCGGCCGATTGCGCCCAAGACCTGATCGATGGGCGTTCCCTCCTGCGTCCCCGACGAGAAGTAGATCCCACGCAAACTGACGTTCACCTGGCCGCGCACCGGATCGAACAGGCTGGTCACGAAATTGGCAATTCGCCCCTTGAGCGCGTAAAACTGGGCCGGAAAGCCAAAGATCGATATGCGCGAGACCGGATCAAGCTCTTCCTGCAGGCGGTCAGCCATCTCGTCCGCCAAGCGGTTCGCCAGCGCATCGAATTCGGCCGGAGCCTCACCGACCATGTTCTTGTTGCGGTCTGTGGTCTGGAATGTCGCGCCCCAGACCTTGCGCCTGCGCGGCTCCTCGAGACTACTGAAGTATTCCATGAAGCCGGAAACAAGATCGGCCTTGGTGAACAGCAGGTACACCGGAAACTGGATTTTAAGCGTCTGGTGGATCTCCCTCAGGCGACTGCGTATTTCAACGACTTGGGCATTTAGCTGCTGGTCATCGAGGCTGATGAGGTCGGCAAGGCTGATGGCCAGGATGACCCCGTTGATCGGTTGCCTTGTGCGGAATTTCTTGAGCAATGACAAAAACGCAAGCCAGCTCTTGCTGTCGCTTCCAGCACTGGAATCCTGCGTGGTGTAACGTCCTGCCGTGTCGATCAGCACAGCCCCTTCAGTGAACCACCAATCGCAGGAGCGGGTGCCGCCAACACCGGCCACCGGCTGGGCGTCTCCTGAACTGGCAAGCGGAAAATTCAGACCCGAATTGACCAGTGCCGTCGTCTTGCCTGCGCCCGGCGGGCCAATGACGATGTACCATGGAATATCGTAGAGGAAATTGCGCTTGCCGCTCGAGCGTTTGAGTGTTCCGATGGCCTCATTCATGCGCGCCTCGAGCACCGGTGAATCGTCATTGCCCCCGTCGCCGCGAGCAATGACGATCTCGAGCGCTTTTTGCGCCTTTCTCACCTGCCAGACGCGCACTCCGTAAACGAGGGCCGCGGTCGCTACGATCGTGCCGATGATTGTCGCGCGCAACCAAACAGGTCCCAGCGGCCGGATATCGGCGAAGCGGATCCAAGGTCCAGCAAACCAGATCGCTGCCGCGAAACCGGCCAACGCGGCCGTGCTGAATATCCGCGGCAGCCAACGCATCATTGGCGTTTCCCACCGGCGGTCTTCACAGCGTTTCCTCCTTGGGGATCATCACGTCGACACGGCGGTTCTTGGCCCGGCCCTCGGACGTCGCATTGTCGGCAATTGGCTCATCTGCGCCCTTGCCATCGGCGGTCACTCGCGCGGGATCGCTAAGTTTCGTGGCGATCATTGTCCCAACAGCCTTCGCGCGGGCGACCGAAAGGTCAAAGTTGGATTTGAACGCGCTCGATTTCCGTGGCTTCACGTTGTCCGTGTGGCAAACGATCCTGATTGGCCCCGGCTCGTGCTCAAGGGCTGCGGCAATCTGTTCGGCCAGTGACTGAGACTCAGGCTTCACTTCGGTCTTGCCCGGCTGAAACAACAATTGATTGTTGATCTCCACTACGATGAAGTCGCCTTTTGTGCCGATGGTCATCCCGCCGCGCTCGACTTGCGTGGACAGTGCCGAGCGGATGCGGTCGATCTGCTCGGTTACGGCAGGCGAGGCAACTGTCGCCGGTTCGGGAAGTGGGGGTACCACACTGGCGCGCTCGATCGTCACGGGTGTCGAGGGATTGAGCGCCAGCAACTGTCTGGCTGCAGCATCGCCTTCATCGGTCACGAACGCCCGCAACGTGAAGAACGCGGCCGTCAGCAGGGCTGATGCCGCGGCGGCAACGCCCCAGAGCGGCAGGCGGGTCGAAGACGGCACCATCGTCGCCGCCATGCTTTGCCAGCGGGGGGAGATGTCCTCTCCGGCGCGGGCCCTGAAGTAGCGAAGCGTCTCGTAGACGTCGCGCCGCACACGTTCGAGACTGATATCGTCGCGCGCCAGGCCCCGATACTGGCCCTCAAATCCCAGGGACAGGCAGACATGCATCAGCTCCAGCAGGTCTAAGTGTGGCTCCGGATTGGCCAGCACCTTGTTTAGCGCTTCGAAAAAGCCGGCGCCCGTGGCTTCGAGGTGAAAAAACCGCGACAACATACTGTGCTGTGCCCAGGTGTCCTTGCCGGTCCAGGGCAGGTTGCCAACAAGATCGTCGGCAGTTTCGCAAAGGGCGAACTTCGCGATCCGCGCATCCTCTTCGGCAACGCCCGACTTCTCCAGCGTCCGGTCGAACCTCTCGATCGCTTCGGCGATATGCTCGGCCAGTGGCGCCGCCTGTCTTTCAACCGGCACAAGCCTGAGATGCCCGAACAGGACAAGCAATGGTGCTGACGCCGCGAGGATCGGATTTGCCGTCGAATATTTGACCGTGTCGGCGGCTTCGAGCAGCACCTCCTGCTGAATGATCGGCCTTGACTCGGCTGCCCCGGCTTTGGCCGCTGCACCGGACGACGCTCCCTGATAAAAAATGGTTCCGGATGTCCAGTCCGGCGGCATATGCCGACCTATGTCAGGATCGAAAACTGTCGATTCCTTGACGTCCAAGGGCCTGACCGGCTTGGCAATCGGTTCGTTTGCGGCTGGTTTGGCATTCTGCCCGCGCCCTGGATTGGTGCGGATGACGGTCTTGCCGACCGGGCCGAAAGGATCGTCCTTCGAGCTCATTGCCGATGTGCCGCCGCGATGCAATGTCCGCGCTCGCGTTCGAGAGGCGCCAGATCTTTCCTGGTCGGATAGGGCAAGCAAGGGGCCGGCCAGCGAGCCCTTGGTCCGCAGCAGTCTTTGCTACAAGAAACGATGTCGCCGCAATATGACATCTGCCGCAGACCCCCAGGTCAATCAGGCTTACCCGCCTGGCGAACGGTCGTATGTGATCGTAATCTCAGATGTTGTCGATTGGAACATGATGCGGTGCGCCGATGCGCTTTTCTTCGTCAGCTAGAGCGGCGCAGTCTATTGGGCCGGTCTATTTGTGCTTGTCAGCTTTGGCATACGCCTCGCCGAAATAGGCCAAGAATATATCCAGCATGCCGTTTTCATGGGCTTCCTCCATGGTCCGCCATGTCGCGACAAAAGCGTCCCATGCTTGGGCCTTCTTGGAGGTGAACGATGTCGGTGGAAGCTTTTTGCCGATCGCTTCCGGCGACAGGTCGTCAAGCAGTCGCGACAGCGCAGCTTGCATGGCGGCATAAGTCGCAAATTCGTGCGTCTTGAGATCGCGGAACGCATCTTCGACGCTGTGCCTTGCATCGAGATAGCCGGATCTGCGCCGTGCAAACATGATTTCGAGGATGTCGTCGATCCCCGGCACGAACTTAAGCGGGTTGTTGTCGGCGGAGCTTATCATTGTCCGGTGCGTGCTCTTGGCCAGCGTTTTGGCGGCCGCACGTGCCTTCAGCAGCATGGCCAGTTGCTCGACCACCACCCGCAGGACCGAGCCAATTTCGGCCGCGACTTCATGCGGGTCCCGCGACTGCAGCAGTTCCGGGGAAATACCCGCTCCAATCGCGATTTCCCGCAGCACCTCGTCTCTCGTCGAAGGGACCGAGGCGGGCAGCGACGGTGCTTGTTGCTCGGGCCATGGCTGTGCCGAATTCAAGAAAGGCTCGCCTCCAGAGTCAAGCAGTCGATCGGCCGCGACGGGCATGTGTCGCTGTGTCGAACCTTCGTCGCCTTGCGGATGGGTCGGCGAGGCGCGCTCGTCAATCGATACAAAGATGACGTAGCGGCCGACCAGGAGCCTGTCGCCGTGCGCCAGCCGGTGCGGACCGGTGATGCGTTGGCTCGATCCGTTGATGAAAGTGCCATTGCGCGAGATGTCATGCAGCCAAAACGCGCCTGCCTCGTATCGAATCTGGCAATGCCGGCCGGAAATGAACTTGTCCGGGTCGGGTAAGATCCAGTCGCAATTTTCGCGACCGATTTTGAAGGTGCGATCACGCGATCTGTAGCCGGGGGATACGCCAGCGGGCAGGGCATCGACATTGCTGATCTGCAGACTGATTAACATGCACAATCGCCTGTGTGATCGCTGGCGGCCTTGTCGGCACGATACTCCATGTTTTTAACGTGGCTAATCCAATTTCGCATCACATGGCCGCAAGGCAGCGGGCGAACTCTGGATCTTGCTGATTCGCCCAGCTCTGCATGCCTCTTTGGCCCGCGCAACAACATGTGGTACGCTCAACACGGACCAGCAACCCAGTGAGAATTGTTGTGAGCTTTCAGTTCCTGAACCTGACGTCGTTAGTATAGCAGGACAGTATAGCAGGACCTTGAAATCCACTGGCGGCCGGGTCCAGGAGGGGCACGACCAATGCCGAATGAACGTGCCACGGTTGTGGAGACGCCGATTGGCGCCGAGCTGTTGACCTTCACGCACCTTGTCGGGCGCGATGAGATAAGCCGTTGTTTTGGCTACACGGTTGGGTTCGTAAGTACCGACCACGACATCGATCCGCTGAAGATGCTGGGTGGGGCCGTCTCGATCGAAGGTGAATCCGATCCAAAACGTTGGTTCAGCGGCCTGGTGTCCGAGTTTAGACTTACCCGGATCGAGGACCAGCTGGCCTATTACGAAACGGTCGTCAGACCATGGCTCTGGTTTCTCGGAACTACGACCGACTGCCGCATTTTCCAAAACATGAGCGTCGTCGAAATCGTCGAAGAAGTATTTTCAAAATACAGCACCGCAAAATACGAGAAGCGCCTGCAAGGCTCTTATCCGCCGCGCGAATACTGCGTGCAGTATGACGAGACCGATCTCGATTTCGTGCAGCGACTCCTCGAGCACGAGGGCATCCTGTATTTCTTCGAGCATGGCGAGGGCAAGCACACGCTTGTGCTTGCCGATTCGATGAGCAAGCTGAAGCCGGCGCCGGGCTATGAAAAAGTGCCTTATCACTTTGAAGGGCAGGGCTCCCGGCGCGATGTTGAATATATCACCGAATGGATCCCGGGGAGTTCGGTGCGGCCGGGCGCCTATGTCCATACCGACTATGATTTCAAAAAGCCGGGCGCCGACCTGATGGCCAAATCGGCCCAGCCGTTCAGTCACAAGCTGGCTGCGGGTGAAAATTACCGTCAGCCCGGCGCGCATCTCGAAGTAGGCCGCGGCGACAGCCTGGCGGCAATCCGGCGCGAGGAAATCCAGGCGGTGCACCAGCGCATCGCCGCGGTTGGAACCGTGCGCGGCCTGTATTCAGGCTGCACCTTCAAGCTGGACGGCTTTCCGCGCGAGGACCAGAACCAAGAGTATCTGGTGGTGAGCGCCGAATACAGGCTGTTCGACCCCGGCTACAGAGCCCATGCGGATGTCGAGAGCGAGAACTTCAAGGTGATCCTTGGCGTGGCACCCACGGCATTGCCCTATCGTCCGCCACGGGTCACGACACGGCCGATCATGCGCGGCCCTCAGACGGCGACTGTGGTCGGTCCGTCCGGCGAGGAGATATTCACCGACAAATATGCGCGCGTGAAGGTCCAGTTTCATTGGGACCGGCTGGGCAAGAAGGACCAGAACAGTTCCTGCTTCGTGCGGGTTTCGCAGACCTGGGCCGGCAGCGGCTGGGGTTTTATCCAGATACCGCGTATCGGCCAGGAGGTCATCGTCGACTTCATCGAAGGCGATCCAGACCTGCCGATCATAACCGGCAGCGTCTACAACGCCGCGCAGATGCCGCCTTATGGACTGCCCGGCAACGCCACGCAATCCGGCTGGAAATCCGACTCGTCGAAAGGTGGCGGCGGCTACAACGAACTAATGTTCGAGGACAAGGCAGGCTCCGAACTGGTCAACTTCCAGGCGCAGAAGGACCATCACCTTCTGATTAAGCACGACCGCAACAAGTTGGTGCAGCACGATCAGTCCGACCGCATCGACCACGACGCCAAGCACTCTGTCGGGCACAATCTCGACGAGGACGTAGGCAACAACAAAACTGTCAAGGTCGGCGTCGACCAGACAACTAACATCGGGTCGAACGACACCGAGACGGTTGGGGTGAATCGGTCGCTGACAGTCGGATCGAACGAGACGATCCACATCGGCGCGAACTCTACGGAAAACATTGACGCCAACCATTCGCAGACCGTAGCGATTGTCCAGACGATCACGGTTGGGGCGGCGCGCGTCGATACGGTCGGTGCCTCCGAGACACGAAGCGTCGGCGGACCGCAAACGAATACGATCGGTGCGACACGATCGGTTACTGTAGGCGCGGCGCAGAGCCACACGATTGGCTCGGCAGACAAATGGCAGATCGGCGCCGCGCAGACGGTTGACGTCGCCGCCGACCAGAGCTTTACTGTTGGCGGCGCCCATTCCTCGCAGGTCGGCAAGGCGCGGCTGGCCAAGGTTGCAGCGGACGAGGGGATCGAGGTCGGCGGGGCCTACTCGCTAAAAGTCGCCAAGGCGAGCAGTGTCATTGTCGGCGAAGACGGCGTGATGAAGTTCGGCAAGAAGCTTTACGTCGAGGCGGCTGACGAGATCACGCTGAAATGCGGCGATGCCAGCATCATCCTCAAAAAGGACGGCACTATTAGCGTCAAGGGCAAGGACATAAGGCTCGACGGCAGCGGCGACATCGACGTGAAGGCCGACGGCAAGACCAAAATCAAAGGCAGCAGTGTTCACAACAATTGAGGGCCGAGCGATGGACGTTGTGGAGCGTGTTGATGGGGTGATAATTGGGTTGCTGATCGGCTTCGATGATGGCTCGCCGCTCGTCGTTTTCGTCGGCAATCCCAGCGACACGGCGCTCAAGGCCCGCAGCCTCGCCGCTCTCGACGCTTCCGCTGTCGGCTCGGAAGTGGCGCTGCTGTTCGAAGCGGGTGACCCCGCCCGGCCGCTTGTGGTCGGACGGATAGTTGATCCGCGTCCCAATCCGCATCCCGTCGAAGTGTTGCGCGACGGTGAGACGGTGATATTGAATGCTCGCGATCGCATTGAGTTCAGATGTGGCTTGGCGTCCATCATTTTGGAGAAGAACGGGCGCGTCTCCATTCGCGGCACACAGCTCAACAGCCACGCGACCGGTACGAACCGTATACGAGGGGCGGCCGTTCACCTGAATTAGGTCAAGCCGATGCAGCGCCTTGCGACGATCCCCGCCATCGTTGACCAGCACGCGGAGGACGCCGCTTTCCTCTGGTCACGGCGGCGCCGCGAGATCGATGGACCGCTACTGGGCGAAATCGACATCGGCCGCATCGACCAGCGACTGGACGCCAATCTTGAAGGCCTGTTCGCGTCGGGCGAGGCTGCGTGGGCGGCGGCGAACGCGCGTTTCTCCGATTATTCTGAAGCCCCAGAGCTCTTTGTCATGGCGTGCCTGGCGCTCCATTGGGGACTGGAAAAGCCGCTTGCCGCAGTGATCGAGGCCGCCGCCGCACTCGGCGAAACCGGCATCAAGGGTATATCAGGCGCCATCGCCCGGACACCGCGCGAGAAACTCCGTCCTTTTGTCGCCAAGTGGGTCGATTCCAGGGAAACGATGCTAAAATGCATCGGGCTTTCGGCGCTCTGGCACCATCGCGCCGATGCCGGCCCGAGCCTCGGCGATTTAGTCGCAAATAGCCAGGCTGAGATCCGTATACGAGCATTGCGGTTGGCTGGCGCGTTGCGCCGCCGCGATCTGCTCCCGGCAGTAGCTGAGCGTCTCGCCGCCGATCAGCTGCCGGAACGGTTGGCGGCCTCGATCGCCGCTTGTCTCCTCGGCGCGGACCGTATGGCCCTGCCTGTTCTTGATGAATTGCTTGCCTCGCGTAGTGTTCCCCAAGGTGAGGTGATCGAAATCCGGCTACTCGCCTCGGCGGGAACTCCCGCAAAGGCCTGGCTTCAGAAATGTCTAAACGAACCTTCGTTGCGACTACCGGCTCTAGCCACCATAGGAATGCTTGGCGACAGATCAATCGTCCCCTGGCTGATCGAACGCATGCGCGAGCCCCAATCCGCTTATGCCGCGGGCCTCGCTTGGCGCGATCTGTTCGAGGTCGATTTCAATGATACCGACGTCTTCACAGTCGATACCTCGCCGCTTGGAAAGCCATTCGCCAAGATCGAGGACTCGCCGCTTCCAATGGCCGAACGCGCGAGTGCATGGTGGGACGATGGGCGGGGACCGGGCAAATACGTCGCATTCCGCTCCATGCGTCGGCTGCGGCTCGCGGCCATCCGAGCCTCTTTGGACAACCGTGACCTCCCATTGGCCGACTGGCGGCGCACGCAGCGCTTCCCCGCCTGGATGTAATTCAGCTGGACTTTACCTGGCTGACCAGCGCCGTGGCGCGCAATCCGGCTTCGGACGCAACTTCGCACATAGCTACCGGACCGGGCGCGTAGCCGGCGGTGAAACTGTCGGACGCCACAAGTAGCGCCAGCGCCCCACCGGCCGCTCCCACCTCGCCGACGGTCATCGCCGGATAGGCAATCGGCAAGATCTCACGCCGTGTACGATAGAAGCGAGATCTTGCTATATTTGCTTCCCACCCGCTATAGCGCTCCCCATTGCCATTGCTGACGACAAAGACGATGTCAGGTTCTTGCGGACCACTGTCGGTCCCATTCAAGGCACCCTGAAGCGCACCAAGCAGCGCCTTGCCCTGGCTGTATCGCTCCGTCAGAACACTATCGGCTTCCTGAGCAAAGCCGGCGCCGTGGATGGCGGCGAGACACGATGACTTCGAATCTGGTCTCGATTGCAAGCAAACAAAGGCTGCCGCCTCTCCGGGAACAAGCCCTTGAGAATTGTCAGAGCCCTTCAGCCGTCCCGCCTCGGCGAGCCGAGCGATATCCTTGTCGTTGACCAGACTGTCGACGCCGCCGAGCAAGACGCGCTCGACGCCCGGATGGGCAAGTATCTCCGGCATTTTCTGAAGCACGCCAATGCTTGCGGCGGCGCCGCCATCGAGCGCCCGCGATGCCTCATGGAATGGTCCGCCGCATGAGCGCACGACGGCATTCAGGAAGCCAGAAGGGTATTCTTCTTCGAAGGCCGCATGGTTCCTGAACTGCTCCGGTAGCACCAGGATCAGCACGGTCGTTCGCGGATCCGCCGCCGTCGATGCGAGCGCGTCCATGATGGCGCGCGCCGCCATGTTGACCAGCCAGTCCCAATCGGTGGTTTTCAGTGACCAGTGAGTGGGAATGCGCGAGACGATCTGCGATGCACCCATAGGCTCGGCCAGCAGGTACTCTTCATAGGCGGAGAGCCCGGCGCGGATCGCGGCGAGCGTTTGCCGCCGGTTCAGGCCGGCGGGCGTCACCGCGCCACCGCCGACGATATACAATGGCCGATTCATGGGAGCCACGCCGGGCGTTCGCTAATGGTTCCGTCAGTCCCGCGCAGCGCAAAATAGTCCTTACCCTTTCGTTTCGCCGCAATCAGCGCCGGCGTGACGTGCCCGAAGACAAGTTCGCGCAGCGCAGGCCGGTTGCGCCGCGTCGTCATAGCCACCCGCGCCTTCAGCGTGACCCTAAATATGTCGGGCTCGATGATGATCGTATCCACTTTGAAAACTTGGTCTTCGACGCGGTCATCGAAGATCAGGCGGATGGGCGCGACCACGCTTGGGAGCTTGAATTTCCACCGGCCGCCGGGAGTGAGTCCTATCAGAGTGACCTGATCGCCGCCGTTGAGATCGGGAAGTTGCTGGTCCGCCGGCGCCGCGAGATTGTAGCGCGGATCGCAATCCTTCGGTGGCAAGGGCCACTGGGAGTCGATCCAGGCCTGATCATAGGTCCCTGCCAACGGCAGGCGCGGCTGCCACCCGCGCCCGAGCGCCCCGAAACCGGCCGGCCGCGGCTTGTCCGAGGGACTCATGAATGGCTCAGCCGGGTAGGTTATGTTTGGCGCCTGCGTCTTGACTGCTGGATCAGCCGAGCGGGCAAGGGCGAAACCCACTCCCAGCGGATTGTGAGGATGGGTCTTCAGATCGGCGGTGGTGCCGCCGTAGGCGCGTTCATAGACGATAGGCATCCGTGTGAATGGATGTGGCGCGCTATAGCTGCCGGCATCGTACATGCGGTCGCCGACGATACTGAGTACCTTTTGCAATGGCCCGAACTTCAGTCCGGCTTGCATTTCTCGAACCGGCTTCCCGTTCGGCGCGTATGCGGTGCCGTTGACGATAACGTCCACGCCGGGCTTGCGCATAGCGATGTCAGCCTCGTAGCGCGTCGATGAAAGAGCAGGATCGCCGAAAAAGACATCGCTGAGCGTCACCGGCAATTGTTCCTGGGCCGGTTCCAGGGCTGTCGTTTCCTCCGCGCCTTGGAAGCTCGCCGAAAAAATGCCCAGGAAAACCTCCTGACCTTCCGCATCAGGCAGTGTGTAAGACCCTACAGCGAAAGGGGTACGATTCTCCAACCAGACCGCAAAGCTCATCGGTCAGCACCAGGTTCTGTTCTCATCCATGCCGATCGGCCAGTACGGCATACAGGCGATCAGGCGCACCAATTCCTTCTTCCTAGCGTCGATCAACCATTGCAGAAGCAGGGTTTCGGGATAGATGACCTCTCCAGAGCTCTTGTTGGCGTCGCAGCAATCGAGCCAGTAATTGCGTACAATCCACACCACGTGGCCATGCGCGGCAGCGCCGGCGGCGCGCTTGTTGAACGCCTTGCGGATAGCCTCGTCGCGGTTCAATCCTTGCTGTTGTTGTGCTTTGACCGTGTCTGCCCACCAGGGCGCCGCGATCTCGTAGGCCATTTGGATGTCTTCCAAGTACCCGTCGAAAAGATCCTGATGCCGCCCCGAACTCTGGGCGAGCTTGCGCGCCGCGATTTTCGCATCCCGGGGCTCGATGTAGCCGGGCTGGCGCAGCAGGCGGCGAATGCCGCGGTCGGTTTCAAAATAGGTGATAAGCGCCATCAGGTGATCTCTTCGTCCTGGTCAAGCCCGATCGGCACAAAAACGAAGCCGTTGACCACTTCGGTCAGATCGGGGGCCTTGCTGGGGATGTCGTCGATCAGCAAGTCTATATGGCCGACATAGCGGGGGCTGTCGCCGAGGTCGTCGACACCCCACTTTTCCTCAGGCGACTTCTCGGCTTCCTCCACGAATTCGTGCTCGTTCTTTCGGTTCAGATTCTCCACCTCGAAATAGTGCGTGCGAAAGATATGCAGAAAGCGCGGGTGCCCGGAAATTCCAGTCGGCCAGATTAGTGAGATGGCATCAAAGCTTTCGACTGCAACGATGCCGCTCCACCAAGCATTGATTTCGGGCAGGAGCGCGCGCAGTTCGGCGATGTAGCGCTGCTGGATATCGTCGTAGCTCTTGGCGATCGCGATCATGGCGCACCTAGCTTTGTCGCATAGGCTTCCGCCTGGCTTCCCTGACTGCGAAAATGCGCTTCGCAGTGCGGCTTGACCCTGCTTGCCCGTTCGAAATACTTCTTGAAATCCGCAAGTTTCATATTGCATCCGCCAAGCGCCCAGGCCACGCACAGCGGCGGCTGATGGTCATGGGTCATATGGCCTTTACCGCGCGCCATATCCTTCCCATGGACAGGATCCTCGTATCGTACAATCGCCCCACCGCTCGGTCGCGTCGTGCGCCAGTGAGCGCGCTTTACCCGCGCGTCGTCCCGCTTGCATTCCCAGCATGGTTTGTTGCGGACCGCCTTCTTCTGGGCCGGGGAAGGATCCTTATCTGGTCTGTGGACCTTCGCGTCGTAAGGCTTGCTCGGACAGGGGCCGGGTGTGATACCCTTGCGTCTCAGCAGCGCCTTGAAGGTATTGATCGCTGTCTGGTCGATGCAATTGGGTATATCGCTTGCCGTATTCTGAGCCATCATGTCGCCGTGGCGATCGACCCCCTTGCCCTCCGCCTTGACCGTGAACGACCACAATTTGAAAACGCCCTTGCCTTTGATCTTGTGGGTGATGACGCCTGCACCGAGACCTTGGGTCGCCGGCTCGTTGCCGGTGCTGGTCGAAATCTCCGAAGAATTCTCGATCGCCGTCGGCTCGCCGTCGATTTTGACGCTTTTGGTACCCTTCGACAGGTCGGAAGAGGACAGCATATTGACATAGGGCACCGGAACCGGGCCCGCCGGCGGCGACGGCGGCGACAGACAGACATCGCCCGGCGCGATCCCCTTGCCATTGCTGCCCTTGTGGAAGAAGCCCATGTTCTCGGCGAAGACGGTAATGGCCATAATCAGCTTTCCTCGGCCGGCAGAGGCACGGTACGCATAACCGGCAGGGCGTTGTCGGCCAGATCATGAATGTCTTTGAAATGGCATTCGTGCACGTTCCAGCCGTCGCACCAAAAGACGATCTTGGGCTCCGCGTGGTTGGCCGGCGTCGGCTGAACCGCGTTGATCCGCTCGGTAACCATGGCACTCGTCCAGTAGTGCGCCACCGCGTCACCTGCGATCTCGGACACAGCATCGAACCATTCGTCTTCCATGCGGGGCGGGCGTCCGACGGCGGCGACTACGAATGGATATCTGCGCCCGACGCGATCCTCGCTCATCCGCCACGCGCCTGCGCAAGGCTGATCGCAGAAGATGCCAGCCGGCACCGTGAAGCGCCAGACATGCGGGTCAAGTTCGCCCTCGTCTGGTCGCGCTAGCAACTCCATCGACATCCAGCGGTCCCAGCGGTCGATGAAGGTCCGCGGCAAGTTCCACGCGACAAAGTCGCCCGTCGTCGGGATCTTGCCGAAAAATCCAGTGCTCATATCTGCGGCGGACATGAAAATTTCTTGAACATCTGCAGGTTATAGGGATTTTCGACGCTGGCGGCCTTGAGTTGGAAATCGGCGTACATGCCGTTCGTCCCCAGGCGCAGGCTGTAGACATCCGACAGCGCGGTGCCGGCGAAGCGACCGCTGCGCAACATTCTCAGCCACGCCCAGCTACCGGTCTCGTTGAGCAAGATTTCGGGCGAGCCATCGATCGGCTGGAAGGCAAGCGAGATGACCCCTGTGCCGTCCTTGCCGGGCCATGTCATCGGCTGCGGCCTCGTTGCATTGTTATAGTAGACGAGGTTCTGGCCGTCGAGGTTGAGCGTCACGCGCGCAACATTGGGCGACAGGTCCTTCGGTTCGAGCGTGAAGCTCATCAGCGGGCCTGTACCGCCGGGAAAGAGATCATCGCGGATCCGTCTTGCCTGTTCGAACGCGGCCAGTGCCGAAGGATCGAGGCCGAAATCGGCGCGCCATTTCCATGGCTGCGCCGACGTGTCGACATAGCTGATCAGGTGGTCGTTTATGAAGTTGTCGATCAGCCCTGCCGGTCCGAACAGGCGGGCGAAGTCGCGAACATTGACGTCTACGGCGCTGTCAGGGCTGAAAGGATAGCGGTTGTTGAGTGCTGCCTGGCAGAACGGCAGGATGTCGGCTCGCCAGATCGCGTTGAGCTCCGAGGTGACCGCCTTCTGCGTGAGGCCGCTGGTATCGCCGGCAATGCCGCCCAACCAATCGTCGATTGGGTCGGGCAGGATCTGCGCCTGCCTGGCAACTGCTCCAGTCAGTTCTGCCAGGCCGCCCTGCTTCTTGATGGCGTCCTGAGGATCGGGATTGGCCGTTACCGTCTGCAGCACGTTGGACAGTGCGGTGAGCGCGACAATGGCGGCGTCGAGCGCCGGCGGCTGGCCCTCGACCTCGGCGATGGCACCCTTGAGCGGCTTGAAATGCTCGGCCACCAGACTGCCGGTAAGATCCACTTCGTCGGCGGAGCCCGCACGCGGCAAAAGCTTTGCTCCGGTTTTTACGATCTTGCCAAGCTTGCCCAGCTTGCCAAGCAGTTTCGAGCCACCTGCCGCCGCTTTGTCGTTTGCCGGCGCTTCATCGGATCGCGTAAGCTCGGTCTCCTGGACCACCGCGGTGACCAGGCGCTTCAGCGCGGAGTCGGCGCTTGAAAGATCCTTGAGGTTTTCACTGGCGACGTTTAGGTCGGTTAGTGGCGCAAGCCTCATGTCGCGCAGGAAGCTGTCCCATTGCGCGATATAGTCGTCGTAATAAAGTTTCAGAATATCCTCTGACAGCGCCGACACCGAGGTTTCGGAATTCTCCGAGCAACCGCCGGCGAACACCGCCCGGTCGAGTGCTGCCTGGGCGGCGACATCCTCGACCCGGTCGAGAATGGCGTCATGGAAGCCGGCATAGGTGAACGCTCCCGAAATGCCGACCCGAAGCGTCTTGTCGGAACGCCGCGCAAAGACTTTGGCGCCGTTTGGGCCGGCGAAGTTTGCAGGGATCCATTCCTTGAGCGCAGCTACCGCCGGGTCGGCCAGCAACTGCTTGTAGGCACGCGCCGGCAAGGAAATCGTGCAGACGGTTTTTAATGCCTCTGCAACCAGTGCCTGGTCCGGGGTGATATAACTGGCGTCAACCGCCATGCGACGGATCGCGGCAAGCTGGTGCTCTTCCGCGTCAGCTGTCGGGAAGGGGGCCGCGGCCGCGAATTCGGGCAGACTGTTTACCCACCAGTTCTGGGCGAAATCCGGATCCATCTGGGAGAGGCCGGTCATCATGCGATAGGTCTTCAGCGCGCCAAGCATGAAGTCCGGATCGCGGATCTGCCGCCACATCGTCGCCTCGAGCAGCGCCACCATGTGCGGCTCAAGAATATTGCGCAAAGCGTGATCGTAAGTGTCGGTCTGTGCTCGCACCAGTTCCGCCGAGGCTGATGGCCCCAGCAAATCCTGTGCTGCGCCAGGCGGTGGGGTGCGGGCATTTGCGACCTCATCCATGGCACCGAGGGCGACATCGATGGCAGGCTGTTCTACGGATGCCGGGTTTGCCGCGGCCGAGGTCAGTGGCGTCTGCAGCGCCTCGAACTGGCTTGCCTGGGCCGCGATCGCGTTGCGGTTGTCGTAATAGGACCAGGTGAACAGCCCGCTGACCAGCAGGGCGGCTGCGGCACATGCTGCAGCCGCGCCACGCCAGATCCAGGCGCGGCGGCGTTGCGCCAGCGGATCGAACGTGCCGAGGCCGGCTTCCTTGAAGATGACTTCTGTAAGCAGGTTCTTCAGGAAGAAGCTGCGTTTTTCGACACGCGGCGCGGGCAACGCCCGGCGCGGCGGAAGGCCGAAGGAGGCAGACAGCGCTGCGGTCAGCCGGTCGATCGGCGCCCCTTCCTGGGTCGCCGATGTCAGATAAAGGCCACGCAGCCAGGGGGCCTCCTCATACCGGCTTTCCCCGAACATCGCCTCGACCAGTACCTGGATCGGCTCGGACAGGCTGGCGAGTTGGGCGGGAAACCTGAAGATTTCGGCGCGGGCGGCAAGCTTGTCCTCATCCTCCAGCCGGGGCACCAGCCGCCGCTCGAGCTCGGTTGCTAACGTCGCGATTTCCCGCTCGATGGTCCTTGCATCGACATGCGCGTCGAGTGCGAACGTGGTCCCCCAGACCTGCTCGCGCGCCGCCGTCGACAAACCGCCGAAGAAAGCCTCAAATCCCTTGATCAGGTCGGCTTTGGTCAGCATCAGATAGACCGGAAGGCGGATCTCGAGGCGATCGTTGAGCTCGGCCAGCCGACGCCGGATCTTGCGGCCATGCGCCTTGATGGCGTCGTCGCCCTCCGAAAGCACATCGATCGAAAGCGCGACGATCACACCGTTGAGCGCGCGACGGCCCCGGTGCTTCTTCAAAAGGTCGAGGAAGCCCAGCCACTCCACCGCGTCGACGTCGGGTTGGCTCTCCTGTTGGACATAGCGGCCTGCAGTGTCGATCAGAACCGCGCTCTCCGAAAAGAACCAGTCGCAATTGCGCGTGCCGCCGACCCCTTGCAGGTCGTCGGTCAGGTCGATCGGAAAGTTCAACCCCGACTGCCGCAAGGCTGTGGTCTTGCCGGTGGCCGGCGGCCCGACGATAACGTACCACGGCATCTCGCGCAGGAACTTGCGACCGCCCAGTTTGCGGCGCTTCAACTCGGCCATGACCTCGGCGAACTTGGCACCGACGGCAGCGACATTCTCTTCGCCGGGGCTGAGTGGCTTCTCCACCGCCGGCGCGGCGATTTCGGCGACGAACATCCGGTTGGCACGGATCGCCCGACGCTGGGCAACGATCAGCCAGATCAGCCAGAAGATGACCAGCAGCGCGATGATGACGATGCGCACATTGTCCGAGGCGAAAGGGTCGTAGGGTCCGACCCTGACGATCGGCCCGAATACCCAGATCACCAACGAAAGCAGCGTGATGCCAATCAGTGTCCACAGCCAGCGCGATGTCAGGACCGCCCAGAGGAAGCGCAGGATGAACATCTCACAGCCTCTTTTCGACCAGCACCTCAACGCGCCGGTTCAGGGCCCGGCCCTCGCGCGTGCCGTCGTCGGCCACTGGATCCGTGGCTGCCCGGCCCTCGGAATGGACGCGTTCCTGCGGCACTCCGTTTTGTACCAGCATGTCGGCAATGGTCTGGGCGCGAGCCTCAGACAGTCGCTGGTTGGTCGACAGCGGATTGGTTCTTTGCAGAGGAACCCCGTCCGTATGTCCGACCACAGTGATGTTGCCGATCAGGTCACGATTGGCAAGGATCACCTTGGCGATCGAGCCGATCAGCGGCTCGAATCCTTCCGTCAGTGTTGGCCGCGACGACTGGAACAGTTCGGGGTTGGATGCCTGGATGACCAGCTTGGCCAGCGAAACGCTCTCCGTGCCGCTGAGAGCCGATCTGAGATTGCCCGGCGCGCCGGCCTCAAATTCGGGCAGCAGTGCAAAATCCACAGTCTCCGGCGGCGGGACATCGACCGTTGGCGACACGCGGCTGATGTCGCCACGTGTCGGCGGCGGCAAGGCGCGGACCAGCGCTGAAAGCTCAACCGCCTGGCTGCTGAGTCCCATCGAGAGCCCGACATAAGTCGCGGTGGCGATAACCGTTGCGGCCAGGGCCATCACCCAGATCGGAACGATGAAGCGCTGCGGCTCATCGGATGCGATGACGCCCTTCCAGTTTGGTGACAGCGGGGCATTCTCGGCGTCGGCATCGCGCAGGAAACGTGCCGCGGCCACACGAACGGCATTGAGCGAGCGATCGCCCGACCGGCCGGGCACGCGATACTTGCCGCGAAAACCGAGTGCCAGGCAGTCATACTGTAGTTCGAGCAATTCGCGATCTCGGTTCGGATGACGTTCCAGTTCGTCGAGCCGTGTAAAGAACTGCGTGCCGGCGTCGACATCGCCCCGCAACATGACCACAAGCGGCTGACGCGGCCACGCGCTGGCCCCGCCCCAGGGCGTGTTCAGTGCCAGATCGTCGAGCAAGGCCGCCACCACCCAGGCTGCCTGATCGGCCCGTTCCATCGACGACCCCGCCGCCATTGCCGTGTCGCGTGCCCGAACCAGTTCTTCGAGCAGCCTGGTTCGTAACACTTCCGGATTCTCCGGTGGCAGCGCGCTCTCAAGCTCCGGCGCAAACTCGAGCAGGGGCGCGAAGGCGTTGACAAGGCCGTTCGGGTGGGTGCGCGAGCGTTTTACCGGCCCGCCCGGCAAGGATGCCGCCATCGGCCGCGGCATCGGCGTGCCGGTCAGCCTGATGCGAGTGCGTTCGCGATCCTCCGACAGTCCGAAAGGATCATCCCGGCTCATGGTTTCACCTGTTCACCGAATAGCAGTCCACCTGCGGTTCGCTCGGCAGTACACCCGAAACGCCAATGACGAAGCCTGGGGCACCGAGCAGCGATGCCCAGTGCTCGCTTTTCTGGTCGAGCTCAAGGCACAGCCGATCGCCGTCGTAAGGAATCTCGCGCGGTTGCGAATGAAGCGGTTTCAGCGGGATGCCGGGCAGGCGGGACTTCCACAGGCCCTCGAACTCATCCGCGGAGCCCACGGTCGCCTGGTTGACGAATATCTTGCGTAGCGCGTCCTCCGACAGTTCCGAACCGACGCGGATGACGATCCGGCTGGCCACCAGCAGCTTCGGATTGTCGATGCGGATTTTCCAAACATTGGTCGAATGACGCATGACGGGCAGCGCGCGCGATTTCGGCTCGATGTAGCGCAGGCTCAGGATCAGTGAGCGCAATGCATCCGCCAGCGCCGAAAACGGTGGGCCGGGCGCCATGTGATCGTAAGCCGGCAGCTCGCCCAGTCGCCGCGCGCTCGAGCCGTAGGTCGCCATCGAACCGGCAAGCCCGGCCAGTTCCAGATAGAGTTCGGCCGGATGGAAAACATCCTGCGCGAGCATATGGGCCAGGCGCGGACGCGCTGCGTTGGCGAGGTTGAGCATCAACAGGTCTTCGACACTGCGCCCTGGCCCGCCCATGACCATCTTGCCATGCGCCTCGGCGATCTGGTCAAGGCCTGTGACGACCTCCAGAAGCAATTGCCGGTACCAGGCCACTGCACCAGTAACCAGGGCCGGTGGCAGGAATGTCTCGTCCAGCGAAACGCCGCCATCGGCGCGAACCCCCTTGATGTCGGCTATCGGCAGGGCGGTATAGCCGCCGACCGATTTGCCGGGTGCAAGCAACAGCGATTGCGGTCGGGCGATTTCGATTTCTTCGGGGTCTGAACCGCCCTGGACGGCATCGCGCACCGAAACGATCCGTCCATGATAGCGCGCACCGCTGGGTGGCGCATGCGCGGGATCGAAGCCAACGCCGCCGGCCGGCTCGAGCGGCAGGGCGACCAGCACTGGGCCGGCGCCTGTATCCGGGGTGACCGGCAGCGGACGCGGCCCGTCCATCAGATCCGGAATGGAGAAGGGGGTACCGTCAGGGAAAATGCCTCGTGCAGACAGGATCGAGATCTGGCCGGCATCGAGCAATGCCTTATCCAGGGTCAATTGCTGAAAGCCGAACGTGTGCAGCTGGCCGGCCTGCAATGCGCCGCGCACAGTCGCCTCGAAGAAACGGTCCTGCTGCTGGAAATGCTGGGTCCGCAGAAAAAGGCCCTCGGACCACAGCACCCTGTTTGCATCGCTCATCCGGCTACTCTCTGCATCGAGCTCCCCTTGCCTTGGCCGTCAGGCGGAAATGCCGCCGCTGCCGAGTGTGACATTGATCGCAAAGTTTGATCCGGGCGAAACCGATTTGGTCGTCCGCCAGTTTCGCCCGCCAGGCTCACGGATAAGTGCAACGAAGCCCAGGGCCGTCGCATCCGGTTCAACCGTAATGGTCTTGGTCGCGGTTTTTCCAGGCGCGACGGCAATCTGGTCGGATCCGATGAGATCACCTGCCAGTGCCGAGCCGGCATCCCCCTGCAAGGCAAAGTAGTCGGCGGAATTGAACTTACCGGTGCTGCGCAGCCGCATGGCCAGCACCGTCACTGGCCGATCGCCGCCGCCTGGTCCAGGGTTCATGCCGGCCGCCCCTGTCAGCTTGACCGTGATGACCGACGGTTTTGGCGGCCCGGCGCTTTGACAGGCCGTAAGCAGCCCGGTCGCACCCAAGGCAACGATAAATTCGCGTCGATCGATCATGTGTTACTCCTCCTCATATGCATCCCGAAAATCAGCGCCGATTTCGCCGAGAAAGCTCTTTTCCGCGCTCTCGGCGATTTCACGATGGCGTTTCTGGTAAAGCTCCCACAGCTTGGCGCCGCGCCCGCCCGACAACAGAGTGCCGATCGCGGAACTCGATTTCAGCTCTTCTTCGATGGCTGCCGGCTCAAAACGGTCGACCATCCGCCGCAGAGCGGCCTGCACGCCGCGCCAGGCGCGCACGTGATGTTGTGCGAGGTCGCGAACCGCATCCGCGATAGCCGCTTCGCCGGCCAGAAATCCGGGGCTGCGTTCGGCGATAAGCGTCACTATCGCGTCGTCGACCGTCGGCAGAAACTTGAGTGGATTGACCTCAGAGGCTCCGACCATTGTCTGCGCAACGCGAGCATTTCCCTTTTCTTCGGCACGCTTGCGCAGCAGCTGCATCAGTCCTTCCATCATAAGCCGGTATTCGCGGCCGAACTTTTCCATCTCGGCGACGGAGTCGCGCCCGGGAAAATCGGCTTCCGCGACGCCCATGCCGCGCAGGAATGCGGTGCGAAGCGCCATGTCGGCGAGCTGCCTCGCAGGCGGCGGGCGGGCGGGGCTGGGGCCTGCCGGCATTGGGGGAGGGGCATCTGCCGCCCGCATGGGCACGTCCCAGGGATTGGCCGCTTGCTTTGGTTGGCCGTCACGCTCGCGCTGACCGTTTGAGCCCGCATCGCTTCCCCGGCTGGGCGCCGCGGCTGGCCCAAAACCGAAGTCGTCGTTGAATTCCGGCAGCTTTGCCGTAGCCGGCTCCGTCGCGCCGTTGGGGAACGATCCCGAGTCGAGGCCGAATGGGTCTGTCTGGTTGGGCGTGCCGGCCGCTTCTGCGGTGCCTTTGGAAACAGGCGTTGAGATTGGATCGAGGCTGAACGGGTCATCGAAAGCAGGCGAGCTGCGCTGTCTGGAATTGGCGCGCTCGAACGCACCCGTGATCGGCTGCTCGAACGGGTTCGGCAGCTCGGCTGGACGTTGCCGGTGGGGCTCTTCTTCCACGGTGGCTGAAAAGAAATCGTCCCGGCCGATGCTGACCGGCGCCCGAGACGCCGGCCGCGAGCGCTCCGGAACTGGCGCTGCTGCTGCTGCTTGAGTGCTCGACGTCTGCAGATCGACATACACGACGTAATCGCCCAGTCTCAGCCGCATGCCATTGCGAAGACGCGTCGACTTGCCGGCGCCGAGCGGGCTGTCGGAGTCGTCTATGAACAAACCGCTGCTCGACGTATCGGTGACGAAATATCCGTCGCGCCCACCGGTGATCCTGCAATGGGCGCGTGAAACGAACATGTCGGGATCGTCGATCTTCCAGCCGGCGTCCGCGCTGCGGCCGATCACCAGTTCCCCCTCGTCAAGCCGGGCCTGCCGTACCGCCTGGGTGCGTGGCCCTTGCTCCAGCGTCAGCAGCAGACTCATGCCGCGACCTCCGCCCCTTCCTGCCGCCAGCCGACTAATGTCCGCAGCCGCAAGTCTTCAGCATCGCCCCTTTCAGCGGGCCGCGCAAGCCACGCGGTCCGGGCGAGTTGCACGGTTCCAATACGCGGTGGCGGAACGGCATCGCGCGCCAGCACGATGCGCACATCGACGTCGAGCGATTCGCCGACCATGTCGCTAACGGCCTGCTTGAACAATCTGAGGCGCTGACCGCCCGGAAGGAACGCCTTGAAGTCCTCATAGCCCAGCGGGCCGACACGGAGCTCGATCCTGCTTTGACGATTGAAGACGCGCGGACCGATCGTTGCTCCGCGACCGAGCGCTGCGTAGGCTTTGCCAAGGCGGGTCTGGAGCGCCGCTGGTATGGTCATCCAGGCAGCGATGAACTCCCTGATGTGGACCGGCACCTTGAACGCCTCCGACAGGAACAGCGTCAGCCGCTCGGGGCCGTCTACCTGATTGGCAAGCGAAGCGGCCTGGCGCAGCTTCACGGCGTCCAGTTCGGGGTTGTGGGTGCCGGGAAGCCCTATCCCCGCCATGGCTTCAAGCATGGCGCGAACGCGCCCACCGACTGGGCGCTCGACCTGAACCGCCGGATGCGCATCCGCCCACGCCCTGTAATACAGCGCGATCATGCGGTTCTGAAGAATGTTGACGAAGTCCATGAAGGTCGTGTCGCTGGTCTGCTGCGCATCGGCACCGGTGAACCAGCGTTGCGACAGGCGATCGAGCACCCAGCGCGTCAAATGCAGGGGCATCGGACCTTCAGGTCCCATCAGACCAATGTTTGCGACCGTGACCCTAGCGGGCGCTTTGTCAGTCGCTTCGCGAAATTCTGCCAAGTCCTTGGCCGAAAAGCTGAGCCGGACGTGCTGCCCGAGCCGCGAGGGTTCGCGCTCCGGCGGGCCGGAATAGCCGAACAGCCCGCCTCTTCGTTCGAGTCGGCGCAACAGCTCGAAGAAGTCGAACGCATCTGACAGCTCTTCGGACCGGTGCACGCCAGGCTTGTCTAGATCAGGTAGCGATTGCCGGGCGTCATCGGCCATGGCACATCCTCCTGCTTCTGCAGCAGCCATGTGCGGGTTCGCACAAAGCCGTTTATTCCGGCGTGACGGGCAAACAGCCGTGCCAGCAGGGCCGAAAGCAGCAAGGTGCTTTGCCCCGCCAGGACAGACTGATCGACATGCAATATCACCTCCGTGCCTCGTCCGAAACACATCGGCCCATCGATCTGCAGTCGTTCGATGACCGGCTGGGAGTCGATGCGCACAATCGAGTGCACATTGCGGGCGAGGCTCGGGTCTCCCCTGTCGGCGTAAAGCTCAAGCAGCGCATGCAGCGGCTCGACGCCGCGACCTTCCTTTGCAAGGCTTAGAAAGTTGAGCGCGAGTTGCGCTACAAGCCGCCAGGCGAGATTGTCGGCTCGCGATTCACCCGCCGCGCCCGCCGGCAGTGCTGCAGGGATGGCTGGGCGAGGCGGGCGCAATGCGCCGAGAAGCCGGATTGTTTCGACCGGATCGCCGGCTTCCAGCGTCAAGGTAGGATTGTCATCAAGGATCGGCAGATCGCGGTTGGTGCAGAGCGCCACGATGTCGACACGCTTCAGCGGGCGGTTCGGCGGAGTTTCCGCTGGGCGTGAAATCGCCAGGAAAACGTCGTCGCCCGTGTATGAAGTGCGGGTGAGTCCGTCACGCCGCTCCTCCTCCGTCGGGCGCCGCGGGCGCCGTTCGGTGGAGTAAACCCAACCGCTGCCGCGGTTTTGTCCCAGGCTGAAGAGCTCCGGGATTGCGGCGTCGCTCCCCTCGCTCTCGGCGTCCTCGACGCGGGTAACCCGATAGATTTCGAAGTCGCGCGCCCGCGTGCGGTCGGCATGCAGCACCTGCCGCGTCTTGCGTGGATCGAGCTCGACGACATTGCACTCACGTTCGAACAGATTGATGATCGGCGTTGCGAAAAGTTCAAAATCGGCCGCCGCCAGATCGGCAAGTTCAGGCACCGGACGCCTGAAGATGAAGATGATCTCGAGCTCGGCTGTGCATCTGCGCACAACGGGCTGCAACCCCGAAATCCGAGCATAGTGAAAGCGCTCCGGCATCATGAAGTATTCGCGCAGAAGACGGTATCCTTCGAACGTCGGACGTGTACGAGGCATCAACGCCTCGTCATCGCTGATGCCCACCATTTCAGGGGCCGGCAACGGTGATATCGGGTTGGCCTTGCCTTCCGCTCGTGTACCAAGAGCCGAGCAGGCGCCGAAAATCGCGTCGAAAAGCAATGGTGCCTTGGTGCGCGCGGCAAAGTAGAGATCAAGGCGGTCGAGCGACAGTTCGTCGAGCTTGCCTTTTCCAGTGCGAGCGAGCGTGATGCGAAGCGCCGCCTGGCCATCCACACCGCCGATCCGCGTGATGCCGGCTGCCGCCAAGGCGCTGCGATCCTGAAAGTACCCGACCGAGGTGATGGCTATCGGCCACAGCGTGATGTCCTGGGCGGTGGTGAACGTGCAACGCGTCGACAGGCCAGGCTGGAGGCTGGAAACCAGCCGCGTATTGCGCTTGACGACATGACCCCCAATCATTGTCTGGACCTGCTGTCCAGGTTTGAGCACCACCATGGCCGTTGCCGGCGCCGGCGTGACAAGATCGGGATAGAGAACATCAAGAACGGCTCGCGAGAAGCGCGAGCGTTCCGCATCAACCTTGAGCCGGGTCCGCGCGGCCAAGAAAGCAACACCGTCAAGCAGCCGCTCGACATAGGGGTCCGGACAGGGGACCGTATCGAGTGAAAGGTTGCGCGCCATCGCCGGATGCATGTCGGCAAATTCTGCCGCCAGCGCACGGATATGGGTCAGTTCCTCCTCGTAATATTCTACGAAGACCCGATCCATCTCAGGCTTCCCTAAATTCGGTCCGAGCCAAGCCGTTATCGAGATTGATGGTGGTGCGCAGGCGCATGCGTTCGGGTGTCGGCGTCATGATCAACACCGCATCTATCTCGATCTTCAGGCCCACGGTTTTGTCGCCAAGGGTTACCGTAACCTTTGTTGCACTGTCCTTGAGCCGCGGCTCGAAGGTGGCAAGCACCGAGCGGATCTCGCGCGCCAGGGCCTCGCGATCGAAGTCGCGGGAGGAACGGCCCGAGAAGGAAGGCACGCCGTAATTGACGACGCTGCGACGCACCTCCGGAAAATCGGCGAGCGACGGCGGGTTGTCCGCTGCCTGGTCGCTTTCAAGATCGGAAAGCAGCGGTACGGCCTCGAACCGTTCGGTGTTGAACAAAGCCTCGACATCGCGCCGCACAGCCTCCTTGAGCACACGAACCGACACCACCACGCTGCGACTTTCGATTTCGGCGCGGTGCTGGCTCTGAAAGGCCAGACGATGCAGACGCCGCTTCTGGTCGGCGGTCAACTCCGCGTCGGCGTCGATGAGCCGCGCACTGGCCGCAACCAGGTTGTCCAGCCGCTCCGCGCCAAGCTCGTCCTGCAGCGCCTGGCGCAGCCCGTCTATCTCGGAGGTCACACCCGGCAGATCGTTTACGAGGCGGTCCCATAGAGAGGGCTGGACCGCTTCGCGCTTTGCTCGCGAGCTGCCGCTACCCAGCGACTTGTCCGCGCCGGGCCGCCGGGCCTCACTTGCCGACATAGACATCCATTTCGATTTCGTCGTTGTCGTCGTAGACGAACTTTATCTTCTTGTAGGCAAAGCTGACCTCTTCCTCGATCAGGTCCTCCTCATCCTCGGCCTGCGACATGTCGTATTCCATGATCGAGGCGTCGGTGAGTGTGACGACCAGGTAATCCTTGGTCTCGCCATCAATGGTCCGCCGTGCCGAAAACACGACTTCGTCCAGCGCCTTGTTCTCGAACAGCGCCTTTTTCAGGTAGGGCGAAGACTTGTCATAGTGCTTGGTGAACTTGATCATTCCCAATGAAACACGACCGCGGCGCGAGAGCGAATTTGGATCATAGGGCGCGATCATCTTGTAATCGACGCCATGGATTTCGATTTCGTCCTCATGGCCATCTCGAGTGCTTGGACCCTTGATATCGGGAACCTTTAGAAAGCCATCAATCTTCGTATTTGTGGGCATTGTCTTTCTCCACCGCTTTCAAAAACCAAGATGTTGTTGCTGCAAATCAAGTCTTCACCGACGGAAGTTCCGAAACCAGTCGGAGCGAGGCATTGATACCCTCCAGCTGATAATGCGGGCGCAGATAGAAGCGCGCATTGTAGTAGCCGGGGCGCCCTTCCACGCTGTCCACCTGAACCTCGGCGGCGGCGAGCGGGCGCTTGGCGCGCGCCTTGTCGTCGGCAAAGGCCGGGTTGGCCAGCACATACCGGTTGATCCATTCGGTCAGCCAGGTCTGCATGTCGGAGCGCTCCTTGAACGAACCGACCTTGTCGCGCGCGATCGCCTTGAGGTAGTGGGCAAAGCGCGAGACCGGAAAAAGGTAGGGCAGGTTGGCACTCAGCCGCTCGTTGGCCTGCGCATCGGGGTCGACCAGCCGTCCCGCCCTTGTCTCGTCGTCCTGCAGCGAATGGGCGCCAATAAAGGCGGCGAGATCGGTGTTCTTTCGATGCAGGATGGGCATCAGGCCGAGCTTGGCCAGCTCCGCCTCGCGCCGGTCGTCGATGGCAACCTCCGTCGGACATTTCATCGCTATCGAGCCATCATCGGTCGGGAAGCTGTGCACCGGCAAGTTGAGGACCGTGCCGCCATTTTCGACACCGCGGATCTGCGTGCCCCAGCCATAGAGCTTGTGGCTGCGGTTTATGTTCACGCCCATCGGAAAGGCGGCGTTCATCCAGACATATTTGTTGTGGTCGCCGTGTACCTCCTCCTCGAAGGTGAAGCCCTTCACCGGAACGGTATCGGTGCCATACGGCAAACGCGCCAGAACGCGAGGCATGGTCAGGCCGATATAGCGTGCATCCTCGCTCTCGCGCAGCGACTGCCAGGAGGCATAGGCGGGGTTTGAGACGATCTGCTGCAGGTCCTGCGGGTTCGGCAATTCCTGCCAGCTGTCCATGCGGAACAGGCGCGGCGAGGCAGCTGCGATAAAGGGCGTGTGCGCTGAGGCGCAAATACCCGAGATGTTGCGCAGCAGACCGACGTCGCGCGGGTGGTTGGAGAATTCGTAGGCACCGATCACACAGCCGATCGGCTCGCCGCCAAGCATCGAATACTCGTCCGTGTAGACTTTCTTGAAGATCGGGCTCTGATCCCACATCTGGCCCTCATAATCCTCAAGCGTGTCGGCCAGCTGCTCCTTGGAAATATTCATCACCCGGATCTTCAGCTTCTGATCCGTCTCGGTATTGTTCACGAGATACCACAGGCCACGCCATGTGCCCTCCATTTCGCGCACTTCCGGAGCGTGCAGGATCTCATTGACCTGTTCCGACAGCATCTTGTCGATCCCGGCGATCAGCGACTTGATCGATTTGATCGCATTCGACGAGATCGTCGTTGTATCGGAACGCGTCTGCGCTGCGAGTGCGAGATTGCGCACCAATTGCTGTAGCTTTTCGCTGTCGTCCTTCTTGACCTTGAAATCCTTCTCGAGGAGCCCGCTGAATTCTCCGAGATCGATGGTTTCCGCCTCGGCGACGGCGGCGGTTTTTTGCTGTTCGGCCATGGTCATTCCCCTGCCTTGTCGTCCGCCAGCGCCTGGCTGGCGATCTTGCCAAGAAGCGGTTCGTTGTTCAGCAGTTGCGCAATGCGCTTTTCGGCATCCACACGCCCGTCCATGAAGCCGAGAAGTTCCTCGAGCTGGCGGCGCATCTTGAGGATTTCGGCCAACTGTGGGACCTGCTCGGCAATCTTGTCCGGCGCGAAGTCGCCCATCTTGGTGAAGGTAAGGTCGAGCGCCAGCTCCTCGTCCCGCTCGGCGCCTTCGGCCTGGGGCAGCGTATTCTTCACGCGGGCTTTCACGCGTGGTCCAAGTGCCTCCATGAAACGCGGGAAACGGTTCGCATCGGTCTCGACAAAGGAGCGGTCCAGTATCGACTTCGACGCTTCCTTGGTCTGCGAAGCGCCTGAAAGGTCCGCCATGACGGCCATGACGAACGGCAGCTCGATTGTCGTTGGACTGCCATAGGTTTCCACGTCGTAGGCGATCTGCACCCGCGGCGCGCGATTTCGTTCGATGACCTTGGCTTTGCTTTCGGCTGGCATTGCTTGCTACCTTTCATCCTTCTGAGCCGTCTTCTTGGCATCGGGAACGCCGGCAAGCAGCCGGAACTCCTTCAGTCCCGACGGGGCGAGATCTTCCATCAGTTCAACAAAATCCATATGCACCATCCGGCGCACACGGCGGGCGAGGTGGGGAATCGGGCTCGACGGTTCGGTCCGGTCATAAAAGGCGACGACGAGGTCCAGGCATTTCACCACGTCGTCGCGCGAAGTAATCCGGTCGGGAAGTCCGGTGCTCGAGTCAGCGTAGCTAGCCACACTTGCCATAGTATCGGCTCCATGACCGTTTCGGGCAGGCATTACCGGTTCTGCCGGCGAAGCGGACGGCTTTACTGCGCCATTCGCCATCGCGTCGGCAGCCGAGTTGCGCTCGAGGGTTGTCAGCAAACGCTGCAGGAACCGTTTTAATTCCGGAATGGTGGTCCCGCCGCTGCCTTCAAGGCGAGCGTTGAGGGCTGTCTCGACGGCTCCCAGTGCCGCAACCGCCGCGCGCGCATCGGTAATGAGCGACTGCATTTCCTCGTTGGCTTGATCCGCCTGTGCCGCGCACCCGGCACGGACACGGTTCAACAATTGTCCATGCGCACTGACAAGCGCTGCTTTTTCGGCCGCGTTCAATCCTGACGCTGCTTCTTGTAGCATGAGGCGGTCGTCGAGCGCAGCTTGTTCCAAATCGCGTCCGCTGATCGGTCCGATCGAGCGTGGCGCAAACAAAGTCATTTGCCGCAGGTTGGCCAACAACCCGTCCTGACCATTTTGAAGGTCGAGCAGCGCATTGATGCGGCGCAAGGCGGCTTCGCGAGGCGACGTGTTGGGCCGCAGCGCCGGGTGCATGGTTTCCCAATGCTGGTCGAATGTCCGCCCAATAAGCGTCAGACCCTGGGCCAACCCGACCAGTCCATGCTCGTTGGCCAGCGCGCGTGTGACAATTACAATCAGGCGCAGGTCGCGGCCACGCGCGCGCAATTCCTCGGCCTTGGTGATTACTGCTGGCCAGTCGACAGGAATGGTGCTTTGCGAGACCGGCTTGTTGTTGCCGTCATGGACAACCTTGACCTGAGGCTCTGTCAGGCGCTCCAGTTCGTGAAACGCCGGATCGTTACGCAAATCCTCTCCCGACGGATTTTCACCGTCGAGCGGAGCAAGCCAGAGTGCGACGTCGATCACACCGATCCCCCAGTCACCGGCCCTGAGGCCGAACCTGCCGCTACGTTATCACACGGTTGCGCTTTTCCACAATTCAGCGAGTACGGAAAAAATTAACAAAAGCTAATGCAGCCTTGTCTTGATTGTTGAATCCGCCGGCGTGTTTGCCGGGCCGTGGATCGGGAATGCGTCTCACCTGGGCTGTCAGGCTCGTGGTTGTTTGCGGCCGCGATGCGGCATCTTCGACGAATGATGGGAGCCCGCATAACGGGGCATCGAAACCTTTGTTCATCCCGCACTTTGTCAAGCGGCTGCTTATGTGGCAGGTTACCGACTTGCAGAGTGCAGGAGCACGTTCGATGGAACAGCGCCGGTCATCGCAGAGCTTCAAGCGCAAGGAACTGGTCGGCAAGCTCAACCCTCTAGGGTTGCGCGCCTTCAAGGCAGCGGCTGACAGTGCCAAGCTGCGCGGCAATCCTTACGTCGAACTCGTCCACTTCATCGAGCAGCTGGTGCTCTCCGACCGCTCGGATGTGCAAATGATGATTGCCGATGCAGGACTGGATGCGAGCCGACTTACGGCCGATATGACGCGCGCGGTGGACAAGCTGCCCTATGGCGCAACCTCGATCGAAGAGTTTTCCGACCATATCTTCCACGCCATCCAGGAGGCCTGGAATCTGGCAACACTGGAATTCGGCGTGGAGGAGGTCCGCAGCGCACATGTTCTGCTTGCTTGCCTGAAGACACCGGTGCTGGAAGGCCTGCTGTCGAAGATCAGCGGCGAGTTCGACAAGATCGACGCCGACGCCGTCGTGACGCGCTTCGCCGATGTCACGGAGGGCTCACTCGAAGCCGGCGCTGCGCCAACGGTCACCGCGACAGAGGCCCCGCGGCGGACTCCGGGCGGGGATTCGGCATTGGCCAAATACGCCACCGACCTGACCCAGCGCGCGCGCGATGGAAAGATCGACCCGGTCGTCGGTCGCGATCCTGAGATCAGGCAGATTGTCGACATATTGATGCGACGCCGGCAGAACAATCCGATCCTGACCGGCGAGGCGGGCGTCGGCAAGACTGCAGTCGTGGAGGGTTTTGCTCTGCGCATCGCCAAAGGCGATGTACCGCCCCCACTGCAGGGAGTGAGCGTGCGCATGCTCGACGTCGGATTGATGCAGGCAGGCGCTAGCGTAAAGGGTGAATTCGAAAAACGGCTGAAGGCCGTAATCGACGAAGTTCAATCCTCTGAATCGCCGGTCATCCTCTTCATTGATGAAGCCCACACCCTGATCGGCGCCGGTGGTGCTGCCGGAACCGGCGACGCTGCCAATCTGCTCAAGCCGGCGCTGGCACGCGGCGAGCTTCGCACGATAGCGGCCACGACCTGGGCGGAATACAAGCAGCACATCGAGAAAGACCCGGCACTGACCCGCCGCTTCCAGGTGGTAAAGATTGACGAGCCTTCGGAATCGGTGGCCATCCTCATGTTGCGCGGCGTGGCCGGCGTCCTCGAACAGCACCACAAGGTTCAGATATTGGATGAGGCGATCGACGCGGCGGTCGGCCTGTCACATCGCTACATCCCGGCGCGGCAGCTGCCGGACAAGGCGGTCAGCCTTCTCGACACCGCCTGCGCCCGTGTTGCGGTATCGCAGCACGCCACGCCAGCCGAGGTCGAGGACATCATGCGCCGCCGCCAGGCGCTGGAGGTCGAGCGCGGCATTATCGGCCGCGAGGCTGCAATCGGCATCGAAGTGGCCGAGCGGCAGGCACGGGTCGAGGCTGGGCTTGCCGAGACCGAACGCACGCTCGCAGCCGCGCAGCAGCGCTGGGAGCGCGAAAAGGCGCTGGTGGCCGAGATACTCGAATTGCGTGCAAGGCTGCGCGGCGACGGCGTGCCGCTCGATGCCGTGGAAGGGCACGAGGCCGCCACGGAGACCAAGAGCGGGGAGGTGCCTGAGACCGAACTGTCCAATGCCGAGGCGAAGGTTCCGGCGGCAGGTGGTCCTGCGCCTTCCCATCCGGCTGCCGATCTCGCTCGGCTGCGCGAACTGATGAGCGAACTGGCCGAGGCGCAAGGCGAAACACCGCTGATCCTGCCATCGGTCGACCGCAACGCCGTGGCGGCCGTGGTTCAGGACTGGACCGGCATCCCGACGGGCCGGATGCTGTCGAGTCAGACGGAGAAGGCGCTGCGGCTCGCGGTCACTCTGTCCGAGCGCGTTGTCGGACAGGATCATGCGATGGAGATGATCGCCAAGCGCGTGCAGACCAGCCGCGCCGGTCTCGGCGCTCCGGAAAAGCCAGTGGGTGTATTCCTGCTTTGCGGCCCCTCGGGCGTCGGCAAGACCGAAACCGCTTTGGCACTGGCCGAAACGCTCTACGGCGGAGAGCAGAACCTGATCTCGATCAACATGTCCGAATTCCAGGAGGCGCATACGGTCTCTACCTTGAAGGGCGCGCCCCCCGGCTATGTCGGCTACGGCAAGGGCGGAATTCTCACCGAGGCGGTGCGGCGCAAGCCCTATTCGGTGATCCTTCTCGACGAAGTCGAGAAGGCGCATCCGGACGTGCACGAAATCTTCTTCCAGGTGTTTGATAAAGGGATGATGGACGACAGTGAAGGCAGACGGATCGATTTCAAGAACACGCTGATCCTTCTCACGTCGAATGTCGGCTCCGAAGTCATCATGGACCGCACAAGGAATGGCGCGGTACGGGCAGGGCTCGATGAACTGGACACCGCATTACGCAGCCCGTTGCTGAAGGTCTTCCCAGCGGCCTTTCTCGGCCGGGTGGTGACCATCCCTTACTTTCCGCTTTCCGATTCGATGATCGAAGCGATCACACGTCATCAATTTGCTAAGATTGCTCGCCGGCTGCGTGCAACCAACGACGCGGAATTGGTAATCGGCGACGGTGTCATGGATCTGGTCAAGACCCGCTGCACGGAAATTGAATCGGGCGGCAGGATGATCGACGCAATTCTGACCAACACGCTCCTCCCGGAGTTGAGCCGCGGTGTGCTGAACCGGTCGCTCGCTGGTGAAAAGATGACAAAGGTCACTGTTGGCGCCTCAGGCCAAGGGTTTACCTATTCCTTCGAATAGGAGCGCGAATATTATGGCGGCTCCTTTCCTCGGCTATGGCGAGCGTTGCGGCAACCAATGTTACCATCAATGCGGCTGCCTGAAAATGTCATTTCCCGACCCATGCCCCCGACTGAATGTCCTCATTCCGCTCATGATCAGGAGTGCAGGTCAATCACGTCCGACAAAACGCAAAAAACCGCTGTCAATACCAACTTCTTGCGATGGATTTGCGCGGCGGGGATAGGCAGGCTTCGGGGCGAAGGAGTGCCCGACATGACCGTCCTCGCTTACAGCCTCGCCGCCGACGCACAGGGAACGTGGAGAATCGTCTTTGTGCCTGACGATCTGCATCTCTATGTGGAATTCAGCCGGCCGAACGCTGGGTCAAATCCGGTGCACTGGCAGAGCGTGGATGATTTCCTTGCGTGGCGCGCTACAGGTGCGCTCCACAAGGATGCGCTCGATCGCTTGGTTTCGCTAATTTGCCAGTCGATGAGCGGCCCCTAAACGAAAAAGCGACGGAGTGGTGCATTCGACAGTGTCAGGCCTAGCCGTTCCAATGTTGCAGCTCCACGCACGCACCAGCTCAAAGCTTGGTTTCTTTCTGAGGAGGCGCGCTGGGATCAAGACAATCAGGATGTGGCAAGTTTTCACACGGAGAGGGCTGGTCGCGAACGCCGCCATAGTGTTTCACGAGTTTTGCGAAACCGTAGGCGAAGGCGAAAGAAGCGCGAGGACAACCGCTATTCGGACGGCCATGGGGTATTGTATCAGGATCCCGCTCCGGAAGGGCGCGGATCACTTCCCTCGCGCAATTTCCTTCGCGAGATCGCCCGTTCACGAAGCCCTGTCGCTGATCTCGTCAACCAACCGGTTCGTCGCCGAGCGTGCATTTCATAGCTCAAAATCAGACCGAGAGAGCGTACCGCTAGGAGCGAACAAAAGCCCGCCGCACCTTTCGGCACGGCGGGCTCTGTTGGGACGATTCCAGGGCTACGCGGCTACCGCGTGCGAACTGCGTTGAGGGCGATTCCATGGGTGTCTTGTTTCAGGGCAAGATTTTTGGCAAGTTCTTCGCGTTTTGGGAGAGGGCAACAACCATGAAATCATTTTGCGTGGGCAGCGTGTCCGTTGCAGCAATGGCGATTTGTATCACCTCATTCGTTTCAACCACCGTCCACGCGGGTTCGATCGCTTACGAAACTGGGTATCAGAAAGCCGCGTATTTGAATTGTTCTCAAACAGTTTACAACGAAGACGCTTTCGGAAAATTTATGGCCCAAGACGATAAATATATAAATACCCGATTATAAGCGTGGCTTTGCCGCGTTGGAAGCCGGCCTGAAAAGTGATCACCGCAGCAAAGTGTGCTTCGATGCCGCTCGCGCCAGCAGTTCGTGGACGGACCGCTGACTGGCGTCGCCCGTCCGGACCGACAAGCCTCACCCGCAGTTTCTGCTCATCTTCTTCCATCACAAGGTGTCCACCTATTTTGGTGGACACCTCATGCATCAGAGCACTCAACAGGTGCAGGGAAATTCGCGCTTACGTTCAACGAACTGAGACGCCTCCCTCTACTGACCCCATCATGCGGCGGGCTAACGTCGACCGCGAAGAGAAGCGCGTGACCCGCGGGGCGACATGGTCCGGTCGATTATCAGGAGGAGCTTGACCTCGATGACCCCAATCAGAGAAGCCTGCTAGACGAGATCAGGTGGGAGCGGCGGGACAGCTCCGTGACAAACAGAGTCGGGGCTCCTCATTGAAGAGCCGCAGCTTCGGTCTGTTCTTGTCATGCGCCTTTTTTGCCCTGAGCATTTGAGACGTCGCGTCGGAGCCTTTCCGGGCCACTGGGCCGTATACGCGCTAGCGCGCTCAGCTTTAGCTCCGACTCCAGCCCTGGAAAGCCAGCCAGCGTATAGGCCGCGGCCATCGAGCCAAACCGCTTTTTGAACACACGGTATATGGGCAGAGCGGAGTCCGCATTAATCAGCGACAATGTGAGGTGCCCGTGAGCGGCGCGCAGCCGCCGAAATCCGTCTAGAAGCTCTTCGTTCGAGTACTTTCGCAGAGCTCCCCGCCGATCCGGTACGTAGCCGACCGCCGCATAGACCGCCTTCAAGCTGCCGAAAAGCCGGACATAGCACTGTCCTGACGCAGTATACGGACAAGCATTGATCACGGTGAGGCTGAGTCGTTTCTTCTCTTTCAATAGCCGCTTCAGATTCTTGAGCATTTCGGGCTTTGTATAGGTGTATCCGCGTTTTCCCCTTGCGAGTTGCGCCCTCCGGAATATTTGAACCGTTACAATGGGCTCCATGACCCGGATTCGGACCCATTTATCGGGAGTGTTGGGCTTTGATTGGCTGCTCATACTATGCGACGTTCGGTTGTAGACATAGTAGCCTATCATCAACTCGCTTTTGAGAAGAGATGCGACGCGCCCGGTCGTCCACACATAGCCGTATGTGGAGGGCACCCCTTCCTTGTTCAGACGAACCGATATGCCGGCCATGCTCTGCCCTTCAACAACAAACATGTTGAAGATGCGCCTCACAAGCTCGATTTCGTTTGGCGGGCCGGGCACAAGGAGAACGCGGTCGCCAGCGAGCCCTTTCTGTTCTCCAGGGCCGAGAAGGCATCTGGGCTCGCCATCTTTATCCAGCAACAGTCGCCTGACGCCGTAGGGCACAGGTCCGCCCTGGCTGAATCCGAGACGAGCCTGCTGCAGGTGCGCTCTGGAGACCTTTGCGGATAGCTCGCGGCTGTATTCGCTTGCCATCACCCGTTTCATATTCTTGAGGATCGCAGACACCATGCTGCCGTCGTTCTCGAATTGTTCGCCGCAATATTCCACCGCGACGCCTGCATCACGACAGAGAAACTCGTAATGAGCGGACTGGTCCGTATCCGGAAAGCGGCCCCAGCGGCTGACGTCAAGGACGAGGATTGCCGAGAAAGTCTTTTGGCCAGTCACGACATCGGCCAGTAACTGCTTCAGTCCGTCGCGACCTCTTATGCTCAGGCCGCTTTTCCCAGCGTCTTCGTAGGTTTGGACGATAGTGTATCCGCGCCGCGCCGCGTACTCCGTAATGGCCATCGCCTGGTTCTCCAGCGAATAGCGTTGATGTTCAGTGGACATGCGAAGGTACTGTGCCGCACGAATAGGGCGCGCTGTCTGCAACTCGAAAGCCATGGGTTCTCCTTGGGCTTGAACAAGCCCAGAGACACCAAATGTCTTTCAGAACTCTGTCGCATTCGGTAAAACCCTATTCGGCGGCCACGAAATTGGGCGCCCAGATCTCCTAGCAAATGGATGATCGGACAGCGCAAGTTAGCGACCTAGTGTCTTGCGGTCGCAATCCGGATTGCCGGCCGGTCCCCAGCCTTGAATGCAGGTAGGCAAGTAGCTTTGCCGGCGCCAGCGGCCTGACAAAACTTTCGTCGATTCCTGACTTCAGGAGCGCGTAATGCTGGGTCTCGGCACCGGGCGCGATCAAAGCGACCACGGGGGGTGCGGGCATCCTGCGTGAGCCGGCTACAGCTCTGCACCATGTCGTTGTCCGGCCGGCAGTCCAGCACCAGTGCGTGGACCGGCGTTTCAGTAGTCATGTGGAGGATTTCATCGACGTTGCTCGCCAGCGCACTGGTAAAGCCGTCCACCGCAAGGATATGGCTGAGGATCAGATAGAATTCTGCGTCATGTGAGCATATCACATCAATGGCTTCATGGCAGGCAGAGAAGCCGATGGTTTGCGGTCACTAGAAAAGGCGGAGCGAGGAAAATTGAAGTACGAATGGGCGGACAATCCTCACCTGTTTATACCAGTAACAGCCTGCGTCGTTGTATTGGCGCTGAGCTTCGCAGCTGTGTTCATCTCACTCGCAAGCATAATTCTGCGAGCAGGTTTCTATGGTTCAATTGATGAACACAACCTTCCTTGAAGCGAGTGAACGGGAAACCGGGATCCCAGGCTTCATGCTCAATTTTGGTCACCCCGCTTCCAGATGGCGCGTCGTACAATAGCATATGGCGCTATGGTCTTTATCGGCACCTTCGGTGTGATGGCGCTTATTTTGATTGTTTTCGGTCACCCATCCTAACCGGAATTTCAAACTGACCCACTACCCGCCGCCGTGGTGCTTGTCGGCACCTCCACCGGCTTTTTCGAGTTCCAGACCTTCTCGCATCCTATTGCCGGAATACCTAGCGTCGCTCCCTGCTTGGAGACCCCTCCGGTCGCTCTTGACGTGAGCTGATCCTGAGCGGCATTGCGTCGTCGTTGCGGGTGAGCATCGCTGCCGAAACCGGACATCCGGCCTTTCATTAGGCGCAATAACTTTGAAACAAATCCTGCTGGCAGGCGTTCCAGCATAGCGGGCGGGTTTCCGGAGGACCCAATGCCCGACGAATACAATGACATCGTCATCCCTCAAGACCACGACGCATTGCCACTTCGGGAGGAGGAGTATTTCGTCGTCTGCCCGGCGTGCGGCCAGGCGTTCGACATCAGGTGTATGGCAGAGGCGCTTCATCACAACGAGCTGGGCCATCAGCCCTACGACCTCGACTCGTAGTCGGCGGTTTTCGAGGACCGAACGTCGAGCCTGATCGAGACCAATATCAAGCGTAAGTTCTCGCTCATCTGCCGGCGTTGCCGACTGGTCAGCTTACAACGAATCCCTGTCGCGAGGGCGTAGCTTTGCCGGCACGCTGTGTCGTGACAGACACCTTGCAGGCTTTCAGCGACGACTTTATTGCCGTTGCGGTTCTTGTCGATGTGGCCGTGGCGCCGTCACCGACCGGTTGTTAAGCCAGCGGAGGGCGCTTACTCCACCGCACCCATGTCGTCCAGTTCCGTCGCGACGCACCGAAGCAGACTTTTTGCGGGCATCGGTGGCGGGACGAACATGTGATCTCCATAATGGATACGAGCCGGCGCGCCCATCGCGTCTGACCGGCGACCAACCGCTCGCTGCAGAGAAAGTTCCCGTCGAGCGGGATGCCCCGCGCCGACACCGGCTGTTGTCTCGCCGGAGCGTTAACCCGTTGAAGTCCGGCGATGCTTTCTCAGCCGAGTGATCGCCGACTTGTCGACAGTAATCACCCCGCCGCAGTCAATGCGCACAGTGAGTTTGTTCCCTCCGCAATCTTTCCGCACAATTCCAGCTGGGGTATGCACTCCCAGTTGGCCTCGGATCGGCCTTGTGTGCGTCAATTCTACAGAAATGGTTTTAACATTTCAGCGATGACCTTGGCGCGCCCGCCCAACCACGTGTTAGCGAAGCGACGGACTTCCTCTCGGTCCGGCGATGGCCATAAAATGGCTGGTTCGCGTTCAGGCACGTGGCTCCGGCAAGTTCGAGGAACGCCGACGCCAGAAACAGGTATCGCCTGCTGTTCCCAAAGTGACGGCTCCCTCGGAGCGGAAGTTGAACACCGGCCCACCGTTAGGTCCGGCTTCCAACGTCATAAAAGCCGCTCGAGGGCTTTACCTGCAACGCTGGTTATTGGAGCCGGCTCGTCAATGAGGGTGTCGTGCGCCTAAGCGCAAGTCAAATTCGTTTTCAGGCTCGGGATATCAAGGCCAGCGGCGCTATCATCCGGTAATATTCAGCCAGGCCATATGTTGTTTGCTATCGTTGCACATGGGAGGCTCCGATCGGGGGACATTTCAATCACAATGGCAACCGGACAGACGCTGGAAGCGCCGAGCCTGAAAGGCTAAAACGATGACACAAGCTTTGCCCTTCTTCGCGCCAGGCTTCGAGCTTTTTGGCGAGCGATCCTGAGCTCGGGCAGCGTTGGCTGCCACCAGCCTCGTTGCCGTTCCGCTAACCCGGCAGCACGCCGAGCGGGCCATGTTCTAATCAATTCAGCCAACGTGGCCGGACGCCATCTGCCCCAGACATGGTCGACCTTCGCCTCGATCAAATGCGGATAGAACGCTGCTAACTCCGAGGCGTCGACGAGTTCACCCGAAATCTCGGTGAAGACGACGATGCCGTATTGCTCCGTCGCCACGGTCGTAAGGCCAAGCCGGGGTAAATCGTCAGCAGGCAATGGATAGCGACGTCGCCTGCGTTCGGCATACTGCAATCTAGCGGCTTTATATTCCTCGGAGTCTTTGGACGCTTCCCGTCGCCGTTTCCTCTCCTCCGGTTCTGCGCGGCCTGCCGCCCTTTCGATGCTTGGCCAATGGCGCCTCAACTCCTCGTAAGAACGGAAAGGCACCCTCCAGGCCCGCAGTTCGTCGTCCCAGCTCGCCCATGGAACGGCTCGCAGTTCCTCGAGGACCGTCCGCGAATATGGCGTGCGGATGCGCAGGTCGTCCGCGATTTCCAGATACCGGCTCGACAGGGGATCGAAGGCGAAGGCATCCCGTCCCTTGCTGTCATCATGTGCTGCTCGTAGGTCCGCCTCTTGCGCAAGCCAGCGCTGGATCCGCCGCGCTGCAGTCTTTCCCGGCACGAACCAGCTTTTGCGCTCGTCACTCCACCTGGCGCGCGGGAATGTCTGTCGAAACCGCTCAACCGCCGCGCGATCGTACGGAAAGCGCGCTTCGGCACCAGTAGCTGTCTGCGGTGCAGCAGAGACGTCGGATTTTTCCATCAGATTGCGAAGCACAACACTGCTCCCAAAGAACGCGGTGCAGGTCATTTGGGTCCGAAAACACCAGGACGTTCGGTCAGAGCCGCAAGGGGAAGCCAATGAGGCGATCGGTGAAACTGCTCAACGCCCTGGCGTGGCGAAACCTTCGCCGCGCCGGACCGTTTACTCTGCTCCAGGAGAGGTCCACTCATGCCCAGACGAGATGCAAAAAACCCAACGGCCAGACGGCCAACGAGCCCTCGTTCGCGTCCCCTGAAAGGCGAGGAGACGGAAGTTAACCACATCGTCGAAACGCAAAGTTTGTCGCCAGCCCAGGCGCGAGAGCTTGTACGGCGCCACGGAAACGATTGGCGTAAGATCGATGAAGCCGCCAAGTCCTATAAGGACGACAGCTAAGCACTTCCAAGCCGGGGGAAAGGGAGCTTTGTCACGGCAACCGGCGGAGTTGCAAAATCGAGCGGATCGGCTTGGGCGACGAATGACCACCATCGCAACCTTCAACGCAAAACGGCGGGGCAGCGATCTGGTCCGGGTTCATGTTGCTCTTCTTGAGCAGACGCGCGGCCCTCTACACGTAGGACCTGAAAGTAGGCAGATGGTTCCGCCGGAGCAAACCTCATAAGCAGGCCAAGCGCAAGTTCGGGCCGGTGGCACAACTTCGCGCTTCCACCAGTGAAGGATCGCCGTCGCTCACTTGCCAACGGGTCTCGGCGCCCTCGCGCCAGAAATGGAGTTCGAGGCGATCTTTGCCCAGGCGCAAGTCGTTCAGGGTGAGTTCGTCTATCCAGTCGGGCAGCCTGGGATCGATGTACAGCTTGCCATCTGGAGCGTCGGGCTGAAAGCCGATGATCGCCTGCAGAAGCGAAAAACAGGATCCGGCCGCCCATGCCTGCGGAACGTTCGCTCCCTTATATTGCACGGGGAAGGTCGTAGGTGTTCGCGGCAACCCGGCGAACAGCTCTGGCATGCGATGTTGCATGAAGTAGATTGCGGCGCTGCTCACGTCGCGAGAAAGGCGACATGCTTCCGCAAAAAAGCCATAGCGCCGGAAGCCGAGCGCGATCAGCCCGTTGTCATGCGGCCAGACGGAGCCGCGTTGATAGGAGTGTGGATTGTAGGCCGGGTGATCGGCTGAAAGTGTCCGTATTCCCCAACCGCTCCACATATCCGTCCTCATCAGCCGATGCACCACCCTGGCGGCTCGGTCGGGTGGGACAATTCCCGACCAAAGACAGTGACCGGGGTTGGAAGCCACGCTCAGCACCGGCTTCTTGTCGCCATCCAACGCGAATGCATAGAAACCGGATGCCTCGTCCCAGAAGACCTGGTTGAATCGATCGAACAAGCACTTGGCTTTGAGGCGAAGCTGCCCGGCACGATCGCCATCGCCTCTGGCATCGAAGATTTCAGCCATGCGCTGCCAAGCATCATAGACATAGCCTTGCAATTCGCACAGCGCCTTGGGTCCCTTCACCAGGGTGCCATCGGGATAAACCAAAGCGTCACCGGCGTCTTTCCAGCTCTGGTTCTCGTACCCCGCAGCCGAGCGGGTTTCGTATTCCTGGAAACCGTCGCCGTCACGGTCCCCATACTGGTCAATCCAATCCAGGCACTTCTCGGCCGTTGCGATGTGTCGTTCGAGCAGGCTCGGGTCGCCGGTGCAACGCCAAGTGTTGTGGAGCACGATAAGATACAGAGGCGTAGCATCGGCCGTGCCGTAATACGGCGTATGGGGGATCAAATTGAAATGGGCGAGTTCGCCGGTGCGAAGCTCATGCATTATCTTTCCCGGTTCCGCATCGCGGTAGTCGTCGCGTTCGGTGGCCTGAAATCGCCCCAAAACGTCCAAGGCGCCGCGCGAAAAATCTGGGTAGATCAAGCCATTCTGCAGAGAGACTATCAGGCTGTCGCGACCGAACAGGCTTATGAACCAGGGCAGTCCGGCGGCTGGCACGTATTCCAGTTCGTCCGTTCCTTCGATCGGCAGCCGCAGCGCGGCCATGTCTTCGACCGCCTGATGGTAGAAGCGGTGAAATTCGCCATTGGAACAGTTGAACTTCAAGGCGCTGCGTTGCCATCCGGCGAGGCGTTTTGCAGTTTTCGACTCGAGGCATTTGTCAATGCAGACTCGGGGCGCGCGATAGATTGTCTCGCCATTGCCAAAGTCATAGAGAAGGCAAGCATGCCATTTCGCGCCCGGTTCGAGCTTGATATCGAAGCTGATCCGGCCATTGGCATAGACGGGCTTTGAGGCCATCCGGCGGACCTTGACAATGACGTCTCGCTTGAAGTCTCGATTCACGTAGGAGGTACGAAGGCTCGCCGCTCTGGACAGCCATTCCGTGGTAATACGTCCGCGGCGGACGATCGCGTCGGCCTTGACTTCGAAAAGATCGGCAAAGTCGCTGCGCATGGCAACTTCCAAATTGAAGCGCACTGACATTTGCCCGTGGTTTACGAGTTCAAGATCCTCATGCAGCCCCCCATCCAAGGCGCGGCCGATTACCAGCCCCAGGCTGCCTGCTGGCACATGGTTCGTTTCCGTCGCGAACCCCTGATTGACCAGATAGATCTTGGCGGCGAAGTAGGCGATGTTTCCGGAATTGAGGAGGTCCCATGCTTGCCCATTGGCAAAGATCTGCCAGCTGGATATCAGGCGTGTGTCAGACGCATATAAGCCATTATAAGTGGGCCAGGCGATCTGGCCATCCGGTTCGGTGACAAGGAAGCTGCGTCCCTGGTTAATCGCCAGGCGCGGCGGTCCGACTGTGATCTCCAGCGTCATTGGTTCAACCGTCACCCGACCGATTTGCATCCATCGGAACAGATTGAACAGCCAATGTCGGCCGCCGCCGCCATCTTCGGCCACGAGAACTCACGTCTGCCTTGAACGCCTGCCCCCAGATTGTCCCGAAATCATGTACCAGGCAGGCGAACAACGACCCGGTCATCGATGAGCTCGAACAATCTGACCTTCGAGCACATACCCGCGAACAGAGGCGGACAAACCCGCCCCCTCCAGCAGAACTGTCAAGCCTGCTCTGGCGAGCACATCCTCCAGCCGACCCACAACGAGGCGCGGCAGGCCTCACCTCATTCATCACCAGCAGCTGGGTGAAACTGTGAGCGCCCGGCCATTGCGAACGTCTGCTGCTCGCCACCAGGATAGAGCCGGCGATCTGCCATCCTCCAACGCGCGAGCCGGAGAAGGATGGACACGCTCTGGCGAGGCCCGGCGACATTGCAATTTGGTCGCTGCGACAGCACGCCTCCATCCGGAGTTGTCCTCGACCGTTTTTCATCAAAATAGTCGCTGGCTTCAGGTGCTTGCAGGCGCCAACCTGCGACCTGTCTCAGATCAAACTGGTGTATTCTCGGCGACTGTCAACGAGGAGAACGGCATTCGGACGCATTGGTGATGAGACATGGACGCCTCCGAACATCTGAAGCAGTGCAGGCCGTGCCCAGGCCAAAATGGCTTTGACAGTCATGGTGTTGCCACACTGGCGATCTGGGCTATGACGCTGTTCATCCAGCTCGCCGAGCACCGCGATACTCAGGCTCTGCACGCCAAGATGGACGAATTGCTTCGCGCAGTCGTCGATGCCGACAATGAGACGGCGAAGATTGACAAGAAAAAACCAAAAGAAATTGAGGCGCAACGACTGCAAAACAGCAATGAAAATGAGCCCAGCCAAGGGACTCACTATATTCCCGGCCGGATCCCCCATGACCAGAACTCTCATTGTCGTTGGTTCGATCGTAGTTGCCATAGGCCTGTTGTGGCCCTGGTTGTCGCGGGTCGGTCTGGGCAGATTGCCCGGTGACATCGTGATCCAACGTGAGAACTTCACGTTTTATGCTCCGATCGGCACCGGGATTCTTATCAGCATCGTGCTTTCGTTTGTTCTGTGGCTGCTCAACCGGTAGCGAGGACGGCGAGCCCGCGTCGCCGGAGGAAAAGAACGACGCAGGCCGATCGAAGCTATCCGATCCGGCAGCAAAAAATATAAGGGAAAAAGTTTGCTGCCAAGGCAGACCTTTCCATCGCATGAGTAAAAAAAGCCCGCCGCACAGTTTGATGCGGCGGGGCCGATCAAGCGCTATAGCACCGGGCGGGGCTCGGGGTCGGGCATGCCCTGTGCGCGCGGATCACAGGGATTTTAGAAGCATCGGCTGCAATACGTCCACCAACCGACGGTTGGACAACACGACGCTTGATTCCGAGAACTTACTGTCAGCGCCGAAGGGGCAAGATAGTTGCCGGAACTCAGCCTTGGCGCGGCACGTTGCTAAGTCGTCGACCTTCGCAAAGGATGCATGCAATGGCGAAAGACATATCTCGCGAGGAAGAGCAACGCGGCACCGAAAAAGTTCTCCTCTGGGGCGCTGCAATCGCCCTTGTCCTTTTTGTGTCTCTGGTGACCATCGCCCTCATCGGGACGTCCTGATCTGTTTCGACAGCAGAATTGGACTGGTGGGCGCGAGGTCTTGCCGGGCTGCTAGGCTAGAAGCCGCTCCCATCCGCCGCTTGTCGTCTCGATCCCGAGTCCAGCAGCAACGCGCGGAATTCAGAAAAATTAATTGCGCGGGTCACAACCGGCAAAACTGTCCCAATCCGAGCCGATCGGCTGTCCTTCTCTGGAGAGGAAAAGCCACGAGAGGACGCTACAGGCCTAACTTCTCCCGCAGCGCATCAATGCGTTTAGAAGCTTCCGCCTTGCTAAGGCCGTCAGCATAGGCGTCAGGCTCGTCGGCCTGTTCGGCCAGAGTTTTCAAATAGGACGCTTGTGCGGGGGTCATTGGATCATCTCCGCTGACCCAATCTTCCGGGTCCTTTTCGACATTTGCCGACGCCTCGACTTTTGGGTTGTACCGGTCGACCATGCTCAATCTCCCTTGATGATCACCACAATGAGAATGATCATGATTTGTTCCGCCACCGTGCAGCGTGGGCCAATCGCACAGCTAGGCCGCTCGGCGCCTCACTCAAGATATCGCTAAGTATGGATGAGCCCGCTTCCTCCAATCGATGGATGAAGCCGATCGTGGGCCGGTGCTACTTTGATGCATCGCGCGACTTACCCGACAAGTGCTGGCTCCAGGGGCAAAATATGAGCAAGAGGACTCTCATTGCCATCGCAATCCTCGCGAACAGTGTCGGCTGTGCCGAAGCCAAGGACCGTAAGGTCGAAACCGCGACCCTGGGCACGTACGCCAATTCGAAGAACCTGCCGGTTTGCACCGCGTCGAGCTCAGTCTTCGAAGTCCTCGGTGATAAATGTTTTCTCGTCCCAGGTTCGATGATCTATGGCGACATCGCCGAACTCTCGCAGACAATCACCTTGAGTTGGTAGCCGAAGCAACAGCCTCCCAGCGCAACCTCCATTCTCCGGTATGACGTTGCCCTTGCAGGTGCTGCCGGCGCCCCTGATACTGACCAGCGCAATCTCCAGTCACCACGGGCCTCTCGAAAATTCTTGTGCCGTCCGCACCTGCCGTCGAGCGTGTCGCGCCAACATAGCAGCGCCTCTGCATCGTGTGGGCAACCCAACGCATGCCTTCCGATCCGGAAACTCGCTTGCGCGTTTCATCGTCCGTTCGGCAGTGGAAAATTAGGCGGATATGGCAGTGCTCAGATTGGCGGCGCCGTTCTGCGATCCGCTCGGAGAGGGTGGCGGGTATCCGGGCTGGAAACAGACCAACGCCGGCGCAACCTCACCCTGAAACCAAAAGACAATATCCATGACATCCAACAGCTATGCCTCCCAAGGGTCCAAGCGCCTGCAGACATTCACCATGCCAATTTCCCTATCGCCGCTCCGATAATGAGGGCGGCATCAATTTCATGGAGCAAGCTTTGTCGCCAAGGGGTTCCGATGGCCGCGACCAGGCTCGTGCATACCTCGATCACCATCGCCAAGAATGCGAGACGCGGGAGAGGCAAGCCGCTTCATGAACCGGCTGGAAGATCCAAACCCAAAGTGGCTGATGGGTGGGAGCCGCAGTAACGAAGTGTAACCGGGTTGCCACTACAAAAGCTCAAACCGTGCAAGACCGCTGATCGATACGACCTCGATCTTCAACGGTCTTGCCCAAAGGAAGCCGCCGCAATGGAAATCGCCTCGAACGACGACACGAACAGTCATTTGATGAGGTCACGGCGCTTTGCGCCTCTCTTCTGGACGCAGTTCCTGTCCGCCTTCAACGACAATTTCCTCAAAAACACGCTGGTGTTCCTTATTCTGTTCACCCTGGCGGCCGACAAGGCGGCATCACTGGTCACGCTGGCGGGAGCGGTATTCATGGCTCCCTTCCTGCTCTTGTCCGCCCTTGGTGGCGAGATCGCCGACCGGTTCGACAAGGCCCTAATCGCCCGTCGGCTGAAATTCGCCGAGATCGCCGCTGCGGCTGTCGCTGTCGTTGGAATCGCGCTGGCGTCGATCCCGGTGCTGATGATCGCGTTGCTCATGTTCGGCGTCATCTCGGCACTGTTCGGACCGATCAAGTACGGCATCCTGCCGGATCATCTCGAGCGCAAGGAATTGCCTCGCGCCAATGCCTGGATCGAATCGGCAACCTTCGCCGCCATCCTCGGCGGCACTATCGCCGGAGGCGTCGTCTCGGCCGATGGCATAGGCGTCTCGGTGTTCGGGCCGATCATGATGATCCTTGCCGTCGCCTGTTGGCTTGTCAGCCGCTACATCCCGTCGACCGGTCTTGCGGCTCCCGGCCTAGTCATCGACAAAAACATCTTTCGCTCGACGTGGCGACAGCTGAACGGCCTGCGTGCCGACAAGCGGATCTGGCGCGCCGGACTGATGACGTCGTGGTTCTGGCTGATCGGGGCCATCGTCCTTTCGATCCTGCCTACGTTGGTGAAGGATTCGCTCGGTGGCGGAGAGATCGCTGTCACCGCCTATCTCGCGGTGTTCGCCGTCTCGATCGCCATTGGCTCTGCTATAGCCGCATGGATGTCGCAGGGCCGCATCGTGCTCTTGCCGGCCCCGGTTGGCACGGCGTTGATGGCGCTGTTCGGCTTGGACCTGGCCTGGACCATCTGGAGCACGCAGCCCTCGCTCAGGGCCGAAACGCTCGCAACATTCTTCGCCCGGCCAAACACGGTCCATGTTGCGATCGACCTTGCGGGAATGGCTATTGCCAGCGCCTTTCTTGTGGTGCCGACCTTCGCCGCAGTGCAAGCCTGGGCGCCCGAAACGCGCCGCGCTCGCGTCGTCGCCGCCGTGAGCATCGTCAATGCAGGCTTCATGACGTTAGGTGGCATAGTCGTCGCCGCGATTCAGGCAGCCGGCGTCTCCACTGGAGGGATCCTGTTCGGCCTCCCGCACTCAACGTAGTCGCCGCCTGGCTGATGCTGAGATACCTGCCGACAAATGCCTTCCGCGACTTCGTTTCCATCCTGTTCCGAGCCTTCCATCGTCTGGAGGTGGAGGGGCTGGAGAACCTCAAGGCGGCGGGCCCGGCACCAATCCTGGCGCTCAATCATGTCAGCTTCCTCGACGGTCCGCTGGCTCTGACGCTGACGGATGAGGAGCCGGTGTTTGCCATCGACTACACCATCGCCCAAGCCTGGTGGATGAAGCCGTTTATGAAACTTGCCCGCGCCCTGCCGCTCAATCCGGCCAAGCCGATGTCGACCCGCACGCTTATCAAGATCGTGCAAGGCGGCGATCCACTCGTCATCTTCCCGGAAGGCCGCATCACAGTGACGGGCGGCCTCATGAAGGTCTATGACGGTGCCGCCATGGTGGCCGACAAGACCGGCTCGATGGTCGTGCCGGTACGCATCGAGGGGCTGGAGAAGAGCTATTTTTCGCGGCTGACCTCGGTGCATGTGCATCGCCAGCTGTTCCCGAAGGTCAAGGTGACCATTCTGGAGCCGGTCAAGCTTGAAGTACCGCTGGATCTGAAGGGCCGCAAGCGGCGCGCCGCGGCGGGCGCTGCCCTTTACCAGGTCATGTCGGATCTCGTCTTCCGCACCCAGGACATTGACAAGACCGTGCTGGAGAAGATCATTCAGACGGCGAACGAACGCGGCATGAAGCAGCTCGCCGTGCAGGACCCGGTCACCGGTTCGCTGAGTTACGGCAAGCTGCTGACAGCCGCCGCCGTGCTTGGCGAGAAATTCAAGCACCTCTATGCCGGCCAGCAGACGCTCGGCATTATGCTGCCCAACGCCAACGGCGCCTGTGCGACGCTGCTCGGCGTCATGTCGGCGGGCAAGGTTCCGGCGATGATGAACTTCACTGCCGGTGCGGCCAACATCCTCTCCGCTTGCCAGGCCGCCGAGGTGCGCACCGTGCTGACCTCCCGCACCTTTGTGGAACAAGCAAAACTCGGCGCCGTGGTCGAGGAGCTCGGCCGCTCGGTCGACATCGTCTGGCTCGATGATCTGCGGGCCACAATTGGCTTCAAGGACAAGCTGCTCGGCCTTTTGCGCAAGAATACCCCCCGGGTGGCCCGCAAGCCCGAAGACCCAGCGGTGATCCTCTTCACCTCGGGGTCCGAAGGCACGCCCAAGGGCGTGGTGCTCACCCACCGCAACATCCTGGCCAATGCCGCGCAAGCTGCTTCGCGGATCGACTTCCATTCGGGCGACAAGGTCTTCAATGTGCTGCCGATCTTCCATTCTTTCGGCATGACGGCGGGCACCGTGCTGCCGCTCATCTCGGGCGTGCCGATCTATTTCTATCCCTCGCCGTTGCACTACCGGATCGTGCCGGAGCTTGTTTACGCCTCAAACGCAACGATCATCTTCGGCACCGATACGTTCCTTGCCGGCTATGCCCGCACCGCGCACCCTTACGACTTCCGCTCAGTGCGCTACTGCTTTGCCGGCGCGGAACCGGTCAAGGCTTCGACGCGCGCGACGTATATGGAAAAGTTTGGCCTGCGCATCCTCGAAGGCTACGGCGTGACCGAGACCGCGCCGGTGATCTCCATCAACACCCCGATGTACAACCGCTCCGGCAGCGTCGGCAAAATCATGCCGGGTATGGAATATCGCCTGGATCCGGTCCCCGGCGTCGAGGATGGCGGACGGCTTTTCGTGCGCGGGCCTAACGTCATGGCAGGCTATCTGCGCGCCGAGAACCCGGGCGTGATCGAGCCGCTCGAAGACGGCTGGCATGATACGGGCGACGTCGTCGGCATCGACGACGTCGGCTTCATCACCATTCTTGGCCGCGCCAAGCGCTTCGCAAAGATCGGCGGCGAAATGATCTCGCTGGCCGCAGTCGAGGCGCTTGCGGGCGAATTGTGGAAAGGCTCGCTTTCGGCGGTCGCCACCATGCCGGATGCACGCAAGGGTGAAAAGCTGATCCTCATCACCGAGGCCGCTAACGCCACACGCACCGATTTCCTAATGTTCGCCAAGGCTAATGGCGGCATGGACCTGATGGTGCCCGCCGAAGTGCGCGTCGTTGCGAAAGTGCCGGTCCTGGGCTCAGGGAAGCTCGACTTCGCCGCCGTAACAAAAATGGTCCGCGGCGCAGAGATGAAGATTAACGCCGCTTGAGCCCGTCAATGGCCGACGAACCAAGCCGGCCCGCTCTCCCGCGCAGTCTCATGCGATTGCCGCCCCGGCAAGTAACGCCGGTACTTCACCAGGTCGCCGAAATCACAGGTTGCGCGGCCGCCGGTCTGTCGGACCTTTTGGAATTTACATATATGACTATCACGGATCGCCAAACTCCGCAGGAGCAGTTCTGGATCGATCAGTACTTTATCGCGGACCTGGAGACCAATCTCAAAAGCCAGACCCAGTGCCAGAATGATCAGCGATTTCGACGATCTCTGCTCCGCTCTCGCGCCAGGGCAGCGGAGGCAGCTTGACGGAGAAGGCAATCGAGGAGCGGCAATGGGCGGAGTGATCTCGGAAACTTTGCTTATTGACGCCTCCCGAGAACCGTATTGTGAGAAAGGCCGGATGGCTCAGGGGACGAGCAGAAGCTTTCCCGTCGTGCCACGGCTTTCCATATCGGCATGTGCGCATGCTGCTTCGGCGAGCGGGTAGACGCCGCCGATCCGGATCTTCAGGTCGCCGCTGGCGATCCAGTCGAATAGTTGTCCGGTGCGGGCGCGAAGCAGTGCCGGCGTGTGGATATGATCGAAGAACCTTGCGTAGCCGATCTTGATGCCTTTCGGCAGGGTCACGATGTTGAACGGTCCGGGACCGCCCAGCCCCGGGCCGTACCAGCAGAAGGTGCCGGAGCGGCGCAGGGAATCGAGCGAAGCCTGAAAGGTCTTCGGGCCGGAACCGTCGTAGACGACGTGGACGCCTTCACCGGACAGGCGAACGACTTCCTTGGCGAATCGCCCCTCGGTGTCTACGATCACATGGTCTGCTCCGGCCTCTCTTGCCACGGCGATCTTGTCAGCGGACGAGACGCGGCCGATCACGTGCCCGCCTCTCAGCTTGATGATCTGGGTGAGCAGCAATCCGACGCCTCCGCCGCCGCATGGACCAGCGCGACGTCGCCGGGCTGGACGGGATAGAATTCGGTGGCGAAGTGGCTGGCAGTGAGCCCCTTCATCATCACGGAAGCGGCCGTACGATCATCGATCCCGTCCGGAATCGGCACGAGCGCGTCCGCCGGTACCATCGCCCGATCTGTGTAGCTTCCAGGCGCGTACACCCAGGCAACCCGTTGTCCGGGCCGGAAATGCTCGACTCCATCGCCCACGGCGAGCACCCGCCCGGCACCCTCTACGCCCAGAACCTTGGGATTGGGCGTTTCCGTCTAGGCCATGCCCTGGCGGACGCCGATGTTCATGAAGTTCACGCCCGCCGCGGCGACCTCGACCAGAACTTGTCCGCTCGCGGGAGCAGTTTCGGGGCGCTCGACGATTTCGAGCGCATCCGGTCCCCCGGTGCGGTTCATGACGACGGCTTTCATCGCGATATCTCCCTGGCGGCATTCTCGATCAGCCGCGCTACGGGCCCAGGATTCGACACCATCACCACATGCGAAGCACCCTTAATCGCGATCGTTTCGCGGGCGTGAGCCCGTTCAGCCATGTAGGCAGATGCTCGCGGCGGGATGTTCTTGTCCGCGTCGCCGTAGATGAACCAGCTTGGATGCTCTTCCAAGCAGCCTTGGCCTGGGCTTCGTTGACGGCGGCTTCCGCGATCGGCCGCTGCGTTGCGGCCATCAGTCTGGCTTGCGCTTCGGGAGCGTCGGCGGCAAACTGATCGTGGAACTTGTCCTGCTGAATGTAGAGATCCTTTCCACCGCCCGACAGCGCGACAGGAGGAGCGAGTGTCGGACCCAACGTGCTGCCTGGAAACTTGCCTGCAAGTTGCGCAGCGGTTTCACCCGCCTCCGGCGCAAATGCGGCGACATAGACCAGCGCCTTCACATTGGCATGACCATCGGCAGCGTCGCTGATCACCGACCCGCCATAGGAATGGCCGACGAGAACGACCAGGCTTTCTATCGAGGAAAGCACGCCGGCGACATAGTCTCCGTCGCTTCTGACGCCTCGCAGCGGATTGGCTGCCGCTACGACGGAAAAGCCGTCCTTTTCAAGAATCTCAACGACACCGTTCCAACTCGAAGAGTCAGCGAAGGCGCCGTGAACCAGAACGATGCTGGGTTTGTCGGGCTGCGCTTGTGCGTTACCGAACGTGGCCGCGATAATTGCGAGGCCTGCGAGCAAGTTTTTCATTGGAACATCCTTTCGTTGTGGGGTGCGGTCTTCACCGCGTCGAGCGCAGGTGAGGGGCGGGGATGCCGCAAACTCGCCCTCGTGTTCGCCCTGCGTTTCTCTGCGCGGGAACCGAGTTACGGCGCGTAGCGGGTAAAGACGTAGTCGTGTCCCTGGACACGCGTCTCGTGGCAGGCGAAGCATGTCTCGTGCTGCGCGACAGCCACGGAACCACAGGACTGAGCTTGCATTGCCCAAACAGGGCAGCAGCGCGCAATCGGGCGAAGAGCTGATTCTTGCGGCCGGGAGGCAACCGGGCGAACACTCCACGGCGGTGTCGAGGTCGAAGCGGCCGCCGTCGAGCAAGCGGGTGCGAGCCGGCTAGCGGGTGATCGTGTTCGGGGGCCCAGCGGCGCCCGCGAGCGCCGATACATAGGCATCCGCACGTCTCAGCGGTGCTTAACGCAGGCATGAAGTAATCCACTTGGCCAAAAAATGGGGTATGCAACGGGTATCTGCAGGGCGCAGGTATCACGGATACACGCCTAGACGGCACGCTTCCGTTCCGGCAAAGCTGCGAATCGCGGGGCCACTGGCAATCCGCAGGTCGGCGGGTTCAGGCAATGCTCATTGAAAAGATGGGCCGCCGACTTCCCTTTTTCTGTAAAGCTCGGCCGGTTGTCGCTCTCAATTGCCGTCGATTGATTGGCGGGACGTAGCGACCCGGAGGGCAAGGAGACAAATCGGAGGGGGTCACCCGCTCGAGGCGAAGCCGAAAGGGCGACGCATGATATGCTAGCGGATCTGCGGCGATCCTGCACGAAGCGCGGGCCAGGCCGGCGCGAAGGAAGGACGCGGAGACCGATTTTCTCCTTGCAGGGGAGAGGGGATAGCGCCCCCTTTTTCCGTCAGGCGAAACAACTTCGCCCCGCTGAGGGAAGGGGACGCCGCGCCACTCCACTTGAATCTCCACCCGCTTCCGTGCTTGCCTGTCTCCCGCAAATCGCAGAGGGCGGTGAGCATGGCAAAGTCAGTCACCAGCATCGCACCCGACCCCATGGTCGAGCGTCTGCGCGCCGCCCTTGGCCCGCGCCAAGTCACCGAACAAAAGATGTTCGGCGGCACCTGCTTTATGCTCAACGGCAACATGCTGATCGGCACCTCGAAGCGCGGGCTCCTGGTGCGCGTCGGCAAGGAAGGGCACGCGGCGGCTGCCGCCCGCCCGCACGCGCGGCCGATGGAAATGGGCGGACGTTCGATGGAAGGTTATGTCCATGTTGCGCCGGAGGGCACGGCCACCGAGGCGGATCTCCGTGGCTGGCTCGACCTTGCGCTGGCATTCGTCGAAACTTTGCCGCCGAAGATCAAATCTGCCAAGATCGCGACGAAGCGGGCTTAGGCCGCTGGCCCGCCACCTTCCGCACGCGCCGGAACACATGGCCCGGAAGGGAGCGATTGGACATTGCATGTGCGGCGCGGCGACTTGGGTCTACTCGGGCGTCTACTCTCCGGCCACCGTTTCCAGCTCGGCGGCGAAAACTTTCTGATCCCGGTCGACGCCTCCCTGAAGCAGGGCGGCGGACATTGAAGTCCAGGCCATCAAGCTCAACGATGCTGGAACAGTAGGCTTCGCCATTTTAAGGTACGACACCGCAAGGACCTCCTTTTTCGTGCAGCACGCTACGATTTGACGAGTGCCTTGCGCGCCTTCTTTACCGGCGACTTAACAGCCGTCGCGGGGCGAGCAGCTCGTTTTGGTTTTTCCGCCGCAGTTGTTGCCGGTGCTGCCGTCTTGCGCCCCAGCCCTATTGATTTTGCCAAGGCCGAGCGGGTGGCCGCGTAGTTTGGCGCCACCATCGGATAATCTGAGGGAAGGTTCCATTTTTGGCGGTATTGGTCAGGGCTCAGATTGTAGTGCGTCCCGATATGACGCTTCAGGGATTTGAATTTCTTCCCGTCTTCCAGGCAGATGATGAAATCCGGTGTCACTGATTTCTTGATGGACACCGCGGGCTCCAGCTTGACTGCGGCTGGAGCCACAGGTGTGCCGATCCCTTGCAAAGCAACATAGGTATCCCCGATCAGCTTCGACAACTCGCCGACCGGCAGGGGATTGTTCGACACGTAGGCGGAAACGATGTCGGCGGTAATTGATACGAGATCAGCCTGGTCGCTTTGGTCTGGAGAAACGGTCATCGAGTTTTCCTCTTGTCTAATGTCGCGCGTTGAAACGGATGGGCTGTTTATTGCCAAATCACGCAAACAATTCGTTATTCCGCCAACAAACCTCATTCGTTGCAAATATCAAGCCGGCAAGCTTCGCTTCCATCGACTCAGCCTGGGACGCGCTCGATCTCGATAGCGAGCGGCTGACAAGCTGGCACGCCCAGCATGGCTGGGGCGCTGGCCCGCGAGCGACGGATCATCAGCGCGACCGGCATGCTGAATGGTCAGTGAGGGGACGTCCACCTTGACTTCGGCACTTCGGCCGGCACCTCGACGTGCAAATCCCTGGGCAGATCACGAGAGCCCTTCTAAGCCACACCGCGGCGGGACGCTCTAAGACGAGCATGCGCAATATTCTTGCGCGAAATATTCCCGGACTGAGGGCAAAGCAACGATGACCAACCGTACGTTTCTTACATCCAATTGAAGCCAACCAAGAATAGATTATTATTCCGCTGGGGCGTATCGTTGGGGGGATGGATGAGCAGTGTTCAAAGGGTAAGTCCAGTTCTAGAACAAGCAATCGCTGCACTTCTAAACAGGGCCGAGTATGACGGCACCGTTTCGATCAAAGCGGCAGTGAAGGAAATTAGGCGGGCTGCGCCTTATTTGGCCGCATCCGATGAAGAGCTAACCGAGGCGATTTTCGAAGTATCTGCTGCCATGGGCCTGTCTCAATGAGTGGCATTGCGTATCCTGGTGATCTGGCTTTGTTAAAGCAGGTCTTTGATCGTGTCTGCGCCGAGGCAGGTATCTCCGTTGGTAGCATGGAGGCGGAGCGCCTGAGCGTGAGCGCAATGGAACTCTTCTCGGACGGCGAGTTCGACGAGGCCGTTCTTTATGAACGCCTTCGGCTTGTTGCCCGCTCCCTGCCGAGATGAGCCTGAACATGACCGCCGATCTCCACGAAATTCTAGCGAGCATTTCGCTCGATACGAAATCCTCCTGTTGATGCAGGAGGGGCAGTTCGCCCGCGTTGCACTGCTGCGCGAGATCGGGCCAATTTTTTGTGGCTGATATCTGCCCACTACTTTGCGTGGGCGCGAACGGACTTTTTGCCCTCTAAATGGCTGCTGCCTAGGAAGGAGGGATGCTACGCCGCGCCTGTTAAAGCTCAGAGCGTGCCCGCTTGTTCGTCCTCAACCTCCGCCTCATGGCGCCTGCGCCCCCACATGAACAATATCGCCCAGGGCGAATGAGCATCCGCTGCCGCAGACCTTCCGGCTGAGCAATCAACCTTATCGCCACGACGAAACCGACCACCAGCCAGACGGCCAGGGCGACACTTACCTTCAGATCTTGCATATTGATTGCTGCTGAGACTGCCGACACCCTCGATGGACATTCCGAGAAGTCCCGTCAATTCCCGCCAACGCGGTAGCCGCGCTATATTCCGACTTATGGCACTTCATTTGGTTCAACCCTCCAGTATTTGTGAAGACCGACCGACCCGGGGTCACCTACGGCGTCAATCACGTCGAGGGTGCTGCCGAGGAACTCATGAAATGGCCTAAGAGGGGACCTAAATGGAAGCTGGCGCTGCAGTCCTGCATAGATGGGTTTGAGGGCAGGGTGTCGCCTCAGGAGGTCCGCATGGCCTTCGAGGCCGCTGCCAGAGAGGAGGGGATGCTCCGCTCCTCTGGATAGGCTTGATTTGCTCGCTGATCTCAGCTCCCACAACGTCGCGTGTCCCAAATGGGAGCGCTATCGCCCGGGAAAATGAACATAGCAGGCCATCCAAACGTTCAGGTAGCGGCTCGCTCCTGCGCTGAAACAACAATCGAGAATTCCCCGATCCGTTTCGGGCGCCATGTCGCGAACGCCGATTGTCGTTGATTTGATCATACTTGCACGAGGCCTTTTGTCGCCCTGGTTGTCGCGGGTCGGTCTGGGCAGATTGCCTGGTGATGGTGATCGAACGTAAGAACTTCACGTTCTACGCTCCGATCGGCACCGGATTCTGCTTAGCGTCGTGTCTCGTTTGTTCTGTGGCTGCTTAACCAATAGCCAGGACGCCGAGCCCGCGTCGCCGGCGGAAAAGAACGACGCAGGCCGATCGAAGCTATCCGATCTGGCAGCAAAACTATGAGGGGACGGGTTTGTGGCGTGCGCCGAACTTTCCCAGCCTCCGCCGCGCGAATTGGCGCAGGGGCCGGTCAGGCGTGCCGGGCTGCCAGGTGCTCGCGGGCCGCAGGCGAGCCCATGCGCATGAGCCGCAACGTCATTTTGGCCCCAGGAACCTGCCTGGCCGCCCCACCGTTCAGCGTTCCCTCGTCTTCTTCCTTGTGCCGGATTTCACCATGGTCGCCTTTGCGACGGCGCTGGAGCCTATCCGCATCGCCAACCGGATGCTCGGTTACGAAGCCTACAAATGGCGGCTCGCAAGTATCGACGGGCAGCCTGTACCCGCTTCGAACAACGTGTTGTGCTCGGTGAACACGTCGTTGGAGGACGAGCGGCGTAAGATGGCTGCCCCAGATAGGGCATCGATGGTCATCGTCTGCACCGGCATCAACATCGAGCGCTATTCAAACAAGGAAGCCTTTGCCTGGTTGCGCGAGGAACATAATCGCGGTGTTGCGATCGGCGGGCTCTGCACCGGTGCGCATGTGCTCGCGGCTGCCGGGTTGCTCTCTGGCAAACGCTGCGCCATCCATTGGGAAAACCTGCCTGGCTTCGCCGAGGCGTTTCCGAACGCCAACGTTTTTGCCGACCTTTTTGAGGTCGACCAGAACATCTATACATGCGCCGGCGGGACTGCTGCTCTCGACATGATGTTGAAGCTGATCGGCGATGATTTCGACGACACTCTGGTCAGGCACGTATGTGAGCAGGTGCTGACCGATCGAGTACGCAGCCCGAGCGATCACCAGCGACTTCCTCTGCGAGCACGGCTTGGCGTTCAGAACTCCAAGGTGCTGACGATCATAGAACTCATGGACGCCAATCCGTCCGAACCGATATCGATTGGTGATATTGCCGACCATGTCGGGCTCTCGCGACGGCAGATCGAGCGTCTGTTCCATCTCGAAATGGGTCGCTCCCCGGCCCGCTATTATTTGGATATCCGCCTTGAGCGCGCACGGCATTTGCTGATCCAGTCAGCCTTGCCCATAGTCGAAGTGGCCATCGCGTGCGGCTTCGTTTCGGTGTCGCATTTTTCCAAATGCTACCGGGAACTCTACGCCCAGACGCCGCAGCAGGAACGACTGAACAGGAAACATCCCGTCGCTGTCTAAAAAGTCACCGGCATTGCCACATCCGCATCCGGTTCGACCAAAAGGGCTTCGACGGCGTGGCCGCACTCAGTCTTGCGATGGGGCGCATCTCAGCCCGCACGTTTTCGTTGCCGCCTCCATTGCACACCGCACGACGTCCGCAAGTCGCGGCAATAAAACGTGGGCCCTTTGGTCGAGTTGCCATTCACCCGAATGCGATCAGCGGATCCGTGGCATCGAGCCAGTCGCCGGCCAGCACCTCGGCTATGGTGCCGTCGCGTTTGGCATCATCGCTTCGACAGCAGTACGTCGCCAGCCTTCACCGCCCGGCCGCGCGCAACCGAAGGGCGCCGAGACGACGCCAGGTTTCATTCTCAACTTTCTCCTGAGGCTACTCAACAGATAACGAGTCCGGCGAGCTTGCGTATCCAGAGCAAGGACGCGAGCCGATCGGAGCAACTGATCCAGCAGCAATACTGTGAGGAAAGGTTTGCTGCGAGCGCCGAACTTCCCTGCGCGCCACTGTTCCGCTGCCGCCGCTGACTTCCATAAAGACGCTACATGTGCCAGGCGTTGATGCCTGGATGAAGAGAGCTGTGCAAAGACCGGTTCTTGGGGCGCTTCACGCCATATCCTTCAACGTGTCCAGCGGCCCTTTCAGGGCAGACCTGGGCTGGATCAACTCCGGCGCAATCAGGAAAATCTGCGGGGCCGTGGGAGGTTCATTGATCAGTTCGAACGCCTTCGCAATCATCGCCTCAAAATTCTGCCGCACCATGATTACGGGGAAAGGCAGGAAAGAGGCGAAGGGGTCATAGTCGTAGCAACCGACGACAAGCTCGCTAAACATCTCCGCCGGCCGGCCCGCCATGAAACGCAGCAGACCCTCCATATTGATCGACGAATTGATGAACAATGCGCGGGGCAACTTGCCATGGCGTTGGCAAAATGCCTCGAAGGCACGCAATGTTATGTCGGGCGAATAGCCGGAGGACTGTACTCCGTCATCAGGGTCGGCGCCCAACAGTGCCTTTTTGGTCGCATGGAAGGCGGCGATGCGCTCGCGGCTTGCGTGGTCGTTGCGGCCACCAAACAGAAACAGCTCGTCCGGTCGCAGGGGGTCATCATTGCCGAACTGGCGGATGATTGCCTCCGTCAGCATCCGCGCACCCTCATAGTTGTCGCTGATCACCGAATGCGCCTTTGCTCCCGGGAGGTCGATGTTGACATGCCTCAGTCCCGCCGCCTCGCAGACCTCGTGCACGCCGTCGGGATCGGTGGCGCCGACGATGAAGAGCTGGTCGATTGAGTAGGAAATCAGCGTCTCCGCGGTCCGGCGTTCCTCTTCCGGGTCGCGGCTGGCACTGACCACGACCGGGCATTGACCGCGGCTGCGCACATGTCCCTCAAATGTCTGCGCCATTGAGGAGAAGTAGCGATTGTCGTGGATGGGCAGCATCAGGCCGACGAGGCCAGATCGCGACCGTCGCAAGCCTCGCGCCTGCAGATTGGTGGTGTACTGGTGGCGTTCGGCGAGGCTGAGAATTGTTTCCGCCGTACTTTCCTTGATGCGGCGCTTGCGCCAAGTGCCATTCAGCACTGCGCTCACGGTCGACGGCGAACTGCCCGATAGCACGGACAGATCATAGATCGTCGCCTTCTTCTTGACCTGCTGATCCATCTGGCCTCCGGAGGGTCTCTTTAGAGCAATATTCGGTTGGAGCAATATCTCCCTTGACGAGCGCACCCTGATGCAAGATAGTCTTTGCACCATCGATTGTGCAAGCGCAAATCGGTAGCGGAGGTATGTTCCCAAGGGGAACGTTATGGGAGGAGTTCAGATGAAAAAGTTGATGATCGCGGCGCTCGCCGCGACCCTTGTGCTTGGCGGCTCAATCGCTGCCATGGCTCAGCAGGCCGGCAAGGTCGGCGTCGTCGTCAAGATCGGCGGCATTCCCTGGTTCAACGCAATGGAGGCGGGCATCAAGGAGCGCGGCCAGAAGCTCGGCGTCGACGCATTCATGGTTGGCCCGACCAGTGCCGATCCGGCACTGCAAGTTCGCGCCATCGAGGATCTGATCGCACAGGGCGTCAAGGTCATAGGTGTCGTGCCGAATGACGCGAAGGTGCTTGAACCTGTCCTGCAGAAGGCGAAGGACGCCGGCATCATCGTCATCACGCATGAATCGCCCGGCCAGAAGGGCGCCGACTGGGATTTCGAACTCGCGTCCGCGACCGGCTTCGGTGAGGCTCATGCGAAGCTCTTGGCGGACAAGATGGGCGGCAAAGGTGAATATGCAGTCTTCGTTGGTTCACTGACAGTGCCGCTGCACAATGCCTGGGCCGATGCGGCAATCGCGTATCTGAAGAAGAACCATCCGGACATGAAGCTGGTCGGCGATCGTTATGGCGTCGCCGAGGATGTGGACAAGAGCCGCAGCACTGCACTTGACCTGATTTCCGCCAATCCCGGCTTGAAAGGCTTCCTTGCCTTCGGCAGCCAAGGCCCGATTGGCGCTGGTCGTGCAATCGAAGAGCGCCGGAAGGTGGGCCAGATATTCGTGCTCGGCCCATTCTCGCCGGGGCAGGGCCAGAAGCTCATCAAGAGCGATGCGATCTCCGGCGGCTTCATGTGGAATCCAAAGCAGGCGGGTGAGGTCTTCGTCACGCTGGCCGACCAACTCATGAAGGGCAAAGAAGTCAAGGATGGCGATACGATCGAAGGGCTAGGGACAGTCAAGCCCGACTTCGAAAACCATAACATCATCGTCGATCAGCTGGTCCCGATCAACAAGGACACTGTCGACGGCCTCGCGGCGATGGGTCTGTAAAGCCTCCCAAGGCTGTGGCAGCCGGGCTGGCCTCGAGCCTGCCCGGCTGAGGATGTGTTAACGCGATTGGATCCAGGGTTCAACTCCATGGCTGATCAGGCACTCGATGGCGTCGCATCACGGCCGTTGCTGTCGCTCCGCAACGTCAACATGACGTTCGGCGGCGTGAAGGCGCTGAAGAATGTAAGCTTTGAGGTGCTGCCGGGCGAGGTGCATTGCCTGGCCGGCGAGAACGGCTCCGGCAAGAGCACGCTGATCAAGGTCATCACCGGCGTTTACAAGCCCGAGGCGGGCGCCGTGATCGACTATGACGGCCAGAGCTACTCCCACATGTCGCCGGTAGCGGCGCAGGCCGGCGGGATTCAGGTCATCTGGCAGGACCTCGCCCTGTTTCCCGAGATGACTGTCGCCGAGAACATCGCGTTCCAGACTGTCATCGGCCGCTGGCCGCGGCTGGTGAACTATGCCGAAATGCGCCGTGTCGCGACCAACGCCTTGCAACGTCTTGGTATTACCCTCGATGTCGATCTCGCCCTACACCATTTTCCCATCGCACAGCGGCAGATCGTGGCAATCGCGCGCGCCCTCGTCGGCCAGGCGAAGCTCGTCTTCATGGACGAGCCGACGGCGTCGCTCACTCAATCTGAAACCGACTATCTGCTGGACATTGTGCGGAACCTGTCGGCGTCGGGCGTTGCCGTTGTGTTCGTCAGTCATCGCCTGGCGGAGGTTCTCGAAATCTCCAGCCGTGTGACGGTGCTGCGCGACGGCGCCTTGGTTGGCGTCTTTCCGACCAAAGGTCTGACCCAATCGCGCATTACAGAGCTGATGACCGGCAAGACCTTCGACTATTCCGTCCTGCATCGCGATTTGAGCACGAGCCCGGTTACGCTCGAGGTCAAGGGGTTGTCGCGGCCTGGCGAATTCGAGGATGTGTCATTGACGGTCCGCCGCGGCGAGACGCTCGGCGTCACCGGGTTACTCGGGGCAGGGCGCACCGAGCTGGCGTTGACCTTGTTCGGCATGCGCAAGCCGAGGTCCGGCTCTGTTGTGCTGGATGGCAAACCGGTCCGCTTCGGTTCCAACCGTGACGCGATCGCCGCCGGTGTCGCCTATCTTTCGGAAGATCGGCTGTCGCTAGGTCTCATTCAACCCCAGGCAATTGCCGACAACATGGTCATTGCCTCGCTGGACAAGATTCTCTCTGGCGGTTTCATTTCGAGCGATCGCAAACGATCCCTAGTCACTAGTTGGATAAGGGATCTCGGCGTTAGGATCGGAAAGCAGGAAGACGCGGTCTCGACCCTGTCGGGGGGAAATCAGCAACGTGTCGCCATTGCAAAATGGCTGGCGACTGAACCGAAACTGCTGATCCTCGACGGACCGACGGTCGGTGTTGATGTTGGCGCGCGTGCCGGCATATTCGATATCGTTTCCAAGCTGGCCGACAGCGGCCTGTCGATTATCCTGATCTCGGACGAGGTCCCTGAAGTCTATTTCAACGCGGACCGTGTGCTGCATATGGCTCAGGGGCGCATTGTCGGCGAATATGTTCCCGGCGTCACGTCCCTACAGGCGATCGAAGCGGCGGTCTATGCGTAGGTTTGTCCGCTCTCACGCAACGGAGCTGGCTTTGCTCGCCGTGATCGCGGTCATCTGCGCCTTCCTGTCGTTTGCGACAGACCGGTTCTTCACCCTCGGCAATGCGTTTGACCTCCTGAACACAAGCTCGGTCAACATCATCTTCGCCGTCGGTCTGCTCGTCGTGCTGATTGCCGGCGGCATTGACATCTCCTTCGCGGTTGCAGCCTCCGTCCTGCAATATCTGACGGCAATCGTCCTTGGCTGGATAGGCGGCGGGAATTGGATTGTCGGCCTCACCATCGCTGGCGCATTGGGCATCGCGTTGGGCTGCATCAATGCTTTCCTGATCCACAGGTTCAGGATCATCTCGATCGTCGCCACGATTTCGACCTTCAACATTTTCTTCGGCTTGCTGATGTTCTTCACAGGCGGCGTTTCAATCTACAATCTGCCGGACTGGCTCACCGCCCGCGTGGTCCTGTTCGAGCGCGAGATGGCTGATGGCACGTGGGCGGAGATCACCCTACCCGTGCTCATTATGGCGATCTGCGTATTCGCTACCTGGGCGTTGATCACGCGCACGACCACTGGTCGCCAGCTCTACGCTTTCGGCGACAATCCGGAAGGCGCGCGCCGCTTCGGCATCAATGTTGGGGCCATGCAATTTATCGCGTTCGGCTGGCTTGGCCTGATGGCGGGCATCGCCGGTCTCGTCCAAGCGCATTACGCGCAGGAAGTGGTGCCCAACGCCCTATATGGGCGCGAACTCGACGTCCTGGCAGCCGTGGTCCTTGGCGGTGCACGGCTTGGCGGCGGCAAAGGCAGCGTGCTCGGCTGCATCCTTGGCGTTCTGTTGGTCTCGATCACCCAAAACGGACTTAATTTGATGGGCGTGTCGCCTTTCGCGTTCAAGATGATCGTCGGCACCATCATCCTGGCCGCCATTACCCTTTCGAACACCAGCATTGAACGGCTGCTGCCGTTCCTGAAAAGCCGGCGGATGCCTTCATGACGGTTGTGATTGAACGCGTCCGCAACTTGCTCGGCCCCGAACTGGCAGGTCCGCTTGCCGCGTTTGCGGTAGTCATGATCGTGTTCGGCATTGCCGCACCGAACTTCCTTTCCCGGGCTACTTTTGGCTCCGTCGCCTACCAACTGCCGGAGCTCGGCCTGCTCACACTCGCCATGCTGCTCCCGATCCTGACCGGCGGCCTGAACCTGGCCATCACCTTCACGGCCAACATCGCCGGGCTGACGCTCGCTTGGATCCTTCAAAGCCAGGGCGGCGTCGACGCGGGCATCGGTGCCTTTGTCCTTGGCTCGATCCTTGCCCTTGCGGTCGGAGCACTTAGCGGACTGATCATGGGGCTCGTCATCGCCTACACCAAGGCTCACCCGATCCTGGTCTCGCTGTCGATGATGATTTTCCTGCGCGGTCTTGGTGAGTTCCTGACCCACGGCGGCGACGTGTCCGGCTTTCCCAGCTTCCTGGCGCCGATCGGCTACGGTTCGATTCTTGGGATCCCGGTTCCGTTGCTCATATTCATCGCGTGTGTGCTGATCTGGCACCTCCTGCTGACGCGCATGAAGCTGGGCTTCAACACCTATATGATCGGCTCCAACATCGAGGCCACGCGCTACTCCGGCATCAATACGCGCAAGGTGCAGGTTCTGGTCTACACATTGTCCGGTGCGATGTGTGCGGTCGCCGGCATCATCATGCTGGCCCGCTTCAATTCGGTGCGTGTCGGACACGGCGAGTCCTACCTGCTGATCACTGTGCTTGCCTGCTTTCTTGGCGGGGTCAATCCATTCGGCGGCTTCGGTCGCGTGATCCCTGTCTTCGTCGCGCTCGTGGTGCTCCAGTTACTGTCCTCGGGACTCAATCTGATGGGCGCCAACCAGCATCTGGCGACGGCGGTCTGGGGCATTTTGATGATCACGGTGATGATCCTGCGCTGGCTTGCCGGGCGCCTAAAGTTCCTGAACACAAACAAAGGGTGAGTTAGATGCATGGTTTTGGGGTCCACACCTCGATGTGGACGATGAACTGGGATCGGGCCGGCGCAGAGAAGGCGATCGCCGCTTCTGTCAAATACGGCATGGACTTTATCGAGATCGCGCTACTGAACGCGCCGGCGGTCGATGCCGCGCATACGCGCGCCTTGCTCGAAAAGCACAATCTTCCAGCTGTTTGTTCGCTTGGCCTGCCGGAGCGGGCCTGGGCCTCGGTGCGGCCGGATGCCGCTATCGAACATCTCGAAGTGGCGATCGACAAGACTGCAGAGATGGGCGCGCTGGCGCTTTCCGGCGTGATTTTCGGCGGTATTGGCGAACGCACCGGCCTGCCCCCCACCGAAAAGGAATACGACAACATCGCGCATGTGCTGACGGTCGCCGCCAAGCATGCCAAGATCCGGGGCATAGAGCTCGGAATCGAGGCGGTGAATCGCTACGAGAACCACCTTATAAATACTGGCGCGCAGGCCGTCTGGATGCTCGAGAAAGTCGGCGCCGACAACATCTTTGTTCATCTCGACACCTACCACATGAACATCGAGGAGAAAGGGGCCGCCAATGGTATTCTGGCCGCTCGCGATCACCTGAAGTATATTCACTTGTCAGAGAGCGATCGCGGCACCCCGGGCACCGGCAACTGCCCCTGGGACGAGATCTACGCAACGCTCGCGGCGATCGGCTTCAAGGGCGGACTTGCCATGGAAAGCTTCATCAACATGCCGCCGGAAGTCTCCTACGGCCTCTCCGTCTGGCGGCCAGTCGCGAAGGACGAGGCCGAAGTGATGGGCAATGGCTTGCCATTCCTGCGCAACAAGGCTCGCCAATACGGTCTGATCTGACCCAATGGATACGGGCTGGAGGCGGACGGCGCGAAGAACGCCGGTTTTATCCGGCGAATGGCAAAGGGGCCGGACGTTCAATCTCTGGACCCGAAAATGGCCGTGACGGCGCACGCCATGCCACCATCGCCAAGTGCTCGACATCGTGAAGCCCGCGGGATCGGTCCGGTCCGGACGCGCCAGCGATGGCGGACGATCTCATTCCGAAGCTGAAATGCGCCAAATTCGGCGGCAAGCGTGTTGGACTGATCTATACGCCCGACACCAGCCAGAGCGCATACGGCAAGGCATAGCGCGGGCGATGAACCTAAGGTCGAAGGCGCCGGCCGCTTCCAGCGCGCGTGCACTAGGCTTGCGTGGTGGGCAGGTCGCCGCGGCTCCGCTGGGGCGTTAGCGATTAGGCGTTTTCTTTCGCCAGGGCTTCGACACGCTTCCTTGCAACCTTCTCGCAACCGGGTGCGGGCCCTCTTCGATCGTCTGGATAGGCCGCAAGCAGCCAGGAACTACGAGAAAGGTCAGCGTTACGTTAACCACTTCGTCGTCTTACATAGGGTGTGGCTTTCTCGTTCGTTACCTATGGAAGACGACCAATCTAGATTCCGTTGTCACCCCGAGCCGTCCGGCCACGTGGACGGTGTGGGATGAAGTCGACAATGCCCCGGCAAGCTTAGGAGGCTGCTCACTTGTCGGTCGGACATGGCAGCGCGCCAAAGTGGCCTGCGACTTGCTGAGGCGCATTTATGACAATCGGCTGGAGGCTCGATCTCATGCGAGAAAGCCATTTTCCGAGCCTTTTGACCGTGTCGAGGACCTCATATCATCCATCCGCAAGAGCCGTAGTTTCGTCAAAAAAGACCAGCACACAGAGCGCGGGTTTTAGTCAACGATATTTCCGCAGTGCCTACATCTCATTATTTTCGATGATGCCGGCTTCGCCTTGGGCAGGTGTCGCCTCACCAGTTTTCCGGCCACAAACTAGCAGCAGCGTTGGGCGGCGGAACCATACGGAAAGGTACGGGAAGACTTCTGATTTTGGCCCACGAAAAACTCAACAAAATCAACGATTTTAAGCCGTCCTCCGGGCCCACCATTTGGCTCCTGCTGCCATTGCCCGCCGGTTCGCAGGAAAGCTCGGCCTCGAGCTCCGGCAGCGGCGGCAATTCGACCACAACCGGCTGGCTGCACACCTTGCTTTTGTCTGTCTTGCACGGCTTGATCCGGATCCACTTCTCCACGGGTCGGACTGCCCAGTGCGGCAAAAGGGCGGCTGCGGCGTGAAAATAGGACAGGAGAAGAGGCCGATCTCGTCCGCGTTCTGCGCAGAGGGTGAGCGTGTGCCATAGACCAAGCGAGTGACGTTCGTTCAACCCACCGGCTGGACCGAGCGGGCCGTCGCCTGAGTAGCGCTCACCGTGTCCGTCGTAACGGACGACTTTTGTCTGATAGCGCACTGGCTTCATGCGGTCTTGACGTCGAAAATCGGCCTTCACATATTTCCCGCAGGTCGCTGCCGATTGCTGGGGCGACCATCCTCAACCACCTGAAATCGTTCAAAGATTGGAGGTTTCGATGAGCGAGAGAACATTTGAGAGTCCCGTGTTCGTGAGAGCCGCGGAAGGTCTCATTCAAGAGATCGCCTGTCTTGAGGATGCTTTCGATTTTCTCGACGAATGGCCGAAGCATCGGCGAGGCGTGATCTACGAAACGGCAAAGCGCGCGTGTCACCGCGCCTACGACGGTCTCATACCGTTAATAGTCGCGCGGGATGCGTTCGCCGGCTTTGCCCGCTCCGTGAAGATCCTCGAGGACGTCGCAACGGCGATGCCTTGGGTGGCGGCCGCACAGTCGGGCGAGACGGGCGGCGTTGCCGCCTGACCGTTTCGGAGGGAGGAAATCATGCTTTCTCAGCCCTTCGAAAAGCCCGTTCGCGTCTGGGTCGGACTCGGGTTCCCGAGGCAGCTGAATTCGATCGTGGATGCCTACCAGTTCGTCACTGACTGGTGCGGGAACAGCCCTGAACAAAGGGCTGCGATCCGCGCCTGTAAAGCCGCATTGGTCGGCGAGATCGACGCGGAGACGGCGCGCGGCGTTCTCGTGCAGTTCGCCAGGAAGAAAGACATCCTGGTCGAAGACGGAATGATGCCGCCGGTCACCACTACCGGGCAGCTTCTGCAGGCTTGATCCGCGGGCGGTTTCAGAGGCGGTGGCCATCGGGCCGCCGCCCAAAAGGTGCGCCGTGCGAAACACCCACGTCGATGCGCCGGCAAAGCTTGCTGGCGGTTTCTATGTGCACCGCACTCCACTGGGTTAGGCGGTGAGCAAGGTTAAGATCACAAGCTGTCAGACGTTGCGCCTGTTTCGCTGACTAGATGGGGTAACGGACCGCCAAAAAGCCGCGCGCGGAGCGCGCCACTCAAGCGCCGTAGCAAAGTGAGCCGCCCGCTTAGCGGCCCATTACCCCGCCTAGGTAAGACGTTTCGCCGCGAGCGCCGATGGAGTAATCTTGCCCCATCAGTTCTCGGGAGTAAGAGCCATGAACGCAGTTCCTCAATGGCGGCTCGCAGGCGACTGGTTCGACATCTGCAGCTGCGACATCCCTTGCCCTTGCGAATTTGCACAGCGGCCGACCGGCAATCACTGCCAGGGCGTGCTCGCCTGGCACGTGCGTGAGGGCCAATACGGCGACGTGAAGCTCGACGGCCTGACGCTGGTGGCGCTCGGCGAGTTCGAAGGCAATCTCTGGGCCGGCGAGGCAAAGGCCGTCATGGGCATGTACCTTGATGAGAAGGCCAACGAGAAGCAGCGCGAGGCGCTGCAGACCATCTTCGGCGGCCAGGCCGGCGGCTGGCCGGCGGGCTTTGCCGCCAACATTGGCGAACTGCGCGGCATGGAGTTTGTGCCGATCGCCTTCGAGGTGGCGGGCGACCTCGCCACCTGGCGGGTCGAGATCCCTGGCCGCGTCGTCGGGCGTGCGGAAGCGCTTTCGGGCCCGACCACCCCACCCGGCAAGCGCGTGCAGACGATCAACCCACCGGGCTCCGAGGTCGGTCCCGGCCAGGTTGCCACCTGGGGCCGTTCCGTCGAGGTCAGCATCAAGGGCTTCGGCCTCGACTGGACGGGCACTGCCCGCTCGAGCAAGCACATACCGTTCCAGTGGACCGGCCCGAGCTAAGGCGGTGGCAGACCCACGCGCCATCGGCCGGTTCTCCTTGCCGCCGCTTGTCACAAGGCTGGGCGGCGTGCCACTCGGCCTGCTTGCTTCCCTCGCGCTGCTGACGGCGGCAGCCTGGGCGGTCACGCTCTACCAAACCCTCAGCATGAACATGCCGATGGGCATTGCCGTGCGCGGCCGGATGGAAGGCGTGCAGGGTATGGCCGGCATGGCGATGGGCGGCATCGCCGCCGAGCCTTGGTCGATCGGCAACGCCGCCGTGTTTCTCGCGGTATGGACCGTGATGATGGCGGCGATGATGCTGCCTGCTGCTGCGCCGACGATCTTCATGTTCGCGTCGGCACAGTCAAGGCGCGAACGCCGCGTTGCAGTTCCGACCTGGATCTTCGTCGCCGGCTATATCCTCGTCTGGGCTGGAGCCGGCTTTCTAGTGTATGCGCTGGTCCAGCTCGGCAGCGATATCGCGATTAGCTTCGATCCGCCTCAGCGTTCGCGTTGGGCGCCGCTCGCGCTCGGCGCCACGCTCGCAGCGGCTGGGCTCTACCAGTTCACGGCGGCCAAGCACATCTGCCTCGGGCACTGCCGCTCGCCACTGGCCTTCATTGCCGAGCACTGGCGCGACGGGCGGATCGGCGCCCTTCGCATGGGGCTGCGGCACGGCCTGTACTGCCTCGGCTGCTGCTGGGCGCTGTTTGCCGTTCTGGTCGCGGCTGGTGTCATGAGCCTCGCCTGGATGCTGCTTTTGACGCTGGTCGTCTTCGTCGAGAAGCTGTTGCCGCGCGGCCACCGCTTCGAGGCGACGGTGGGGATCGCGTTGACAGCGCTCGGTATCGCGGTGGCGAGCGGCGCGGTGGCGATGCCATGGATGCCAGGGTAGCGCCGACGACGGCTCGGCCCGACATTAACGGTGTCGGCAAGGAAGCGGGCCGAAGGGAAAATCGTCTCTCCGTCGCGGGTGACCACCTCGAAGAGCCCGCCATGGATGTGCATGGGGTGGGATGAAGTCGTTGTTGGTGCCGATGAAACGCACTTTCAGGGTCTCGCCGACCTTCACGCGGATCGTCTCTGTCGCGAGCCGCTGGAGTGGAGCTTTCTCCATCGGCACTTTGGCAAGTCCAGCCCGATAAGTCCTCCTGGCGGCCGCTATCAGGCGCCACGTCTGCCGCCGCCAAGGCCAATCCCGTTTTACGAATCGGAGCCTGATATATCCCAGGCGCCGACACCGTTTCCCGCCATTCCCTGGAACAGATCATCCGCTTGCGCCGGTGAAAGGTTCGTGTCGGTGGCGACCCACCAGGTGAGGACCGCAAGAAATGCGCCGGCGATGAACTGGACGGCGAATTCGACGGGCACTCCACCTCCACCGACCCGCTTTTCGACAAGTTCTGCTCGGACAGCGCGCCGAATACGCTCGCGCAATTCGTCATGGATCGTGTCGCCGCTGCTCGCAAGCAGCGCGTGGTGAAGCGACCGGAACGCAAATGCGTGTTCGAACATGGGAAGGCTAAATGCAAACAGGCGAGCACCAATCTCCTGACTTGCCGACATGCGCCCACGGCTTAGCGACCCCAGATGCGCCTCGATGGTCGCGCTGCGTAGAGCATCCTTGTCTGCGTAGTGGGTATAGAAGGTCGACCTGCCGACATTTGCTCTCTGGCAAATGTCGTCGACCGTGATGGCCGCATATGCGTGCTCCGGGATCAGGGCAATAAGCGCATCCTGCAGCAGCGCGCGCGTCCGCGCGACGCGGCGATCGATGGTATTTGAGTCGCTCGTTCGGTCGATTTTTATGGTCATCGCCACGTTCGGCGCCTGCTTCTGGACATTCAAAGGTCTGGTGTCCGGAATCTCATGCTGGACATTGTGTCCAGTATGATACGCCAAGTCCAGAAGCTCAAATCGTATATTGGACAGGCCGCAACGGAAGGTCGCCGACATGCACTTATCTGGTCACCGCGCCGGCAACGGACGGCATTCGCGCAAGGGCGTGATCGCGATGGCCCTGCTTGCCAAACTGTCGCTCGTCGCCAGCTTCCTCTTACTGGCCAATTTTGGCATGGGCTACATCGGCGCCGGCGCCTGGGTGGCGGCATTCCACGGCCTTACCCTAGCAGCAATCGCGATCGTATTGCTCTGGGGCTTCCTTTCTCGCATAGGCCTCGGCGGAAAACGCACGGCGCGAGCGACAGGGGGATCGGCATCGTCCTGCACCGGGCGGCGGGCTATGACTGGCTTGCGCGCGTTCTGACCTTCGGTCGCGAGGGGCGGTTTCGCGAGCACATGCTTCGCTTGGCGAAGCTCCGGCCCGGCGAAGCGGTGCTTGATGTCGCCTGCGGAACGGGAACCCTTGCGATTGCCGCGAAGCGGCTAGTGGGTTCTGATGGAAGCGTCACGGGCGTCGATGCATCGGCTGAAATGATCGAGAGGGCGCGCGCCAAGGCCAAAAGGTCTGGCCTCGATCTGACTTTCGTCAATGGGACGGCGCAGAAGCTTCCCTTCAAGGACGCACGGTTCGACATTGTGATCGGCACGCTGATGCTGCATCATCTGTCGAAGCCCGTTCGATCGGCCTTCGTCCGCGAGGCAGCACGCGTCTTGAAGCCCGCTGGCCGGCTGTTGCTTATCGATTTCGGCAGGCCGGTACGCAAGTCCAGATTGCCGAGATTTCATCGACATGGTCACGTGGACATGAATGGGATCGCCTCGTTGTTGACCGAGAGCGGATTTAAGGTCAGCGACGTCGGCGCCGTTGGAACCAAGAACCTGAACTATGTTCGCGCGACGACGGACAAGGTCCGATCAGCGTGACCGAGGCATGCGACAGCCGCCAGACTTAAGCGTCGCCCCGAAAAGTCACGCGACATGCAGCCCGGGCCTCGAAGGCGTAGCAGTCTGGCGGGTCGTGCGAACTGAGCGCCGGCCTTGCCGACTCGTGGCAGGGTCGTCGACGTGGGTCGTAACGGCAAGCCCCTGATCCGCATGTCGTTGCTGATCTCGGCCGAAGCCCGCCTCGGCGGCCAACGCCTCGGCGCTTCAATCGGTCAGTGTTGTAGATATTTGACGAGCGCCGCGATTGCGAGCACGAGGGCGACCAACACCAGGATCCAGATGAGGCCCATCCCGCCCATCAACCACATGCCCCCTGACCCATCCATCATGGAAATCATCCTGTGGCGCGAAGGCTGAGTTCGCCGCCCACGATTGGCGAGTGCAAGCTAAGTTAAGTCGCCGGCAACCTCCGTCAAGACAACGGTGATTCCGGTTACAGAACGGGGAAAGATGCATACTCCGGCAATTCTACATTCCCCCGCCGCAGCCGTCGGACAGGTCCCATACGTTCACAATTTGCCTGCCGTCAAAGCCGTGTTCGTGGATCAGGTATTTCGCCAGTCCGCCATACACTCTCCAGCGCCAGCATGGGCAGCAGCAGGGGCCCTTCTCCTCGGAATTGGCCATCGCGTAATCGTAGGCCTTCTGCTCGTCCCCGGTGAGCTTCAGATCGTAGTAAGGCAGCGTCTGCTGCGCGGTCGCCGCCGGTATGTCGTACGGGTCGCTGGGGATCATCGGGATGGCGCGATATTGGGTAAGCCCATTTACCTGCTCGCGATAGCGTTTCAGTTCCATCGGGCTGCAGCACGAGCCCTTGATGCGCGCCATCGCGGGCATGGTCGCGATCGACTCGGTAAACTTGGCCGAGCAGGTGCTGTTGCCGCTCTCGCTGAGATCTTTGAAACGTTTGGTCAATTCGGGATCGTCGGCAGCGATTGCCAAATCCGGTCCGAGAAAGCCTGCAGCCGTGGCGGCGCCGAAGACGCCGAGAATGACCGTGCGTCGATTTGGGGTCCTTGTCATTTGCCGCTCCTTGCCTGCTCGATGAGCTTCTTCAGCGTCGCAAGATCGGTGGCGCCGGGAAAAATCTGGTCGCCGGCGATAAATCCCGGCGTTCCCGTTATTCTCAGCGCCTGGGCCAGTTCCATGTTGCGGTCGATCAGCGCCTGGATGTCCGGCTGCCGCATATCGCCCTTCATGCGCTCGACGTCCAGCCCGGCCTCGGCGGCGATCTTGACGACGGCCGCCTCGGTCACCCTTGTCTTGGACCCATAGAGCGCCTTGTGAAACGCTGTGTATTTGCCCTGCTTGTCGGCGGCGAGCGCCGCCTTGGCCGCGAACACCGAATCTGGGCCGAGGATGGGGAATTCCTTGTAGACGATCCGGAGTTGCGGATCGTCGGCCGCAGCCTGTTCCATGACCGGCGCCATCTGCTTGCAATAGGGGCAATTATAGTCGAAGAACTCGACCAGGGTAACGTTGCCCTCGGCGTTGCCGCCGACTGGACTTTGCTTGTCACGGAAGATGTCGTCCGCGCGCGCCTTGAGCACCTGCCTGGCCTGGGCTGCATCTGCTTCACGCTGGCGCTGGTCCAGGCTTTTCAGCGCCTGCACGAGAACCTCCGGATGCGCCAGGATATAGTCGTGTATCCGCTGGTCGAACTGATCCTGGGACATCTCGCCTGCAGCATTCGCCTGTATGGCTTGAAAGCCCGGATTGAGCAGGAACCATCCTGTCAGGCCGGCAAAGAGCAGGGCGCGGGCGATGCCGCTGCAATACCTGCCTGCATCTCTTGGCTTGGTGAACATGCGCGTCTCCCTTTCTTGTCGTCGAGAATGTCAGTGCCTCTCCGTCAAAAGAGGCCCTTCAATTTTGCCAGCCAGCCTTCGTCCCGTTCGTGGTGCGTGCGCTCGACATTGTTGGTGAGCGCGTTGACGAAGGTGACGAGATTGACGGGCGCGAAGTTCAGGCCGTGGAAATTCGCCCGCCAGCGGCCCTCCTTGTCGATCACATGCGTGACGATCCCGTGCATCTGGTAGCCATCATTGGTCACGCTGAATTTGTGACCGAAGGCTTCCGCCAGATTGCGGGTCATATCCTCCGGCTGGCCCGGGGCAGTGGTCAGGAACAGCCAGTTGACAGGGTCGAGCCCATGCGCCGGTCCATAGGCATTGAGCGCATCGGGCTTGTCCTTTGTGGGGTCGGTGGTGATCGTCACGAAGGTGACCTGATCCTTCATCGGCGTGCTATTCACCATCTTCTGGATCTCGGCGATCTTCTCGGCATGCAGCGGGCAGACGTCCGGGCACGATGTGTAGATGAAATGGAGGACGACGACCTTGCCGATGAGGTCGGCCGGCCGCACGATGCGACCGTCGGCGGTGCGCAGCGTGAAATCGGGCGTTGGCCTGTCTATCTGCTGGAAATATTTCTCGTCGTTCTGCAGCATGGCGTCGACTTCGTCCATTGAATGCGCCCGCGCTCCATGCGTGAAGCCGGTGATCAGCGCGGTGAAGACGATCAGGCCGCACAACAGACGCATCCATTCGTTCCAAGCGGATGAAACGTCCCGAACCGTCGGCTCGTCCCGGTTTCTGGCAAGCATCAGCCTTTTCCTTTCGGGCTAGCGGCAATACGGCTGCGGATGAAATCGACCATGTCGGGAGAATCCCATTCAGCCGGCCCGATCAGCCGGCCGATCTCCTTGCCGTCGCGGTTGATAAGCACGGTCATCGGCAGGCCCACCGCGCCGAGCGTGAACATGACTTTGGCCGAGGTATCGATGTTCAGCGCAAGGTGTGTAACGCCGGTCTCGGCGAAGAATTTCTTCACGGCGTCGGGACCCTTCCGGTCCATCGACAGCGCGACGACCTCGAAATCCGGTCCGCCGAGCTTGGCCTGCAGCCGGTCAAGCATCGGCATTTCCTTGCGGCAGGGCGCGCACCATGTCGCCCAGATGTTGAGCAGAACCACCTTACCGGAGAAATCGGCGAGCGTTTTCGGCTTGCCGGTGCCGTCCTCGAAGCTGATTTCCGGCACGGCGGCGGGCGTATCGAGCAGTGTGAAGTTCTCAGGTGCCCCCGCTGCCACGGAGGGCGGCGGAAACGCCAGCAACGAGCAGACAAGGAAGATAGCCCATCTGCACTTGATCACGGTGCGCTCACTCGGTCGCATAGACGGTCGGCGCCTTGCCGTCCTTGGTGAAGGCGTAGATCGTCCAGGTCTCGGACTTCTCGCCGCCCATGCCGGGCGCGCCTGCCGGCATGCCAGCCAGCGTGATGCCGCTAATAGCTGGCCGCTCGGTCAACAGCTTCTTGACGATTTCGACTGGCACAAGGCCGTCGACGACATAGCCGTCGACCATCAGTGTATGGCAGCCCTCAAGGTCCGCCGGCACGCCGGCATCGCTGCTGATTTGAGAGAGATTGTTGACCGGCTTGATATCGACCTTGAAGCCATTGTGCTCAAGATAGTTGGCGTAGGATTCACAGCAGCTGCATTGCGGGTTCTTGTACATGACGGCGTTGATCGTTGCGGCGAAGGCGGGCAGCGGCGTTGCGATCAGCAGGGACAGTGCGGCAAGGCGGTAGGTCAGTTTCATTGCAGTTCTCCTTGGTTGGATAAAACTTTCAGGTCACGCGGAACACGGTCATCAGACCGGCCATCTGGTGATCGGCGACATGGCAGTGCAGCATCCAGTCACCGGGATTGTCGGCAACGAAGGCGCATTCAATCGTGTCCTTGGGGGCGAGCAGCACCGTGTCCTGCCATTGCCGGTGCGGTACCGGCAAGCCGTTGCGCGAAAGCACCGACAGGCTGAAGCCGTGAACGTGCATGGGGTGCCACCAGGCGGTTTCGTTGCGCACAGTGAGGTGGCAAGTCACGCCGCGTTTGAGCGTAAACTGCGGCGCAATGCCGGCATCGCCATCGCCGGTCATCGACATGCTGTTGATTGCCCAGGCGGCGGCGCCGTTCATGCCGGGCATCGCCATGCCCATCATGCCGCCGACGCCGGCCAGCTTGCCGCCGCCCATCATGCCGCCTTGCAGGACGATCTCATGCCGTTCGGCCTTGGCCAGATCGGGGGCCGGCAGCGGATTTGCGGGCAGGCGACGCGGCGCATCGAGAAGATGATGGCGCAGCGGCGGCGCCTTGTCATAGGCAAGCGTTGTCAGCGTGTAGACGAGGCCGTCATAGAAGTCGTCGACCACCGCGTGCCTGCTGCCGGGACCACCCTGCATGTCGAGCATAATGTCGATGCGCATGGCCGGCGCCAGCACCAGGCGGCCGTCTTCCGGTTCATGCGGGTCGCAGGGCTGGCCGTCGACCGCGACGATCACCGGACGGTGACCCTCGAAGCGCAGCGCCACCATGCGGGCAAGGCAGGCATTGGCGAGCCGCAGTCTGACGCGCTCACCTGCCGTCACGCTCAGGTCGGCCGGCGCCGCGCCGTTGATGGTGACGGCATTGCCGACGCGGCCCGACATCGACGCATCCATCATGCTGCCGAAGCCGCCGGCGATCTGGCCGTCACTGGTGAGCCGCCAGTCCTGCAGCAGCCAGAGGAGATCGCGGTCGGCGGCGACGGGCTCCCGTTCCTCAACGATCAGCGGGCCGGCGAGTCCACGGCCGATCTGTACCAGGCTGTCGGCATGCGAATGGTACCAGAAGGTGCCGGCATCTGGCGGCGTGAACTCATAGACGAAGTTCTCGCCCGGTCCGATCGGCCTCTGGGTCAGGCCCGGCACGCCGTCCATGGCGTTCGGCAAACGGATGCCATGCCAATGAACGGTCGTGTCTTCGTCTAGTCCGTTCTCGACAGTGATGCGGACCGGCTGGCCCTGCCGCAGGCGCAATGTTGGGCCGGGGGTGGTGCCGCTATAGGTCCAGACTGCGGTAGACGGACCGTCGGCGCCATTGAGCAGCGCCTGGCCCGGGCCGACCTTGATCCGGCGCTCGTCCTCGGTCGAGGCGCGTGCAGGACGCAGCGAGCAGGACACGACAGCGCCCGCCGCCGCCGCAAAAAACCCGCGGCGCGATATCGAATGACTGAAATCGTATTTCACCCTGCTAGCCCTTTGCGATCTCGATCGATGGCGAGCCACTCGGCATCGAACTGGAATGCTGTATGCGCCCGCGCGCGCAACGATGCGCAACACAGGCGATCAGGCGCCGGGAATCAGCCGCGTCACGGCTGAAACGGCGTCAAGCGCTGAGTCGGGGAGGGTATGGGTCGGGTAGGGAACTTCGCCCCTGCAGCAACGGGGCAGCTTGCGTCGATGGCTGCTGCACGTGGAGAACTGCCGTCACCGCGAGGTCTTGCGGCAGCACCGCCAGCACCGGTGCGATGCAGGTCGGCGGACAATGCATCGGGTTGCCACTGTCGCCGATGTCTTTGAGGCACGCCTTGCAGTCGCCGTTCATGGAAGCACCGGCCAAAGTGCCTGTGGTGGCACCGGTGGGCATCGCCATAGCGTTCGCCATCTTGGCTGACATGACGCTGGCCTGAGCGGCAGACAGGCTGAACCCGGCGGTCAGGAAGACCGCTATTAGCATGACGAGGAGATGTTTTGGCGACAGCCGGGCCATCATCCGCCTAGGCTGGCCGCAAAATGCAGCTTTTGCAAGTCCCCGATGCTGCGACATCAAGACTTGCGCGATAAGCAGCGGTGATCGCGGAACTGGTGGCGTCATGTTGTTCGACCGAAAACTTTGGCTGCGGGACCACTCAGGCCGCTGCCTCAATTGGAAGGCCTGCGGCCTTCCAATCGGGATACCCGTCCTCGAGCCGGTGAGCGACATACCCTCGCGCCCGCAGTGCCGCGACAGCCTCGAACGAGAGAACGCAATAAGGGCCGCGGCAATAGGCAATGACCTCCCGGTTCGCGGGAAGTTCCGCCAGCCGGTTTTCAAGTTCAGCGAACGGGATGTTGAGCGCCCCCGGTAGATGTCCGAGCGCGAATTCGTCCTCCGACCGGACATCGAGAACCGTGACAAGGCCATCACGCAACCTTGAGACAAGCTCTTCACGCGACACAGCCTCCAAGGCGTCTCGAGCCTGGAAATAGTCGGTCATGACGCGGTTGACCTCGGCGACGTTCCGCTCACCCACGCGCCCCAGAGCCTTCATTAATTCAACCACCAGAACATCTCCTGCAAGGCGATAGAGCATATGCTTGCCCTGCCGCTCGGCTTCGACAAGTCGCGCGCGTCGAAGGATTTGAAGGTGGCGCGAGGCGTTGGCAAAGTTGAGGCTGGCCCGAGCCGCAAGTCCTTCGACGCTGCGTTCACCCTGTGCGAGGTGCTCCAGCAATTCCAGCCGGTGCGCATGCCCGAGCGCCTGAGCCACCTCTGCAAGGCTGGCGAAAATCGCCTGTTTTGGTCCAATGCTTGACACGACTGTTCCTCGGTGAAACATTCAGCAGAATAATTGAATATTACCGCAGGCGAGGTAGGGAGCGCAAGCCATGATCCTCCGTCAATTCCTCCATTCCGATCCCGTCGCCGCATCCTACCTGTTCGGATGTGGTGGAAAATCGGCCGCTGCGGTGGTCGATCCGGTCGGTGACATTGCGCCTTACCTTAGGGTCGCCGAGGCGACGGGCATGCGCATCCTCTATGTGGTCGACACGCACATCCATGCCGACCACATTTCCGTCGGGCGGGCGCTCGCTGCAGCGTCCGGCGCGGAATACCTGCTCTTCGAAGGCGCGGAGGCCGGGTTCCCGTTTCTGCGCGCCAAGGACGGTGACGTGCTCGAACTCGGCAATGTGACGATGGCCGTCATGCACACGCCCGGGCATACGCCTGAGCACATTTCGCTCCTGGTCACCGATCGGACACGCGCGAGCGAGCCGTGGTTCGTGCTGACAGGCCACACGCTGATGGTTGGCGATCTCGGGCGAACCGAACTGGCAACCGACGCCGAGGCCGGCGCGCGGACGCTGTTTTCCAGCGTGCGTCGTCTCAAGCAACTGCCGGATCACGTCGAGGTGCTGCCCGACGCATATTCCGGCTCGGTCTGCGGGCGCTCGCTCAGCGGCAAGCCGACATCGACGATTGGCTTCGAGAAGCGCTTCAACAAAGCATTCCGCATTGAGGACGAGGGCACCTTCGTCGCCACGATGGTCGCCGACATACCACCCCCGCCGCCGGATGCGGCGCGCAACCGAGCCACCAATGCCGGGTTGGTCGCCGCGGCCTGACCGATGGGCGTTTCGCGGTCAGCAGGCTCGACTGTCAGACTTGGGCTTATGGAAAACTGGCGGCAGTTTGCTCTCCTGATGCTGGTGAATGCTTTTGTCGGCGGCATGGTCGGGATCGAGCGAACGGTCGTGCCGCTCATCGGATCGGAAGAGTTCGGCATCACGTCGACGACACTTGTCGTCTCCTTCATCGTGAGCTTCGGCGTGGTCAAGGCGCTTGCCAATCTCGTCTCCGGCCAACTCGCCGATAGCTGGGGGCGCAAGCGCGTTCTCGTCCTCGGCTGGCTTGTCGGCTTGCCGGTTCCTTTCATGATCATCTGGGCTCCGAGCTGGGGATGGGTGATTGCGGCCAATGCACTGCTCGGCAGCAATCAGGGACTGGCCTGGTCGATGACTGTGGTCATGAAGGTCGATCTCGTCGGTCCGAAATCACGTGGCCTTGCAGTCGGCCTCAATGAATTTGCCGGCTATCTCGCCGTCGGCGTAACGGCATTCCTCACGGGCTATCTCGCTTCGCGATACGGCCTGCGCCCGGTGCCCATCTATCTCGGGATCGGCTACGCCATCGTCGGCACCGTATTGTCGGTGCTGCTAATCCGTGACACGCGCGACCACCTCCGGTTGGAAACATCCGCTCACGCAATGCAATCCGTGCCGATCAGTTTCCGGGAGGTGTTTGCGCTGACCTCGTTCCGGAACCGCAATCTGTTCGCGGCTTCGCAGGCCGGCCTCGTCAACAACCTCAACGACGGCATGAGCTGGGGTATTTTCCCATTGTTCTTCGTGTCCTTCGGACTTGGCATCGAGCGCATCGGCATCCTGAAGGCGGTCTATCCCGCAACATGGGGAATCCTGCAAGTCGTCACCGGCCCCTTGAGCGATCGCTGGGGCCGCAAGGGCCTGATCGTCGCCGGGATGTGGACCCAGGCCGGCGGTCTGTTTCTTACCGCCGCCACGGGCCGGTTCGAATGGTGGCTCATCGGCAGTCTTCTGCTCGGCCTTGGAACGGCAATGGTCTATCCAAGCCTGATCGCTGCCGTTTCCGACGCCTCGCATCCCAGCTGGCGCGCCCGCTCGCTCAGCGTCTATCGGTTCTGGCGCGATCTCGGCTACGCGATCGGCGCGCTCTCAGCAGGTCTCATCGCCGATCGCTTCGGGCTCTCGTCGGCGATAACATCGATTGCCGCATTGACGTTTGTCTCTGGCGCAATTGTTGCCATCGTGATGCAGGAGGCCGCCAAAGGTTCGCGCCAACCTTCCCGCAGATAGTCGATCGGGTATCGGCCTGATATCCGATGGCACTCACGGACTCGCTCACATTCATCCTACGTCACATTCATCCTACGGTACATTGGTGTTGCGCAACTGGCCATCATTGCCGGCCTGGCCGTTCGTGATCTGCGCTTCAGTCTCGTCGGCTATCTCGTTGCGGTGTTCTGCTTTGGGGTCGCCTCCAGCACCAGATTGCGAGCCTGCCGGCTCGGCAATCCTTAGCGTGTAGTATTCGATCGGAACGCCTCTCGTACCGACGCGCATCAGCTTGTTCCTCGCTAAAGGAACGTGTTCAGGCAGTATGCTCGCATGGGTTGGACAAATCCATATGATGTCGACGCGAGCCAATGCGCCTGTGGGCTCACGTTGGGTTGACGGATGGGCAGGTGCCAAGTCGGACCAGCGCCTACTATATATGCAGAAGCTTAGACAGCCACCTGGGTTCCGATCTCGACCACACGTCCGGTCGGAATCTTGCAATATTCAGTCGCATCAGCCGCCGTGCGCGCCAGCCCGGTGAACGGGTTGTCCTGCCAGACCGGCATGCCGGAATTGGGCGATGTCTTGAGCGAGCGCCGCGACAGGAAGAAGGATCTCGTGATGTCGAACTTCCAGCCTTCTTGCGGCAGATCGCCAGCGCGCGGGGGATGTTGGGCTGCTCCATATAGCCGAAGGTCAGCGTCCCGAAAAAACCTTGGTCAAGCAACGGGGTAGAGCCCTCCAATTTCTGGAGCAGGGAACTTGCTTCTTCACGGGAAACACCGGAGGAATGATGATCAACTGAGAATTGATTCGGAGCTTGTGCATGCGCGGGGTGCAAGCGGCTTTGGCTGCGCTGATTCTGACCGGTTCCCTCACTTCCGCCCTCGCCGACAACAGTTCTCCCTTAATCTATTTTGCAACCGAAGATCCTTTCGCTGCCGGTCAACCGACGAAGAACGACGTCTATGTTTTTGGGGGCGTCTTTGTGACCGGGTCCTTCGGGGATACTATCAACGTCTTCGGGGCCGACTATACGAACAATTACATGATCGGAGCTGCTTACGGCCGTGATTTCGCCGATGTTGGCGCCGGTTTTGTCCTTGGCGGTGTGACTGGGGCTGCCATAAGGTTTGGCGAGGACGACGATACGTCCGGAGAGCTTTGGGCCGGGATGCGGCTTCGCCACCAGGGCCTTGTCATCGGCGATCTGGCGATTGCGCCAGCGCTGACGGCCGGTGTCAGTGCCGTTACAGGCGTCACCGAGATCGAGCACGCCCGCGAAATCCATTACGATGGCGATGCATCCTTCCTTGGTTTTATCGGCGCGGAGCTTTCTTTCAGACTAAGGCAAGCTCCCAACGTCGAGCTTGTCTATCAACTCCATCACAGATCCGGCGCCGGTGGCACGTTTGGAAACATGGGAGAGGGTTCCAACGCGAATACTGTTGGAGTGCGTTATCGCTTCTAGCCGACGCCTGAATGGGTCGGGGCTGACATTCTGTGAAGGTGCGCCGGTGGCCGCCACCCGTAGGCGACGAGCGGGGCCGAGTAGGCGCGCTGGATGGCTTCAGAGCGCGGGCGCAATCCACCATTCTTCACGGGATCCTTGATGGGCCGTACCAAGCGACACTATCGTTCGAAAGGTTCTCCCAGCGAAGCCACGCCGTTGAGCTTGAGCAGACGGCGGTTCGAAGAGATGATGCCGAGCACGATTACGGTCACGAGATAAGGCAAGCTCGATAGAAGTTGCGAGGAAACGTCCAGCCCTGTTGCCTGGGCCGCGAGGCTTGCGAGGGACACGGCGCCGAAGAGGCACGCACCGAGGAAGATACGGCTGGCAAGCCAAGTGCCGAAGACGACGAGCGCAATCGCAATCCAGCCGCGCCCTGCGATCATGCCATCGGCCCAGAGCGGAGTGTAGACCACGGATGCGTAGGCACCGGCGAAACCTGCCAACGCGCCGCCGAAGGCGACCGCGGCGAAGCGCACGGCGATCACCGGATAGCCGAGCGCACGGGCCGCCTTGGGGTTCTCGCCGATGGCGCGGACGACGAGGCCGGTCTTGGTGTAGGCGAATATCGCCCAGATGGCGACGGTCGCGGCAAGCGAAAGCCACACGACAACGTCTTGGGCGAACAAGCCGCCGATCACCGGGATATCCGAAAGCCCGGGCAATGAAAGCTTCGGAAGCCCCTTAACCGTGAGGCTCTCATAGCTCTTGCCGAACAGCGCCGAGAGGCCTTGGCCGAGGATGCCTATGGCAAGGCCTACCGCAACCTGGTTTGCGCGAAATCCCAGCGCGATGACGGCAAAGACCAGGGAAAGAGCCGCGCTGGCGAGGCCCGCGGCGAGGAAACCGAGGAGATGCCCGCCGCCTTGATAGACGATAATGAAGGCGATGACGGCGCCGAGGGCCATCAGTCCCTCCACCCCGAGATTGAGGACGCCAGCCCGCTCGGCCACCAGTTCGCCGAGCGCCGCAAGGAGAAACGGCGTAGCCGCCGCCAACATCCCGGCGATGATGAACTCGACGGCGTTCATGACGTGCTTCCGTGGGCGGCATGGCGCCATTCGAGCCGGTAGCGGACGAAGGCGATGGCGACGAGATAGGCGAGCAGCAGGCTGCCCTGGAAAACCCTGACCGCAGCGACCGGCAGATTTGCCGAGACCATGGCGTTATCGCCGCCGATATAGAGGGCCGCCATGAGCAACGCGGAAAAGGTGATGCCGACCGGGTGAAGGCCACCGAGATAGGCCACGATGATGGCGGCATAGCCGTAGCCGGTCGAGATGGAGCGCTGCAGCTGGCCGAGCGGCCCGGCCACCTCGGCCGCTCCGGCGAGGCCTGCCGCGAAACCGCCGATGAGCAGGGAAAGCCAGATCGCCCGTCCTTCGTTGAAGCCGGCGTATCCGGCCGCGCGCGGCGCGAGGCCGCCGACCTGCAGCTTGAAGCCGGCGAAACTCCTCTGCATGAAGATCCAGGCCGCAAGGGAGAGCGCGCAGGCGATAAGCAGCGAGACGTTGACGCGGGTGCCGGGGATCAGGATCGGCACCATCGCGTCGGACTGGAACATCACCGATTGCGGGAAGTTGAAGCCGTTTGGGTCCTTCCAGGGGCCGAGAAGCAGGTAGTTGAGCAGTTGCGCGGCAACGAGCGCCAGCATGAGCGATACGAGAATCTCGTTTGCATTGAGCTTCACGCGCCAGAAGGCGGTGAGCGACGCCCACAGAGCGCCGCCCAGCGCACCGATGACAAGCATGGAGGGCCAGATCCATTGGCCCGTTGCCTCTGGGAACCAGATGGGAATGGCCGATGCGAAGATCGCGCCGAGGATGAACTGGCCCTCGGCGCCGATGTTGAAGACCTTTGCGCGAAAGCCGATCGCGAGCCCCTGCGCGATCAGCAGTAGCGGCGCGGTCTTAAGCAGGACTTCCGAGAAAGAGGCCCAGGACAGGAAGGGCTCCAGAAGCATCGCGTGGAAAACGGCTACCGGATCGCGGCCCATAAGGAGGTAGAGCCCGAGATTGAGAAGCGTCGCCAAGGCGAGCGCGACGGGCGGGGCGATCAGTTTGACGGGAAGCGAGGCATGCTCCCGGCGAACGAGAACAGGAAGGAGCGGCGCGGACAGAGCGCTCATGCAGGGACCTTTTTGGCCGTCGAATGCGCGCCGATCATGTAGCGGCCGATCTCCTCGGGTCTCGTGTCGCGCGTCACCAGCGGCGGGCTCAGCCGGCCTTGATGGAGCACCTGGATCGAATCGCAGAGTTCGAACAGTTCCTCCAGTTCCTCCGAGATGACGAGGATACCCATGCCTTGGTTGCGCAGGGCAATGAGGCGCCGGCGGATGGCGGACGCGGCGCCGATGTCGACGCCCCAGGTGGGTTGCGCCACGAACAGCAATTGCGGGGACAGCATGATCTCTCGGCCGACGATGAACTTTTGCAGATTGCCGCCCGAAAGCGAGCCGGCCTCCGCTTCCGAACCGGGCGTGCGCACGTCGTATTGCCGGATGCAGTCCTCGGTGAAAGCCTTCACCTGGTTCGTGTCGACGAGGCCGCGTTTCAACAGGCCGAACGGATGGGCGGTCAGAAGGCTGTTGAGGACAAGCGACATTTCCGGCACGGCGCCGCGGCCAAGCCGTTCCTCGGGAACGAAGGCGAAGCCCAGTCGGCGGCGGGCGGCCGCGTCGAGCGCGCCGACATCCTTTCCCATCATATAGATACGGTCGGACTGTTCGCGCGGCAGCACCGTTTCGCCTGAAATCAACGCTGCGAGTTCACTCTGCCCGTTGCCCGATATGCCCGCGATCCCGAGGATCTCGCCGGCCCGGACCGTCAGGCTGACGTCGGAAAGCGCCACCGCGAAGGGATCGTCCGGCCGATGGTCGAGGCCGACGATTTCGAGGCGCTTTTCGCCGCCGGAATGCGCGAGCGCCGGCATGGGCTGCGGCATGTCGCGGCCGATCATCATCCGGGCAAGGTCGTGCGCGTCGTGGTCGCGCGGGTCCACGCGGCCGGTGATGCGCCCGCCGCGCAGGATGGTCGCGCGGTCGCAGACCGCGCGGATCTCCTCCAGCTTGTGCGAGATGAACAGGATGGAGACGCCGCGGTCGCGCAGCCGCCGTAATGTCTCGAATAGCTTGTCCACCGATTGCGGGGGCAGGACGGAGGTCGGTTCATCGAGGATCAGGAGTTGGGGTTCGGTCATCAGGCAGCGGATGATTTCCACCCGCTGCCGCTCTCCGACAGAGAGCGCGTGCACATGGGCGAGCGGATCGACTTCGAGTCCGAACTCGCGGCCGAGCATGCGGATGCGATCCGCAAGATCCGATTTGCCCCTGGGCACGACCAGCCGGATGTTCTCCACCACCGTCAGCGTCTCGAACAAGGAGAAATGCTGGAAGACCATGCCGATCCCCTTGCGCCTCGCATCCGCCGGGGAAGCAAGGGCCAGGGGTTCCCCTTTCCAGGTCGCCATTCCGGCGTCCGGCTGCTCGACGCCATAGATCAGCTTCATCAGCGTCGACTTGCCCGCTCCGTTTTCCCCGAGGATCGCATGGATCGAGCACGGAGCCACATCCAGATCGATGTCTCTATTGGCATGGATTTGGCCGTAGCTCTTGGAGATGCCGCGCAGCGACAGGAGCGGGGTGGTCACGGTCACTTGGGCAGCGGCGTGGTGACACCCTTGACGTGCCAGTCCATTGCGACGATCTCGGCATCGGTCATCGTTTTTCCCGCGGGGACTCCCTCGCTGCCGTCGGCCTTGGCGACCGGACCGGCAAAGGGCGAGAAGCTGCCGCCGGCGATCTTGGCTCCAACCTCTTTGATCCTGTTCATCATCTCGGCCGGGATACCCGGGTTCCAGTCGACGACCTCTACAACCTTGTCGCCGACACCCAGGAAAGCGTTGGCGCCCTTGAACTTGCCGGCGAGGTGGGCGTCGACCGAGGTTTTGAAGAAGGGTGACCAATCGGTCGCCACGCAGCCTAGATAGGTTTTAGGCGCATATTTCTTCATCGACGAATTGAGGTTGAAGGCAGGGACGCCGGCCTCCTCGCAGGCCGAGACGACGGAGGGCGTGTCCTGCGCGTTGGAGAAGATCACATCGCACTTCTGCGCCAGCAGCGCCTTGGCGGCTTCCTGCTCCTTGGCCGGATCGAACCAGGAGTTCACCCATACCACCGAAACCTCGACATCGGGTTTCACCGCTTGCGCGCCCAGCGTGAAGGCGTTGATGGAGGTGATCAGTTCGGGAATGGCGAAGGCGGAGACCGAGCCGAGCTTGCCGGTCTTTGACAGCGCGGCGGCCGCCATGCCCATCAGGTAGGTACCCTGGAAATATTGGGCCGCGAAGGGCGAGAAGTTCGGCGCTACCTGGAAACCGGAAGCATGCAGCACGGTGACGTCGGGGTTCCGGCGCGCGATCTGCAGGGCACCGTTCTGGTAGCCGAAGGAGCCGGCGATCAGGAACTTGTTCCCGTCGGCGACCACCTTGTTCATGATGCGGTCGGCATCGGGTCCTTCCTGTATATTCTCGATGATGGTGACCTTCACCTTATCGCCGTAGGCTGCCTTCACCGGCTCGAGCCCGTCGGCGAGCGCACGGCCCCAGCCGACATCGCCGACCGGCGACGGGACCACGAGCACGATGCCCAGAGGTTCGTCGGCAGCAAGCGCGCGGCCGCCCGCCGCTGCGACGAGGCCGGAGGCGGCCGCGCCCTTCATCAATGTTCTGCGGGTAAGATTTGTCAGCATGTAGGTTCCCCTTGTTTTCGGTTTCTAGAATTCCACGGTCGCGAGCGCCGCCTCGGCTTCCGCGAACAGCTGCGCCTCGTCGAGCCCCGGGAACTCGCCCTTGGCCCAGACGATGCGGCCGTTGATCATGGTCATGTCGGTCGGCATGCCGATGCCCACCTTGGCAAGCAGGCTCAGCGGATCGTGCCGCGTGCCGACATAGTCCATGCGCCGCGTATCGATGGCGAAAAGGTCGGCAGCCATGCCAGGCGTCAGCCTGCCGATGTCGCCGCGCCCGAGCAGCGCCGCGCCCCCCGTCGTCGCATAACCGAGAAAATCGGCCGGCGGCGGAACGGGATGGTCGCGTGTCGATGCCGACAGACATTGCAGCATGTAGGCGGAATGGATGCAGTGCATCAGGTTGGAATTGTCGTTCGAGGCTGCACCGTCGCAACCTAGTCCTATGCTGAGGCCGAAGGCCGACATCGCCGGGATATCGGTGATTTCGGCGCCGACGAGATAGACCGGCTCAGGGCAATGCGAAACGCCGGTGCCGCTTGAGGCCATCTTGCGCAGCTCGTCGTGGGTTAGCTCCCAGCAATGGGCATAGAAGGCATCCGGCCCGCAGAAGCCGATCTCCGCGCAGTAATCCACCGTCCGCATGCCGTGACGGTCCTCGATGACCGGGCTTTCGCCCTCGCCGACATGGGTATGCATACGCACCCCGCGATCACGCGCTAGCGCCACCGATTCCACGAAGGTCTCGCGATAGCAGTTGACTGGCTGGCAGGGCGCGACGGCCACCTGGCGCATGCTGAAAGGACCGGCATCATGATAGGCGTCGATCAGCCGGGCGCAATCGGCGATGAACTCGTCCGTCGTCTCCAGCATGGCGTCGGGAATGGTCGAGCCTTTCGATTTCGGTAGCGTGTTGCCGCCGCGTCCGGCATGGAAGCGCATACCGAGGAGTTCGGCTGCTTCGAACTGCCGGTCGATCAGCCGCTTGCCGGCCTTCCGCGGAAAACAATACTGATGGTCGAATGCGGCCGTGCAACCGTGCTTTATCAGCTCGGCCATGGCCGTGACCGAAGCGTGGTAGAAGCATTCCTCGGTCAGCCGCGAGAAAATGGGATAGATGCGGTCGAGCCATTCGATGACCGACAACTTCGTCCAGTCCAGATCGGCGCGGTTGCGCACGAAGCATTGAAAGAAGTGATGATGGGTGTTGACGAGGCCGGGATAGACGAACCAGCCGGCGGCGTCCTGCGTGACGGTCCCGACGGGCAACTCTCCCTTGTCGAGGCCTTCGCCGATGGCCCGTATCGCCGGGCCGTCGGTCAAGAGATCGACATTGCGCCGGATGTCCGGACCGTTGCCCTCGTCCACGATGACCGCTGCGCAGTTCTTCAGCAAGTGGCCCGCCAAGTCACGCCTCGCCGGCTTCGAGGACGGGCTCGGGCTTCAGTTCGTGCAGCCGGTGGATACCGGGCATCTCGATGAAGCCCTCGAGACTGCGGATCGCCCGCGACCAGAGCCGGATCGCGGGATAGGGGTCGAGCGAAACGCCGCCGTCCGGCGCCAGCGCCACATAAGGAAAGCAGGCGACGTCCGCGATCGTCGGCCTGTCCGACGCGAGGAAGCGCTGGCCGCGGATATGCTGTTCGACGAGGCCGGCTTCCAGCTCCCGCAGGGCCGCTATCCCCTGCCCATGAAGGGTGGCGATATCGCCCGGACGCAGCAGCATCTCGTGCAAGCGCGCCGCCCCCAGGCTGCCGGTCAGCCGATGCGAGAAGGAAAGCCATTGCTGGACGCGTGCCGCCTGCAGAGCAGTATCGTTGCCCAGCCATTGCGGTGCGGCCTTCGCGGCAAGATAGACCAGCATGGCCGAGGATTCGGTCAGGACGAGGTCGCCATCCTCCAGGATCGGGATCGAACCCGCCGGATTGAGCGCCATGAGTTCGGGACCGCGATGCTCGGCGCCGGGATGGAAATCGACGGGGCGGATGTCAAGCTTCACCCCGGTCAGCGCCGCCATCAGGCGCGCCTTGTAGCAACTCGGGGACAGCACGTAGTCGTAGAGCTTCATTGCGCCACCAGTTGCGCGCCGTAGGTGTAGCCGTGGCGTTTCAGCCAGCGCCGGTAGGCAACCGATGTCAGGTCCGCCCTTGTGGGGATCTCCATGCCCGGATCGAGCGGCAGCAGCCTCGGGATCTGGTTTTCGAGAATCGACCGGTCCTGAAGGAAGATCGTCTGCTGGAAATGGATCAGGTCTGCCATCGATGTTTCGTCGTCGAACAACGCCATCCACGGCCAGACGTCGCACAGGTCTTCGGCAAGCGGCTGCACGAAAAGCGTGATGACGTCCCATTCATCCGGGCGCGGCGGGCAGGTCTTGTAGAGGATCGAGCAGGTCGGCGCAGGCACGCGATACATGTATTCGGTGGTTATGCCGCCTTCCGCCGACTTGGCGGCCTGCGGCTGGTAGAACTTCACCTGGGTCGCCCAAACCTCGTCTTCGTCCTCCCGTATCTCGACCTTGTAGTTTGGGACTTCCGTGTGCGGCTCGGCCCCCAATATGTCCGTATGCACGAAGGGGAAATGCGCAATGTCCAGGAAGTTCTCCACCGCGCGCAGCGGCGAGCAGCGCACGCGCACAACCCCGACATCGACGAGCCGGCGGCCGGGCTGATCAGCCTCGGGGATGGCAAAGAGCGCCTTTTGCGGGTCGCCGAGCGACGACCAGACATGGCCGTAGCGGATGCAGACCGGCAGGGCACGTCCGTTGCTGCCCGTGACCTTCGCGTTTCCGTCTGCGCCGAGCCTCACCCCGATCGGCTCGCCCATGAGCGCCGTCTGGCGCTCATGCGTGTCAAGCCGGCCGGCAAGGCCGACCGGATACCATTCGTCGATCATCGCGTTGCGGGTCATTGGGCGACGCCACTGCGCAGAATATCCTCGGCGGTCCGCCGTAGCGTCTCGGCTGCCCTCGACGCAGCGATACGCTTGGCCGGACCAGTGCCTTCGTCGACCAGAACATGCATCAGCGTCCGCGCTTTCCCCTGGGGGGTGAGCAGCAGCCGTAGGGTCTGGGCATTTTGCGCGTAGTCGAGCAGGCCTCCGTCGGCCTTCGTACCGGCGGCCGCCTCCAGCGCGGCAATGCCCGCCTCTACTATCATGGAGCGAAGAGGGGCTAGGCCGTCGAACCGCGGCGGCCGAGCGGTGGGTTCGCCTACGGAAATCCATATGATTCCGCCGCTGTCCTCGACGGGCTGTGTTGCGACACCAATCGTTTCCGGCGGCGTCAGGCCCGGATGGGCCGGAATGCGCAAGCAGTTTCCGGCCTGGGCATAGCTCCAACCGTGATAAATGCAGGACAGGGCCTCACCGCGCACGAAACCACGGGAAAGGCGCATGCCGCGATGAGGGCATCTGTCCGCGAAGGCCGCCGCGCGGCCGGACCGGCTTCGCCAAAGGGCAATCGGTCCGACCGGGGTTTGCGCCGGCATTACGGTTCCCGCTGGCAAGTCCACGGAGAGGGCAACTGGCATCCATGAGCCGGACGGATAGGGCAGCATGCATCAACCTTCGAACGACATCGACCCATCTTCCCAAATGCAGATTCGCGGTCAAGACATGACGATCAGTCCGATCACGTTTGCACAATATTTTCGCACTGGCAACAATGCCCAAAAAAGAGGCAGAGACCCTGGTCCCAAACCTAGCCTGATTCGTTTTCTATCGGCGTCCGACGAATGGCCTCGACCCAGACATCGATTGGTCCAAGAGAGCACCCCATCTCCATCATATCGACCAGTTCCGCACGACCGGCAACGTCGAGTTCGATCCGGTCGGCACCGGCAACGAATATTGCCGGCGCGAGGCCGAGCTTGGCGGCATGACGCTCGATCCATGGAAGAAAGGATGCCGCTTTGACATCGCCGAGGATTGTCATGCGCTCGCGTGTAAAACGTCGATCTTGCTCGTTCATGAAGGACCCTAGCAACGAAATTGATATACAGATACGTCGTATCCAATCACGTGGCTAAGGGCGTGAAAAGGCGGGCGGATCTTTCGCCGACAAGGACGCTCGTCATCCTCGGCGACCGGTCAAGACCGGTCGCTGCCGTCCCGATGCTCCTTGGTAAGCGACAGACCTTTGACGGGCCATGTCCGGTAGCCCGTCATCGAGGGATCGGTTCGGAACTGCGTCGCAAGATCGGTCATCCGGCTCCAGGACTTTCCTAAAAGCGTATTTTCGGGAAACCAAGCCAGACGGCACCTGCGGAATAGGGGCGCCGGGGTCGCGGAACCATACGGAACGATGCGGGAAGATTTCTGATCTATACGAAAGGAGTACAATTCATTGAGGTCGGCCAGGAACCACCGACGGCTGGCGGTTGGCCAACTCCTGAAGGGCTCACGCAAAGGGCTGTATCGATGGCCACAGCGTTGGTTGTTCAAAGCGCTGCAGCCGGGATTGCTCGGGCGCCGGAGATGGCGCGCAGCTCTTCGTGGATGATGCGAAGCAGGCATTTGGTGTGGCCAATTTCAAAGCGTCCGGTGGGGGCGGAACGATGCGAGACAATACGGGAAACTCTCTGATTTAGGCCCACGAAAAAGCCAATAAAATCAATAGTTCGAGGACGTCCTCCAACGGTGCGCGACAGTGACCGTCCTACCAATGATGAATGGTGCCTTTAGATTGTTCATGCAGTCTCGACGAGGTTCGGAACCAGCGATCGGCAGCCTTGGCCGGACTAGCCCGATCCGCAAAGCACCGCTGGAGCCGAGATAAATGCGTCAGATGTTTTCCGGCGTGACTATTTCAAAAGGTATAGACCGCTGAAGGGTCGCGACCGGTGCTTGCGGTCCAATCACGTCAATCATCGTCTGCACAAGGAGGGCCGAGGTCGCCTCGAGTGGATGACAAAGAGCTGCAGTGATCATTCCCTCGGACAAGCCTTTTCGCGTATCGGGGCCAATGTCACGGCAAACCAGCTTGATGCCCGCCCGCCTTTCGGCAGGGATCTCTCGCAGCGCACGGAGCACTCCAGTTATTCCGCCGCCCACGATCAGAATTCCTACGAGATCATCAGTCGTCTTCAGGAGTTCGGCCACCATACGGTAAGCCTCGCTCGATTCCTCATGAGTAGGGCGACTTTCTTCCACTGTGAGCCGCGGAGCGTGTTCGCGCAAATACGAACGGAAGCTGGCATCTGAAACATCTTGGCATTGATATCGGTGATTTCCTATGAAAACCGCAATGCGACCCGGACCTTGGGTGGTTTGCGCAATCAAGAATGCCGCCGTACGCCCCAGCTTCCAGTTGTCCGTTCCCACATAGGCCGCTCGTTCCGGCGCGGATTGGTCCGTAATGTAAGCAACAACGGGCTTCCCCATTTCCTTCAGTGAACGGATTGCCTGTCCTATTATAGGGTGATCTGGTGCGATCACCGCGACTACATCGCAGGTGTCGCCGAGCGCCACGAGTCGGCTGGAGATAGTCTCCGGCGTCAGGAGATCCACAAACTCGACGATGGCCTCAACAATTTCGTCGCGACGATCGCGACAAGCTGCGATGATTTTCTTCCCGAACAGTTTGTAGAGCTCACGGGTCGATTGCTGCAGCAGGAAACCAAATCGGTGATGCGGCGACAGTTTCTTGGCCCGGTCGTCGATCGCCCCGATCCCATAGAATCCGATTTCTTCGGCTGCGCTTTGTACTCGTTGCACGGTCTTTGGGCGAACGGAAACCGTCCCGCTGAGGATTCTGTTCACAGTCGCCACTGATACGCCAGCGGCTTGAGCGAGGTCGCGAATGGTAGGCCGCCTCATTGATCCTCCGCTGCTGTATCATCATGATTGACACTAAATGATACGAATGCGACCTAAATACTATTTTTGTGTTCCGACGATATCAAGCCTCCGATATGAATCGCCTCCGCATTGAAGCCCGAACTGGTCCAAGGCCGGTTGGATGGTCGGTCAGGAGGCTATTAGGATGGATGACGTTCAGTATGGAACGCGCGACAAACGCGGAAACTGGGTCCCGCACCGCCGCGCCGAGCCGGTGCCGATCTGGCATCGCCCGTTCAACGCCAAGAAGGTACTGGCTTGGTTTCCCGAGTTTCTGTGGCCTTGGAACGCCTTCCACATGGCCACGGCAATCATCTGGGTCAACTTGCTCATTCCGAACTGGGACAGCCTGGCAACCTTTTCGCTGCTCAACTACCTTTGGCTGTACGGCCTGAACGCAGGGGGCATTTTTCTCTTCTACGGGTTCTTTGAGCTGCGCTATTACATCCAGCGCAAGCAAGAGACGCGCTTCAAGTATAATCCAAAATTCCCCTCCGACGCGCCGTCCGACGTCTTCTGGTTTCAGAGCCAGAATATCGACAATTTCAGCCGGTCGTTTTTCATCACTATACCGCTGTGGACCGTGGTCGAAATCGTGATGCTGTGGGCCTACGCTAATAGCTGGGCGGTCTGGCTGCCCTGGACGACGAATTGGCTTTACCTATCGTTCCTCGTCATCATCGCGCCGGCCGTGCATGAGATCTATTTCTTCTTCCTGCACCGCGCCATCCATTGGCCGCCGCTCTACAAATGGGTGCACTCGGTTCACCACAACTCGATCAACCCCAGTCCGTGGTCGTCGCTGTCCATGCATCCGGTGGAAGGGTTCCTCTACCATGCCGAAGCCTGGCTGCACCTGCTGATCCCATCCAACCCGGTCTGCGCGTACTTCACGCTGCATGGGGCCGGCTTCGGAGCGGTGAATGGCCATCTTGGGTTTGAGACCTTCGAACTCACCGACAAGATCAAGCTCGATAGCCATTCCTACGTCCACTACCTGCACCACAAGTATTTCGAGGTGAACTACGGCGGTGACGGTCTGGTCCCTCTCGATAAGCTTTTAGGCACTTGGCACGACGGTAGCAAAGAAGCTGACGAGGCTATGAAGGCGCGCTTCCGCAAAAAGAAAGAAAAGCTGCGCGCGCAACAGGAAGCCCGCGGCGGCCCGGCCACTGGAATGCCGGCGGAATGACGATCAGACGCTGTCTCGACTAAACCGAGAGGAGCGGGTGCGGGGCAGCCAGGCTTTTGTTGAAACCCGCGGGGCGGGTAAACCGGGAGGAAGACTATGAAGCTTTTCAAGATACTTGTGTCCACAGCAGTGCTGGCTGCGTACAGCACCAGCAGCACGCTCGCCGCCGACATCTTCGTTATCGGCGGCAAGCCGGACGATCCATTCTGGTCAATCGTCAAGCGTGGTGCCGAAGACGCCGGTAAGGTGGTCGAAGCTCAAGGTGGTAAAGTCACCTGGCTCGGGCCGCAGAACTACGACAATCTGGGTGTGGACGCGGCCGAACTGATCCGCCAAGCCATCGACCAGAAGGCCGACGCCATTGTCGGTCCGGACTGGGTGCCGGAAGCCATGGATCCGGCGTTCAAGGCGGTTGTGGACGCTGGCATTCCGCTTGTTATCTACAATGCCGGCGGTTTGCAGGCGGCTGATCGCCTCGGCGCTATGAACTATGTCGGCTCGGACGATTACAAAGGTGGCGTCGCCGGCGGCGAGTATCTCGCTAAGGCCGGCAACAAGAAAGGCGTCTGCATCAACACACTGCCGGGTGCGGCCAATATCGAGGCCTACTGTGGTGGCTTTAGGGCAGGGATGAAGAATGGCGGCGGCGAGGCCGATGTGTTGCCGTTGCCAGCTACCTCCTTCGGCTCGGCAACAGCAGTGGCGCAGGCGGTGAAGGCCTATCTGCTGCAGCATCAAGCCGTGACCGCGGTGTTCACCATCGGCAATGTCGACGCCAATTCGGCCATGAACGGTATTACCCAGGCCGGCAAGGCCGGGCAGGTTCAACTCTGCGGCATCAACTTTGACGAGACCATCCTGAACAACATCAAGGATGGAAAACAGGCCTGCGCGATCGACCAGCAGGGCTACTGGCAAGGCTACCTCGCCGTCTCAATCTTGAATGGCAAGGTAAACTACGGGCTGACTGTGCCGACGCGCGAGATCCTCACCGGTCCTGGGATCATCGACAAGAACACTGTCGAGCTGACCATTGCCGGCGTGAAGGCCGGCGCGCGATAGGTGTCCTTACGGCCGCCCGCCGTGTGAGGGGGGCGGCCAGTGCATTCTACTTCCATAGCGACCGCAATTTTTGGCGCTCGATAACTCGCGGATTACCCATGACGGCACATCCCGTGACATCCACCCCAACGCCGATGGCAAATCGCGGCCGTTCTGGACTGGCCCTGGGTCGTCTGGCGCGGCGGCCCGAGACGGGCTCGTTCCTGGGCATGGTCGCAGTCTTTCTGTTCTTCGCCATATTCGGAGGCAGTGGCTTTTTGTCAGCAGCCGGTACGGCCAGTTGGCTGAGCATCGCCTCCGAGATCGGCATCATCGCTCTGCCGATAGGGCTGCTGATGATCGCTGGTGAGCTGGACATCTCGGTCGGCGCCGTGATTCCCGCGGCCTCTCTAACGGCCGCGATCATATCCGGCTACTATGGCCTGCCTGATTGGCTCGGCATCACGGCCGCCCTTGGGCTCGGTCTTGCCATCGGCTTGATCAACGGCGTGTTCGTCACACGAACCACGATCCCGTCCCTGATAATTACAATAGGAACGATGTTCGGCACAATGGGCCTGACGCTGGGCCTTACGGTGATGATCGCCGGCAGCACCGGTGTCTCGCTGGTGCCCGACGAACTCACGAAGACGCTTCTCGGCCAATATCTCGGGGGCATGTTCCAAGTGACGATTCTCTGGTGGCTCGTCTACATCGCCGCCCTTCTGTGGCTCCTCCACATCTCGCCCGTGGGCAACTGGATCTATGCACTCGGGGGCGACAAGGAGAGCGCGCGCAACGCGGGCATCCCCACCAAGCGGCTTACCATCGGTCTATTCATGCTTTCGGGGTTTTCCGCCGCGTTCGTCGGAGTCAGCCAGGTGATGGTCTACCAGAGCGCTCAGGTTCTGGCTGGGCAGTCCTTCATCTTCAATTCGATCATGTGCGTGGTCATCGGGGGCGTTCTGCTTACCGGCGGATTTGGCTCGGTCGTAGGTATCGTGTTCGGCACGATCACCTTCTCTATCGTAAACCAGGGCATCTACTTCACGAGTATCGATCCCAACATGGGAAGCGTCATCATCGGCGCGCTTCTCCTGATCGCCGTACTCACCAACGACACCTTTCGGCAGCTGGCGCTCAGCTACTCATCGAAGAAGGTTTGAGGGACCGCCATGACTGAGGCAATCAAATCCTTGTTGCGCCGCCCGGAAGCAGGCTCGATCCTCAGCCTGATCGGGGTGGTGCTGTTCTTCGTATTTTTCGGTGGCGTGGACCTGGGTACACTCCTTGGGGCGGCGAGCTGGGTGAATTTCGCCGCCAATCTCGGCATTGTCGCCATTCCGGTCGGTCTGCTGATGATCTCGGGTGAACTCGACATCTCCATCGGCGCATTGATTCCCGCGGGCTCTATGACCACCGCCATCCTTAGCGGTTACTATGACCTGCCCATCGCGGTGGGCATGGCCGGCGCCCTGGCGGTCGGTGTGGCGGTCGGCCTTGTCAATGGTTTGCTGACGATCCGCACCTCGGTGCCTTCGTTGATCATTACGCTCGCCACCCTGGTTGCGATGCAGGGCTTGGTGCTCAGTGGGTCCGTGTTGCTAACTGGCAACGCTAGCGTTGCCGTCACCGCGCCCGAATGGGCCAAATTCCTGTTCGGACAGCTTATCGGTGGAAGCCACCAGGTCATCATCGTCTGGTGGGTAGTGTTCGCTGTCATCATTGGCTTCGTGCTGCACAAGACCCGCTTTGGCAACTGGCTGTTTGCAATGGGCGGCGATCGCGTCAGCGCCCGCAATGCAGGCATTCCGATAAACCGCATGACCATCGCACTGTTCGTGCTGTCCGCCGTCAGCGCCACATTCGTTGGCATGTGCCAGGCGATCCTGTTCAACTCGGCCCAGGTTTCCGGCGGAATGAACTTCATCTTCAACGCAATCGTGTCCGTGGTGGTCGGCGGCGTACTGCTCACGGGAGGGTTCGGCTCGGTCATCGGCATCTTCGTCGGCACCATCACGTTCGCCATTGTCAGCCAAGGCATCTACTTCACCCAGATCGACCGGAACTGGTCGAACCTGATCATCGGCGTGATGCTTTTGACGGCGGTGCTGATGAATCAGGCATTCCGGGAACTGGCTCTGTCTTACCGGCGAGGTTCGAAACAAAGCGTGCCGAGGGCACCCATACAGCACTGAGCGATGCGGCTGCAGTTGCGATCAGCGACTGCTTGGAAGAACGAAAGATGCGACAATTATGAGCGAAAAACCTGCCATTCTCGAACTGAAAAATGTCAACAAGTCTTTCGGCCCGATCGACGTGTTGCATAACATCTCGCTGCAAATTCGCCGGGGTGAGGTCTTGTGTCTCCTCGGCGACAACGGCGCCGGAAAGTCCACTCTCATCAAGGTGTTGGCAGGCGTCCACAAGCCGACCAGCGGCGAGATCCTGATGGACGGAAAGGCGGTCAGCTTCGACCGTCCGAGCGCTGCGCAGGAGCGGGGCATTGCCACCGTGCACCAGTTCGGCGGAACGTTCCCCTTAATGAGCATCGGCCGCTCCTTCTTCGTTGGATTGGAGCCGACAAAGGGTTGGGGTCCGTTCAAGATCTACGACCGCAAGCGCGCCAACGAGATCGCGGTGAAAGCGGTGCGGGATTTCGGCATCACGCGTATCGACGACGGTGACCGGCTTGTTGGTGGCCTGTCAGGCGGGGAACGCCAGTCTTTGGCCATTGCCCGCGCCGTGCATTTCGGCGCTCGCGTTCTGATCCTCGATGAGCCGACGGCAGCGCTCGGCGTCAAGCAGGCAGCTCACGTGCTGCGCATCGTCAATGAAGCCAAGCGGCGCGGTCTCGCGGTCATCTTCATCACCCACCAGGTGATGCACGCGATGGCGGTGGGAGACCATTTCGCCGTCCTCATTCGCGGTGCGATCGCCGCCGATTTCCGGAAGCGCGAGAAAACCCGCGAGGAGATCACCGACCTGATGGCCGGCGGTGAAACCATGGCTGACCTCGAGGCGGAAATCGAGCATGAATTGCATGCATGATCACAATGAAAATGCGCCGCCTCTCGAGCTGGATGGGCGGGCGGCCCGATCGTTTTCCTCGGGAAACCTCTGCCTTCGACCGGCCCTGATGACCCTTGGCGCCACCAGCCTCTTCACGTCGAACAAAGCAGAAGAAATATGACAATACGGATCGCAGTGATCGGTGCCGGTGTGATGGGCGCCGACCACGCCAGGATAGTGGCGGAAGACCTTCCCGGAGCAAGCCTTCAGCTGGTGTGCGACATGGATGAGGCGCGTGCCCGCACTGTTGCCGACACCTTTGGTGCGCGCGACATCTCCACCGATCCAGAAGATGTTGCCGCGCGGAAGGACGTGGACGCAATCATCGTGGCGAGTCCCGATACCACGCATGCGCCGCTGTCGAAGGCCTGTATTGCCGCCGGCAAGCGTGTGTTGTGCGAAAAGCCCCTCTCACAAGCGTCCGCTGACTGTATCGCGGTGATGGAGGCCGAACAGAAGTCGGGCGCGAAATTCGTCCAGCTTGGTTTCATGCGGCGCTACGATCGCTCCTACGAAGAGATGAAGCGAGCGCTTACAGACGGCCGCCTTGGCCGGCCCCTGATGATGCACAATTTTCACCGCAATGTCGAAACGCCGGCGGCAGATTTCACCGGCGCAATGGCTATCACCAATTCGGCCCCACACGAGTTCGATGTCGTGCGCTATGTGCTCTCGACGGAATATGCGTCGATTTCGGCCTTCCAGCCGAAGCGCTCAGATGCCCGGGTCGCGCCTGTCTTCATGGTGCTGGAGACGGTCGATGGCCAACTCGTCAACATCGAGATCAACAACAATGCCGCCTATGGTTACGATGTCCGTGCCGAGCTGATCGGCGAGCGGGGCACCGTTGCGATGAACAACGTCGCCTACACTCGCATCGATTCTGCGCTTGCACAGAGCACGAGCTACGACGCCGACTGGCGGACCCGCTATGCCGATGCGTACCGTCGGCAGAACCGCGACTTCCTACGCTTCGCCATGACTGGTGAGTTCCCGGCAACCGCTGCGAATTGCTGGGACGGTTATTGCGCCGCCGTCGTTGCCGAGGCGGGCGTGAAGGCGTTGCACGAGGGCCGCCGCGTACCCGTCCAAATGATCGCAAAGCCGGAGTTTTACGCGTGAAGCTGGGTTTCGTTTCAGACAGCCTCGGCAACCTGCCCTTCGAAACGATGCTGGATCATGCGAAGCGCATGGGTGTCTCCGGCGTCGAGGTGAACACCTGTGGCTGGTCCACCGCGCCGCATTTTCGGCTTTCGTCCATGCTGGGCAACAGGGAAGGCCAGAAGCGCTTCGTTGGCGCGTTCGAGGCGCGCGGGCTAGAAATCATCAGCCTCAACGCAAACGGCAATCCGCTGCACCCGACCGACCCGGCCCAGGGCGAAGGGCTGAAAACCACTATTCGCGTCGCGGGCGAAATGGGCATCCGGACGGTCTGCACCATGAGCGGCCTCCCGGCCGGCAACGCTGCAGATACAATGCCCAACTGGGTCGTCTCGTCGTGGCCGCCGGAAACACAGGCCATTTTGAAATACCAGTGGGAAGAGAAGCTGATTCCCTTCTGGACCGAGATCGTGGCGTTGGCTGAAGAGAACGGCGTGGAGCGCATCGCGCTTGAACTCCACGGCAACCAGTGTGTCTTCAACGTGCCCTCGCTTCTGAAGTTGCGACAGGCGGTCGGACCCGTCGTGGGGGCGAATCTGGACCCTTCGCATCTGTTCTGGATGGGTGCCGACCCGCTGGCGGCGGCTCAATCTTTGGGCGAGGCGGTATATCACGTTCATGCCAAGGACACGATGCTCAACGCACCAGTGCAGGCGACGACATCTCTGCTCGAGAATGGCAGCCTGATGGATCTTCCAGCCCGGTCATGGAGCTACATCACGCTTGGCTTCGGCCATGGCGAGGAGTGGTGGCGGCAATTCTGCTATCGCCTCAAGATGGCCGGCTATGACGGCTGGCTTTCCATCGAGCATGAGGACGTGCTCCTGAACTCTCTGGAGGGACTCGAAAAGTCCGTAGCGCTACTGCAGGGGGTCATGCCGTCCGCCCCCGCCGACTACAAACCGCAAGCCATCTGAAGGAAGGTTCCATGCCTTGGATCGACGCCTGTGCCGCCGCCGACATCGAAGCCGAGGAAGCCAAGCGCTTCGATCATGGCGGTCGCACCTTTGCGCTCTTTCGAAATGATGCGGACGAATATTTCTGCACCGACGGGCTTTGCACGCACGAGAGTATTCACCTCGCTGACGGTCTCGTAATGGGGAATACAGTGGAGTGTCCTAAACACGCATCCGTCTTCGACTTCACGACTGGGGACGTAGAGACCCCGCCCGCTTGCGAGAATCTCAAGACGTACAAGACGAAGGTCGAAAATGGCCGCGTCATGGTCGAGATCTGAGCCATATGGACCAGCCGTTGCAGCTTGCAGCCTGCGCCGAGATGCTCTGGCGCGACCGCCCGATTACTTGGCGCGCCGAAATGAATTGGCCATTCATCGCCAAGGCGCTGTTTGACTGCCTGATCCCCTGCGGAGGCTGATTATGGGCATGTATCACAACCGTCCTCATGTCGAGGACATCCGCAAGATGAAGAAGAGCGGACAGAAAATCTCCATGCTCTTCGTCAGCACCCCGGATGAGGCGGCTGCCGCAGCCGCCGCCGGCATCCATATGCTCTCCATCGAAGGTCGATATTTCGATCCGGAAATGCGCCAAGCAGCCGGCGATTGTTTCGTACAAGTCGGTTTGCCATATGGCAGCTATGGGAGTTTCGCGGGCCGCCCGCTCGCAACAGCGGAGGACTACCTGCGTGCAGCGTTCCACTTTGCCGGCACAGGCGGCGACGCCTTTTATTGTGCGGCGTCATACGACATCCAGAAGACGTTATGCGACAACTACATTCCTGTCGTTGGCCATATCGGCCTGGTGCCGTCTTATATCACCTGGACGGGTTGGCGCGCAGTCGGCAAGACCGCGGACGAAGCAGTGCGCATTTGGCGACACACCCAAAAGCTGGAGCAAATAGGAGTCTTCGGCGCGGAGCTGGAAGTCGTCCCAGATCGCGTTGCGAAATTCCTCACCGAAAACTCCTCGCTTGTCATGCTAGGCATGGGCGCTGGCAAATATGCCGATGCGCAGTACCTCTTCACAGAAGACGTTTGCGGTTACGGCAAGAACCATAAGCCGCGACACGGAAAAGTTTATCGAAACCTTGGCCCTGAGCTGGAGAAGATTCAGGACGAGCGCGTCGCTGCCTTTAAGGACTACAAGGCAGACGTCGATTCAGGCAGATATCCCGGTTACGAGCACACGGTTCCGATTGTGGATGCCGAGTTCGATATCTTCATGAAGATAGTTAAAGTTTGAGAACTATGTCTGTGGGCTCATCTTATCCCTCACGGACATGCGGTCGACAGCGCGTATCAGTTGACAACCGACGAGCGCCATCGCTTGACGAGCTCAAAGCGCTGATTGCCAAAAGGGAACTGACACTTCCGGAGAAGTCGGAGGCTGTCGCCCGGGTGATATTTGCGGAGCCGGATTACGTGGCTTTCGAAAATGCCGCCGCAATCGCGCGCCGATGCCATGTATCACCCGCGACCGTGTCCCGACTTGCATCGCGTCTCGGGTTTGGGTCGTTTGTGGAAATGCAGAGCTGCTTCCGAAATCATATACTGCATCGATTCAAACTTCAGGAAGAATACGTGAAGGCGAACTGCTGAGGATCATGTGCACGGACTTTTGACCCCCGACGGCCGAGTGCTCTTTCCAAACTTGACGGCGATCGTAATTCCCGAGGCGGCTGTTGGGAGCTTTTTCGCTTACGCCCACCTTGCGCAGTTCCGGCCCCTGCTGAAGCCTGTCGAGAATGGCGACCTGGTGGGTGAGCGATTGAGGGCGGTCGCCCTGCCGGGTCATGCTCCCGGTCATACCGGCTACGCGTTCGACACGGACGAGGACCGTTTCCTATTCTTCGGGGACGTCGTTCATGTGCCGGCCTTGCAGTTCGGCAATCCCGCGTTCAGTTGGGGCCATGACGACGATCAGCCGACGGCGCGCGCAACCCGCCTGAAGGTTTTCAGTGACGCGGCCAAGGCGGGGGACGTGGATCGCCGGCGCGCACCTTGGCTGGCCGGGCATCGGTCGCGTGGTGCGTAAGGGCGAAGCATACGGCTATGAGCCGGCAGGAGGACGAGTGACCGGATAGGCGGCCCGGTGCTGATCGGTTTATACCGCTCTCTTCGCCCAAGGCAAGGATCTCGACGAGCAGCGCGCCTCACTCCGGCGTCCTCAACAGCGGCGGCGCATCGTCCGGCCCACAAAATATCTGATTCTTGATCCACTGGCGGCCGATCGACGCCTGAGGCTTACCGGATCGGCGTCTCGCCGCGAAACAGCGGCTGGTGCGCCCGCATCAAGGCGGCAATCCGGTCGGCGACTTTTCGTACCGGCGGCGAGTGACGTTCCTCGTGATGGGTGACGATCCATTGGTCGGTTTCGAGCTCGGGGATAGGCTGAGCGACGCGAACCAGCCGCGGATCGCTGTCACCGACGAAGCACGGAAAGACCGAAAGGCCGGCGCCGGCGGCCACCAGTTCACGCACCGCATGGGTGTTGTTGCCACGTACGGCGATGCGGTCGCCGTGATGGGCTTGCAGCCAGCGCGCCGATGCAACGTTTGCGCCTTCGCCGGTGACGCCGACGAACAATCCAGCGGCGATGCCGTTGATCAGGTGACGTCCGGAATAAATGGCGTGAGCGACTTTGCCGCTCTGACGGCCGGCCAGCCACTGCTCGGTCGGACGCTCGCTGCGGATGCCGATGTCGGCGGCACGGCGGCCGATGTCGACCCGCTCGGTCGTGGTGACAAGCTCCACCCTTATGCCGTCATCGACCGTCCAGATCTCGCCGATATGGGCGGAAACGAAGGCCGACGTCCATGGCCCGGCCGAGACGCGGACAATGCGGTCGGGCAGGTTTCCCTCGCGCCAGCGGGTCAGCGACTGCATTGCTGCCTCGACGTCTTCGGCGCGCCGCAGCAGTTCTTCGCCGACCGGGGTCAGCCGGTAGCCGGTCTGCTGGCGCACGAACAGAGGTTCGCCGATCTGCTTTTCCAGCGCGGTGACGCGTCGTCCAAGGGTGGCTGCGCTGAGGCGCGTGGTTCCCGTCGCTGCGCTCAAGCCACCCAGCCGCGCAACGTCGAGAAACAACCTCAGATCGTCCCAGCCGATATCCATTTTGCAGAAATGAAAAACTCCTTGCGACCGTGGCTGTAGCGCGAAGGGCCATCATGCGCAAGTATGCAGGCGTTGGACGCGTTGGACATTCTTGCTTGGCGGGACAGTGACAAGCGCCTCGGCTGGCTAAGAAGCCACCGCAATCTTTTCGATCGCACATGCGCTTCGCGCCGATGCTTTGCGCTTTCGACCAACCCAAGCGCGCGGGCATTCTGCACGCCAAAGGAGACGATCATGTTGGATGAACTTCGACACCGTTTCGCCCGCTGGCTTGCCTATCGCCAGACGCTTGCGAGCTTGAGGCGGGCCCCAGACAGCACACTTGCGGATGCTGGCATTTCTCGCGAAGAGATCCGCGAGCATGCCCGCCACGCCAGCGTGCGTCGTTGAGGAACCGGGCATGCAGATGATTGAGCTTTGGGATGGCCGCTCGGTACCGGGCATTGGCATCGGCACCTGGGCGGCGGGTGGCCCCGCGCGTTGGCGTGACACGGCGACAACCTATGGCGAGGTCGATGACATCAGGTCGCAAGCCGCGCTGGCGGTGGCCTATGAGATCGGCGCGCGGGTGTTCGACACGGCGGCCGCCTATGGCGCCGGCAATGCCGAACTGATCCTCGGGCGAGCGTTGAAGGGTAAGGACGAAGCCGTCATCGTCACCAAGGTCGGCTATTTCGGCGATCCCGAAACGCGCAAGATTGCTCCCGAGGATGCCTCTGCCGCAGCGATCCGGACATCGATCGACAATTCGCGGCAGCGCCTGCAGCGCGATTGTATCGACGTCGCGCTGCTACATATCAACGAGTATCCGATCGAGCGCGCCGGCGAGGTGTTCGATACGCTCGGCCTGTTGCGCCAGGAGGGCAAGATCGGCGGCTTCGGCTGGAGCACCGATCACCGCGAACGGCTTGCCGCCTACGCGCCGCGCGAGGGCTTCGTCGCCGTAGAGAACGACTTCAATGTGTTTACCCCGGCGAACGGGCTGATGGCCGTTGCGGCGCGCGAGAACCTCGTCTCGTTCAGCCGGCTGCCGCTGGCAATGGGGTTGCTCACCGGCAAATACACGCCGGCCATGCGGCTGCCCACCAACGATGTGCGCGGCGGCAATGCCGAATGGATGGTATTTTTCAGGGATGGCGCCGCCAACCCGCACTATCTGTCAAGGCTCTCGGCAATCCGCGACCTGCTCACGTCGGGCGGACGCACGCTTGCGCAGGGCGCGCTCGGCTGGATCCTCGCCAAGTCGGCAATCGCGCTGCCGGTTCCCGGCTTCACGCGGCCCGAGCAGGTCGAGGACAATCTCGGTGCGCTGGAAAAAGGGCCGCTGCCGGCAGCGGTGATGGCCGAGATCGACGCCGTGCTGAAAATTGCCGAGACTGCTTAGGGTGTGGCGAATCCGAAATTCGCATTGGCGATAACGCGACCAACTTCGATCTCTCTGCTGTCTGCCGATATCGCATTTTTCTTAGTCAAGCTTCCGTGGCGCGATTGAAGGAGCGGCGGACACGCTCGAGTTGAAGGTCCGCCGCTCCGGTTTTCAGATCAAAGAGTGATGCTGCAACGGGAGATGGGTGGCGAGCTGCGCTTGAGCTGAGCCGCCGACCGCGTCGCTGTCGAGAGAGAGCGACCCGGTTGAGCTGTCAAAGATGATGTGGTGGGAACCATCATCCGTGGCCGTACCAGCAGGAGACGCATGCAATGAAAGCCCGCCCGACTTAAGCTCGGCAAGAGCGGCTTGATCGAGGTGGAGCTTGTCCTGAAGCTTGCTGAAGTCGAAGGCATCGTTGCCTCCGTGACCCGACATGATCTCGGCGGCGGCGCCGTTCTTTGCCTGGGCCCCGACATTTTCACCGCTCTGCACGGTCTGGGCGAACCCATGGCCGGTCAGGTTGGTTGCCGTTCTGTCGGAGTGATTGTTGGTGGCGAGAAACTCCGAGCCGGCAGAAAGAGCATGGCTCAACACAGCCAGCACCCGGTCAACGCCGCTGCCCAAATCGTCCATCTTGTTGCCGCCAGTGTCGACATGGGAGGTGTCGTTGCCGCTATGGCCCGCCATTTCGTCGGTGCTTGCACTTGCATGGGAGGCATCACTGGTGGCCTTTCCGTGACTGGCCGTGCGGTGGGAAGTCGCAGCTCCAGCAGAATTACTATCGCTAGTGCTGGCGTCGGAAGGGGCGATGGCGGTAGCAGTCGCAGTAGAAGTGCCATGGCTGGTCTTGGAGTCGGAGGCGGCCACAGTAGAGCTATTATCGGCAGCGGTGGCAGCGGAAGGCACAGTTGCAGTGGAACTGCTATCGCCCGTCGCGGCTTCGGAAGAGGCCGCGGCAGTCGAACTGGTATTGCCGGTGGCGTCGTCGGAAGCGGCAGTTACAGTCGAACTGCTATCGCCGGTGGCGTCATGGGAAGGGGCAGTCGCAGTCGAACTGCTATCGCTGGCGGTGGCGTCGGAAGGGGCCGTAGCAGTCGAACTGATATCGCCGGTGGCGTCATGGGAAGGGGCAGTCGCAGTCGAAGTGTTGTCGCCGGTGGCGTCATGGGATGGGGCAGTCACAGTCGAACTGCTATCGCTGGCGGCGGCATCGGAAGGGGGTGTCGCGGCAGCGCTGCCGTCGCTGGTGTCGGAAGGTTCGGCCCCGGTGGTAGCGAGGTTGTGCTCCCGGAAAACGGCCTGCAGTTCGGAGGAGCTTTCAAGCGCGGTGTCGCCGTTCTGCGTTCCCCATTTGTAGGTGTAGTCGAAGCCGGGCGTCGGAACCAATGCGGCCCAATGATCGATCATGGTTTGCATCTGTTCGGGGGTGGGCATGACATGTCTTCCGCCATCGGAAGTCTCCCAGTTACCGCCGCCAAAGGCCTGATATACCGGAACGATGTTGTTAGCCGGGATGCCCGACTTCACCGCTGCAGCCACGGCTCGATCGATCATGTCGTAATCGACCGTGTCCGTTCCCGTGCGCACCGGATAGGGGTCTATTCCGAAATAGTCGATATGCGTGTTGGCCGGATTGTAGGTGTTCGTAAAATCCGGATTGGTCGGGGATCCCATATTCATCATGGTGATGAAGGTCTTGGCGCCCGGAAAATGCTCATGGATCCAGTCGGATTCCGCCTTCAGGTTCTCAGCGGTTGCATAGGTGCCCCACCTGCCGGTGGGATCGGGCTCGTCAACAAGATAGAATCCGAACACGTTCGGATTGCCGAGGAAGGGGGTCATTTTCTCGATGAAGGATGAGGTTACGCCCTCGTGCTCATTCAGATACACCAGGCCCTTCATGCCATCCGGCAATGCGTTGACCTGGCTAACATATTGAACGTCGGCCAGATTGAAGCCAGCGTTTGCGATTTCGGTGGCGGAACCACCCGAGGTGTAGTGCAGAGTTGCCATCCAGTAATCCTTTTTCTCGTTCGATAGCGCCCGAGGCCTACCTACTAGAGGGTGTATATTAGCGCCAAATCACATAAAGACACCCGTTGATAAAATCATTGAGCGTTTGTAGGAATGCTGCATGCATTGTGGCTTATTTTCATAAAAACGGGTTGTACACAAGAAACTTATCGCTTTTCTTAAGTCACAATCCCGGCTGAATCGCGACTTTATTTTGAAATAGCTGTAGCTTCGCAACTTAGGACGTTTAAATTACGGCAAATTACATTCTTGTTTGTTTTTGATTTATCAATTTACCTTACGAGATGAAAATCAGACAGACGTTAGCCACAAGAGCCAAGCCGCTCGGCGGTCTCACTGCCGCAAGCAATTAGTTGTGGACAATTCGTAGGCATCTGCGCGCTCAGCGGGCGGCAGATCTCCGTGATCGAGATCAAGTCAATGTAGGAAGCCGCTCAAGGTGAGAATAGGGGCGGTTCCCAGTTGGAGCGCCTGCCGCACTCGCCCATGAGGAAGACTTAAGCGACATCAAAGCGGTTCGGCCCACGTTACAAGCGAGCGACAACTGCGGAATGACTGCCGGGTTCGCGGTGCCTGGTTCCTGCTCTCGCGCTCAAGTAATTGGCAGTCCCGATTTATCGATCGTGATCTGCGAAGGGGCGGTTTGTGAAGCCATGGCCGCTATTGCGCAGCGGATCTGATAGCGGCCCAGGGATCTGATACTCGATACCGGGCTCAGATGGGATCTGACCGTGCGTTGCCGACAAGAATCGAATAAGAGTAAAGAGACGAGAAAGTGCACACCGGATTACTCGCGAAGCCGTTTTGCTTCGTCGTCATGCACGGTGCGATGAGCTTCTCTTTCACTGAGATGCACTAAGTCCGTTTAAGACACGGAAGCGGCCGCGAACCGCGCCGAGTAAACTCGGTGGCGGGCAGATTCAAGCCACCCTTCAATGATACCCTGCTAGCGAACCCGCTGGTGACGAAGGTTGGGCACCCGCTTTGGAAAAATCCGGTGCTTGAACAAAGACGGAGCGGCGGACCGGCTCGAGCAGAAGGTCCGCCGTTCCGGGTCGTTCAGATCACAAGAAACGAACCTGCTGCAAGCGACAGACCTGGAGAGAGCGTGGCGAACTGTATTTGAGCTGCGCCACCGATCCCGTCGCTGTCGAAAGAGAGTGCTCCGGTTGAGTTGTTGTAGATGATATGATCGGAGCTATCATGTGCGGCCGCACCCGCAAAGAAAGCATCGGATGAAAGGCCTCCCAGCTTAAGCCCGGCAAAAACCGCGTCGTCGAGCTGGATCTTGTCCTGGAGCTTGTTGAAGTCGGTGATCCTGTCGATATTACCGGCTCCAAGAGCGCTGTTGAACACGAAGGCATCATTGCCTCCGTTACCGGTCAAGATGTCGGCACCTCGTGCGCCGTTGATGATGTTCGCGCCGGCGTTGCCCTGGATGGCTTGGTTAAACTCGTTGCCAGTGAGATTGATTGCTCCCGTGCCGGAAGGATTTGTGGTGGCAAGAAGCTCAACTTGGGAGCCGGCCGAAAGAGCATAACTCACCGTGGAAAATACCCTGTCGCCGCCGCCGCCGGCCGCTTCAATCACCCTGTCGCCAGCATTGTCGACGACGTAAGTGTCATTGCCGCCATAGCCTGTCAGCGTGTCGGCGCCACCCATACCGTTGATGTAATTAGCACCGGCATTGCCTTGGATCGTCTGGGCGAACTCGTTGCCAACGAGATTGATTGCTGCCGTGCCGGAGGGATTCGTGGTAGCAAGAAGTTCGACCTGCGAGGCTGCCGAGTGCACAAGCGCAAAGCTTGCTGAGGCGAGCACCTTGTCGATACCACCGCCCACCGCCTCGAACACCCTGTCGCCGGCATTGTCTACATAGTACGTGTCGTTGCCGCCATAGCCGGTCATGGTATCGGCCCCACCCCCGCCGTTGATGACATTGGCGCCGGCATTGCCCTGGATAGTCTGGGCGAACGCATTGCCGGTCAGGTTGATCGCCGTGGTGCTGGACGGGCTGTTGGTGGCGAGAAGTTCGATCTCCGATCCGGCCGCAAGCGCATGACTTACGGAGGCGAATGCTTTATCGGTACCGCCGCCCGCAGCCTCAATCTCCTTATCGCGGACATCGTCGACATAATAGGTATCATTGCCGCCATAGCCGATCATCGTGTGGCCGCCGGCTCCGTGGAATACATCGTCGCCACTGGTGCCATATAAGGTGTCGCTTGTGTCGACGGGAGGCGGGGTGGTTCCGGTGGTAGCGAGGTTGTGCTCCCGGAAAAAGGCCTGCAGTTCGGAGGAGCTTTCAAGCGCGGTGTCGCCGTTCTGCGTTCCCCATTTATAGGTGTAGTCGAAGCCGGGCGTCGGCACCAGTGCGGCCCAATGATCGATCATGATTTGCATCTGTTCGGGGGTGGGCATGACATGTCTTCCGCCATCGGAAGTCTCCCAGTTACCGCCGCCAAAGGCCTGGTAGACCGGAACGATGTTGCTAACCGGGATGCCCGATTTCACCGCTGCAGCCACGGCTCGATCGATCATGTCGTAGTCGACCGTGTCCGTTCCCGTGCGCACCGGATAGGGGTCTATTCCGAAATAGTCGATATGCGTGTTGGCCGGATTGTAGGTGTTCGTAAAATCCGGATTGGTCGGGGATCCCATATTCATCATGGTGATGAAGGTCTTGGCGCCCGGAAAATGCTCATGGATCCAGTCGGATTCCGCCTTCAGGTTCTCAGCGGTTGCGTAGGTGCCCCACCTGCCGGTGGGATCGGGCTCGTCAACAAGATAGAATCCGAACACGTTCGGATTGCCGAGGAAGGGGGTCATTTTCTCGATGAAGGATGAGGTTACGCCCTCGTGCTCATTCAGATACACCAGGCCCTTCATGCCATCCGGCAATGCGTTGACCTGGCTAACATATTGAACGTCGGCCAGATTGAACCCGGCGGTTGCGATTTCGGTGGCGGAGCCACCCGAGGCGTAGTGCAGAGTTGCCATCCAATATTCCTTTGTCTCATTCGATAGCGCCCGGGGATTGCCTACTAGAGGGTGTATATTAGCGCCAAATCACATACCTGCAGCCTCTGATAGAATGGTTGATCGCCAGTAGGAATGCTGCACAGAGGGAGAAATCCCAATAGATGTATTAAATAAATATCAAGTATACAACCACGTTAAGCTCGCACAGCTATGCAGATAAATCCAATTTAATTGAAAATCGAAGATTAATTGTCTAAAAATTTAGCATGCATGTTGCGGTATTGAATTGTTAATTTAGCTGTTAACCTGCAAATTTACAGATCAGAAGAACATTTAATCTAAGGGACAAGGCCCTTCGTAGTCTCATTGCCGCAACCAATTAGTTGTGGACAATTCGTAAGCGTCTGCCCGCTCGTCGCGGGATATCGGTCGGCAGATCAGGTTTTCGACATCGGAGGGGTCGAATCGGCTTGCCCGCTGGTCGCAAGGAGGCAAGCCGCGTCAGGGATTGTGGGTGAGAGGGCTGATCATCATGCCTGGTAACACGCGGACCGGACAGGGAGCTTAGGAATCCCAGCGTAGAGCAGCCGTACAGCGCACGACTGTCGGAAGGGCTTTCTTCGGTTGGCTTATCAGTAACGAGTCCGGCTTGGCAGAACTCGCCAGAGTTCGAGGCACAATTCATCGGCGTATCCACAAGATGCCGTCGAGGTGCTTCGCGCTGTGCGTAAGGCCGTGATCCCAATGCGGTTTACCTCATTCAAACAGACGAGGACAGTAGGCAAGCCTCCTCCTACCGTACCCTTTCACGCGCACAGAAGTAACGAAGCAAAACCATGAAAGCAGATGCGAAAGGTAGTTACTTCATGCGACCGAAACACGGCGCACGGACGGGAGCTTCGGGATGAATCCGCATCTCGTTTGTGTGGGAGGCGAAGATCACGCCCTCAGAATTCCGTTCCTAATGTCGCTGCGCGAAAGCGGCTTCCGGGTCACTGCGGTTTCGACCGGCGATGAGGCTGCGTTTTTGCGGCATGGCATTCCGCATCGCCGCTACGGTTTCGACCGATTTGCCAGCGGCGGTGGCGAGTGGACCGCCATAAGAGCGATCCGGAAACTGGTTGCGGAACTCCGGCCTGACATTGTCCAAAGTTTCGACACCAAGCCTAACCTGCTCGCACCCCTTTCGCTGCGCGGAACAGTCCCGGTCGTACGCACGATCAACGGCCTGGGCTGGACATTCTCCTCGCTCGAACCGCGGGCTCTGGCCCTGCGTCCAATCTTTTGCGGACTGCAGTGGCTTGCTTCCTTCTGGACGGCAGCGACGGTGTTTCAGAACCGGGACGATGAGGCCTTCTTCAAGCGCTTTCGATTAATTGAACCCGGCAGCGGAAGAGTGATCCGCAGTTCTGGCATCGACGTCGATGCGTTCGCCATGGCGAGGCATCTTGCTCCGCCGGCAACGAAAATGCGCAAGGAACTCGGGCTCCAGTCAGCGGAGATCGTGATTTTTGTGGGCCGGCTGACCCGCCAGAAGGGCATCCCGATACTGCTTCAAGCAGTGCCCCGCGTCCTTTCCAAAAGACCTAATGCTCGTTTCGTGCTTGTCGGCCCTTGGGAGTCCGAAGGTCCATTTGCAGTCGACAAGTCGGAAATCGATCGACACGCTCCTCATGTTATCGCGCTTGGCCCACGACGCGATGTTCCAGCCCTTCTTGACATGGCCGACGTGTTCGCCTTCCCCACACAATATCGAGAAGGAATCCCGCGCGTCCTGCTCGAGGCAGGGCTGGCGGGTTTGCCCATCGTTGCCTCGAACATGCCCGGCTGCAATGAAGTGGTCGAGGATGGATGGAACGGCTATCTTGTCCAACCGCACGACGCCGATGGTCTTGCATCTCGAATAGTTGACATCCTTTCCGACCGCAGTCGCGGAAAGGTCATGGGCGGTCGTTCCGTCGAACTTGTCCGGGAGCAGTTCGCGCTGCCGCGGGTGGTGGCCCAATATTGCGATCTGTACAAAAATATCCTTGGCGCCAAACCCCACAGCGATCTCGCCCGACCGGCGTCTCCGATCTTGTTTGGAGAGGGTGCTGCGAGAAGCAGATTGGACTGGCGCCGATGATCCGGGACGCGATCCTGGCCTGCGGCCTCGCTACGACCTATGCGGTGCAACTCGACATTCCAGGGTCGCCCTTAGGGGTTGGCGAACTGTTCATCGTACTTTGGATCATGCTGTCGATTGGGCGCGTACTCGCCGGGGGCCACCTGGAGACAAGGCCGGCGCTGGCACGCCTTGTGAGCTTCTGGACGATCATGGCGCTTGCTCTCGGGATCGGCACCGTCGTCGGCTATCTGACCACAATTCTATATCTGACGGGCCTGATGCACGATACGATGGCCTACCTGCTGTTGGTCAGCATCACCTGCCTTGCCGCTGCAGAACCCGACGCTGATCGCCGGCTGCGTCGTACTGGCTGGTGGGTTGTGGGCATCGCGAATATCGCGCTTGCCGTTCAGCTGGGACAGGGCTGGGGCTGGATCCCCCAAGCAGGCGTCGATCCCTGGTATTGGGACCGCTTTCGTGGCTGGTCGCATAATCCAAACCAGCTCGCGCTCTACTGCGCAATCTTTGGCCCGCTAGCCTTGCATCTTGCGACCACCACCAGCAATCGATGGGGCAGGTTTCTTGGGATTGCCAGCTTGTTCCTGACCTTCTATGTCGGGAGGCTGACAAAGAGCGATACCTATTTGTACACCAGCATCCTGACCTGCCTGACGTTCCTCGGGCTGCGGATCAGGACATGGCTCAAGACCGGTGGCAACAGGGTCAGCTTTTCACGGCAAGCCGTCCTCCTGTTGCTTGTCGGTATCCTTCCGTTGGCGATCGCGACAACCCCTTACGCCGTAACTGAGGCGAGCGTCCTCGAAAATTTCGCCAAGGGCCTGACCAAGGACAAAGGCGGCGAGGCCACTGCCGAAACCGCCGCACTCCGCGTGCATCTCTGGAACGAAGCGTTGGAGAAGGGCGCCGAATCCGGGTCGCTGGGCCTTGGTCCAGGTCCGCATCTCGAGCGCCCATCAGTGTTCGACTCGCAATTTCTGGAACGGCCCTTCGAGGCTCACAACACGATCCTCGACCTGTACACTCAAGGTGGTCTCATTGCAGTTCTGGCGCTGGTCTGGATAGTCGGCGCCGCCATCATATCGGTGTGGCGTGCGAAGCTCGACGCGCTGTTAGCGCTCGTGGTGTCAATTATCATCTTCGGGATGCCGCACCTGATCATCCGCCACCCGATCGTATGGTTTGCGCTAACCATCTGCCTTGTCGCCGGTACGCCGAAAGCAGTTTCTGCAATCTCCAACAATCCGGGGTAATGGTATGTGTGGTATTGCCGGAATTCTTCTTGCCTCCGATTCAGCCGACACGAGGCCGCTCAGGGCAATAGAGCAGATGACGGCCGCACTTCGTCACCGCGGGCCGGATGGCGAGGCATTCTGGGTAAACTGTGAATCGGGGGTCGCCTTCGGTCACAGGCGGCTGGCCATAGTTGACCTGTCGGAGGCTGGCCGTCAGCCGATGCATTCTGAAAGCGGCCGATATGTCATTACATTCAACGGCGAAATATACAATTTCCGTGATTTGCGCCGTGAGCTGGAGAGTACAGGCCATCATTTTCGGAGCGCCAGCGATACCGAAGTCATGCTCGCCGCAATTGAGAGTTGGGGCCTCGAAAAAGCACTCACCCGTTTCGCCGGCATGTTCGCTTTAGGATTGTGGGACCTTAGGACAAGGACGCTCCATCTCGCCCGCGACCGAATGGGTAAAAAGCCGCTTTATATCGCCTCAACACGCGATGCACTTGTTTTTGCTTCCGAGTTGAAGGCGATCAACCGTTTTCCAGGGTTTTGCCAGGAGCTCGATATCGATGCGGCCGCGGCAATGCTTTCGAAGGGATGGGTACCGGATGACAGCTGCATTTGGCGAGGCGTGTTCAAGCTGCCGCCGGGTTCGGTCCTGTCGGTAACGGCCGCTGAGTTCTCCGGGGAACGCAGTGTCGCCTCTCTGTCGCATCGCATTCGACGCTGGTGGTCGCTGGCCGAAGCCGCCACGGAAGGGCGGGCGGAACAGGTCGCCGGCAGCGACGAGGAACTCACCAATGAACTGGACGGCCTGCTTCGACTTGCCGTTCGGGAGCGCATGATCGCTGACGTCCCGCTCGGGGCCTTCCTGTCGGGCGGAATAGATAGCTCGACGGTTGTGGCCCTTATGCAGGCTCAATCGGAAAAGCCTGTGCGCACGTTCACGATCGCTTTCGGAGAGGGCGGGTTCGATGAGGCTCCCCACGCTGCGGAAGTCGCGCGCCATCTGGGGACCGACCATACCGAACTCCACCTTTCGGCTGCCGTAGCGCGCGACGTCATTCCAGAACTGCCGCAGATCTGGGACGAGCCATTCGCTGACGAATCGCAGATACCAACTCTGCTGGTGGCGCGGCTCGCCCGCCGGCACGTTACGGTGGCTCTGTCGGGCGACGGTGGCGATGAATGCTTCGCCGGCTACGCACGCCACTTCATGGCGGCCCGCCTGCGACGACAGCATATTCTGCCGTCAGCACTGCGTCGGGCGCTCGCGGCAGGCACTGGGTTATTGGCCCGTGCAGCCCGCCACGATCTCGTCGGCAAGCTGCCGCTTTCGGAGGGTGCACGGCATGCGCTTCGGGGGGATCGGCTGAATCGCCTAGCTCAGCTGCTTGCTGCAGCCAACGAGGACGAGTTGTATCGGCGACTTACGGGATCATCGAACGAGAACCTGAGCCTCCACCAGCCACCCTCATCAATTCACGTCGAGCACCGGCTTGATGGGCTGCTGTCCCGTCTGTTGTATGACGATATGGCTGGATACCTCCCCGGCGATATATTGGTGAAGCTGGACCGCGCCAGCATGGCCAACAGCCTCGAGGGGCGATGCCCGCTGCTCGATCATCGGGTTGTCGAATTTGCCTGGCGCCTGCCGACGAATACGAAAGTTCGTAATGGCAAAGGCAAGTGGATCCTTCGTCAGTTGTTGCGCCGATACGTTCCGCAGCGGCTGATCGAGCGGCCGAAGCAAGGTTTTGATGTTCCTATAGCCGTCTGGCTGAGAGGCCCGCTGCTGAGTTGGGCAAACGACCTTGTCGCCGATATGCGTTTGTCCGGAGACGGGATTTTCGACCTTGCAGAGGTGGATGCGTGCTGGCGCGATCACGTTGACGGCAGGCACGACCATTCTCGTGAATTGTGGCCCGCGTTGATGTTCCAGGCCTGGCACAACGAGGCAAGGCGGCCATCGGCCACAGCAACGGGTTCTCGCGTGCCCGAACTTACAGGAGATTAAGATGGAAGGGTCCATAGTTAGCCGCATCCACCTTCCGCACGTTAACGAAATGCACGTGCCTGCGCGCGAAATCGCTCCGCGCATGAAACGGCCCTTACGCGAACAGATGGACACGCAAACCCCATTCCATCAGCTCCTCATTACCCTCTCAAGAAAAAAATGGTTCCTGCTGGCCATGGTCATCACCGGCGGTGTATTAGCCGCGCTTGCGGGGCTTGCACGGCCTGCCCTGTATGAAGCCACCGCACAGGTAATCGTCGACGCACCTAGTAGAGCGGCCCCTGCCGGCGGCTCGGTCTCTACTCAAGATGTGCTGGATTCCAGCATTGACGACCACATCACCATGCTCTCGTCGCAAGGCCATCTGCGAAGCGTGGTGGCAGCGCTGCGCAAAACGGACGCTCTCAACAATACTAGAAAGGTTGATGCTGTTACCGAAAATTCTGCTGCTGACCCTGCGGGCGTTGAGCCGCCGAAGTTGCGCTCGGGTACAGCCGATCTGCTGGCCGAAATTTGGCCGCGCAGCACTCCGGCGGAGCCAGATGCGGCTGAACTCAAGATACTGCGTAAGGGTATAAGGATCGGCCAGGAGTTGCGATCGAGGGTCATCAGTGTCGGCTTCACCGATCACGATCCGGCCCGAGCTGCTTTGATCGCCAATACGTTCGTGCAGGTGTATATTGGCGATCTGGCAAGGAAAAGCCAAGCATCGGACAGACTGGAACTTGAATCAATAGTTGCCGGACTTCCAGCTACACAGAACAGTCTCGCAGAAGCGACTGATCGTCTTGAGAGGTATCGGCTGAGCCATGGCGCGATCGACCAAGGTGCAGCGGATAATGCCGCCAAGGAGATAGTCGAACTCACCCAGCAAATCTCCTTGTCGAAAGCGGATCTCTCCGCATCGGAATCTCGACTCCAACACATTCAGGACTTGCGAAAGGGGGGCGCGTCGGTTGCCGCGGTAGCCGAAACCATCGGATCGCCCGTGCTGGCCGATCTCTTGGCACGCCAGGCCAACGGCACAACAGATGAGGATGTCACAAATGCGATCGATCGTGAGATCGAACAAGAAATCGCCCGCGTCGCTGCCGAGACGAACATCTATCGCTCCCAAATAGCGGTGCTGCAAAAGCGTAAGGACGTCCTGGATGCGGTTGTGGCCGATACAGCCGGCCGGCTTTCCGGATTGCGCGCTCTCGAGCCCCAGGTCAGTATCCTGACGCAGCGCTACAACGACCTTTTGACCCGGCAACAAGACTTGATGCGGCGTATTGCAAGTCCATCCCCCGGAGTCAGACTTCTCTCAGCGGCGTGGCCTCCTACCAATCCAACGACTCTTTCGCCAATATTTCTTATTCCGCCCGGCATGGTTGTGTTTGGCCTGATTGGGGGGATCTTCATACTTGTCCGCCAACGCTTCGATAGCACCTTGCACGGAGAGGCCGAAGCTGAAACCGCGCTCAAAGTTCCGTGCCTCGGGCTAATACCCCAGGCTGCCACAACGCACGCGAGGCGACTGCAGCAGCTGGTTTCAGGTCAGCAGGAGTCCAGATACAGCCGCGCCGTGACGGCCCTGCTTGTCGCTGCAGCGCCCCAGCGGGCGAGGGATTGCTCGAACATAATCTTGATAACATCCTGCAGTGAGGATGATGGCAAGACCGAGCTCGCATGGAGCATGGCCTTGGCGGCCACAAGACTTGGAGGGCGAGTACTCTTTATTGATCTGGACCGCACGGACCGCCGCCTTACAGGCGAGTTTGTGAAGGAATTCAGCGCACGTAAGCCGCACAATTTTTTCGGAGACTATATCAATGACCGTTGTGCGCTGCGCGATGCGATAGCTGGAATGTCGGCAATCGGAATCGATTTCATGGCGCTCGCACCGTCGGAGGATCTGCTGCCCTTACTGTCCAGTGTCGATGGCTCCCCTTTCAAAGATGAACTGCACTCGGTCTATCGGGTGGTCATCATAAATGGGCCGCTGGGGCTTGAGGGACCAGAGGCCAGACTCCTGACAGGCTGGGGTGACGTGGTTCTTTTCGCCATTCGCTGGGCGAAAACGCGACGCAGCATCGCGCGAGGCGTTCTAGACTTGCTTGCGGGCGATACGCCAGCTTCGGTTCCCGTCGCAAGCGTTCTCACGAAGGTTAATCTCAGGAAGCACGCGGGTTACCGGTTCGGGGACAGCGCTGATCTCTTGCTGGAGGGAGCATGACGAGCTCGGCTTTTACTGTTGCCTACTTCCCACCACCGCCCGTTGAAAATCACCGTTTTAGGCGCCGCGCCGATCGGCTGCCGGCGCGGGCCATTCGCCCGTAGCCGAGGTTGCCGCGGAGAGATCCGTCCGGAGGGTGGGGCCGAGGTGTCATAACGGAACCTACTGGCCAGGAGCCGCCGGACGGGCATTCATGAATTTCGGGAGCCACGCCTGAGGCGACGCCCCTGATGCCATCCTTCGTCTGCTTGGCAGGTCCAGCAGCCTGGTGGTGTCAAAATCACCTTCCCGCTGCAAGCGGCGTGGCGCACCGCTCATTACTGCTTGGCTTGGCGATGAATCTGTGGCGCAGGTGACGAGACTTTGTCGATTTTCGCCCAGAGTGCGCTCCCGCCCATCGTAGATGCGTTCCTGATGGCGTATGCCCATGCCGGCAAGCGTGACGGTGAAATCGCAAGGGCGGTCAAACCTTGCGCCATTCGTTGCGCTTTGCTTCGCGGCAGGGCCCGAACGAACTCACTCACACTACCTGGTTTTTGGCCCTTTCGCAAAAAGCTGTGGACGATGTCTTGCTTCAGGAATTTGGCGAGATTGAACGGCTCGCGCTCGCATTTGCTCAATTGCAAGCCGTGCCGCCGACATATGGCATCGAAGGCTCCTTTCGTCCATCGGCCAATGTGGTTTGGTGGCATGTCTACGAGCGAACCGTGAGACTCCATATAGTACGTTCTGTTTTCATTTGGCACGGCAATGAAAACAGATCCTTGCGCCTTCAGAAGATATTTTAAGCGAGCAAAAACCTCATCCACTTGGTCCATATGCTCGAAGACCTGAAACATGAAAATAAAATCGAACGCCTCTTTCATGGGATTGAAGCTGCCATCTCGAAAGTCATTTGCAAATGTCTTGAAGCCTTTTGACGCCAGTACTGATCGCGCCGTTTCGTTGTAGTCGACGGCAGAAATATCCGAAGTATGGAAGAATTTATTCTTGATGCGGTCGAGAAAATACCCAAACCCCGATCCCACTTCGAGAGCAGTCTTTCCGCCAGTATTCAGGCCCGCGAGCTCTTCGATTGTTCTTGCATATTCCCATTTCATAGTTGGATAAGAAGGGTACGCCCAGGCTAAGTTATAAAACTCAAAGCCGCCGGCGACGAACGGATCTGCGAAACCGAATCCACAATCTGCGCATTTGCGAATGTCGCAAGTGTTACGGCCCCAGAGATCCGACAGGTGGCTTGTTAACTTTCGGGAGCGATCGGGGTCCTGACGCGGATTGATGAAATGTCGAGAGGCCTCGTCTGCTGTCACTTCGAACAATTTTGCGGTTGATACACTGCCACACGCCGGACAAATGGTCATCTCGCTATCCCTGAAGCCTGGACGAAGGAAAGCCGCCTTCGACGGTGTAGAATGCGTGCCAGCCGGCCAACGCAGGCCTCAATGATGCCGCCACGCTAAATTCGCCTCTGGCTACGCAACCGGCCCAGTCTCGGGCGGATGGCGAACGCGTAAGTAAGAATGTGCTGGCTCGCAATTTTCATGACTGATGGGCGAAGAATTTGCATGGCATCTTGGATCGTCGCTCGCCATGACTGCTGGTGGAATCTGCTGGGAATACGAGCAACCCGCAGCGCCCGTAACAAAGTCTCGGGGCGAGGGAGGTGTTTACGATCCTGAATTAGATTCCAGTTAAGCTCTTTGACAGCAAGAGTTACTTGATCAACTTCGTCAAAATTCTTAGTTGTAGTGATGCTCGGGTGATTGGTCGCGTCGTAGAAAATCAAGCCGTCATTTATCGCGACCATGTCTCCGTGGCATGCCAGGTCAACAAAGAACAGCTGGTCGACTCCGGCCGGGATAGAATTGTGCGCGCGCATCAGGCAACCCGCGTGAATGACGTCGCGGTTGATCAACAGCGTCGACGGGATGATCCCGAGGCTCCGCGTCGTACGGACCAGATAGAGGTCCGTTAGGCATTGCTGGCTCGAGTAGACGGAGATCCGTTGTCGCCCTTGCGGTGGCAATCGGAATTTCATCCGATCGTCTTCAATTATATTCGCGGCACAGGTCATGAATGCAGCCGAGGGATGCTTGGTGGAAACCTCGGCAAAGGTCTTGAGTGCGCCTGGGGCGAGCCAGTCATCGTCATGGAGCAGCTTGATCCATTTTCCGACGCAAGCGAGCATGGCGTTGTTGGTATTCTCGACCTGACCCCGGCCCCGACCGTTCTCGACAATTCGGATGCGAGGCTCGGTCCGTGCATACTCGGCCACGATTGCCCAGGTCGCTCCCTCTCGGCCCTCGTCGTCGCTGACGACCAGCTCCCAACTGGCGAAATCTTGACTCAGAATGCTATCCATCGCCCGGCGGATCGTGTCCGGTCGGCGAAAGGTCGGGATAGCAACTGAAATGAAAGGGCGCAGTCGCGAAGCATCAGCGCGATGATGTTGGTCAACCACATCGGTCGTTGGAAGCTGATCAAGCTGCGAGTGCTTCATGGTGTTTTTCCCTCGAGATGATGACTCTGCTTTGGTATGGCGGCTCCCGATGGTTCGACGTAGTGGCGGAGAAGATACAGAGAGGCCGCCGTTTTCAGTGCAAACCCGACGGCGCCGCCGGCCGCCATCAGATAAATGACTTTGAGTGGTTCCCAACCTGCCTCAGCACCGGCGAGTAGCGGGCCAAATACAAGCGCCGTCCGCGCGCCGTCGACGAGAAGTCGTACCTCTTGCCGCCGCAGAAGAGCCGGGACATCTTGAAGCGGTGTCGACAACGCCTGCGTGGCACCCATGAACGCCAACGCGGTCATAATGTCTGCGGCGGGAACCCAGGGCGCGCCCAAGAGGGGAACGACGATAAATGGCGCGGCCAGGCCAAGCGCTAATATTGGCAATGCGGTGAGGCCGGCTGAAAGCATCAAGAGGCCGTGCGCGGTGCCGAGCAAATGGGCGCGACTGCTGGTTTTGTTCGCCTCAGATACAAAAACATTGCTAAGCGGGTTGGCGATCAGCGTGACGGGTGCAGTCACCAGCCGTGACGCAACTCCCAGGTAGCCGGCAAAAGCGGCGCCGAACAGCGAACCAACGAGTATTGCGGGAAGATTGATGATGGCAAAACTCGCTAGGGCCGAGGGAATGTCGAACAATGGAAACTTGTATTCTCGCCTGGCGACTGCAAAGACGGTCCGCCACGGCGCTCGGGCGATGCCGCCTATGTCCTTCCTGCTCAGAATCCGGGAGCCGAGGATTCCGATGAAGATGAATTGGCTCAGGATATGAGCATGCACCATCGCGTCGCCTCCGAAATGGGCGAGCCCAAAAGTTAGTTGCAGCAGGGCCATGGTCACCGGCAAAATCAGGCGGCCGAGGGCGAAGTCGCGTAGCAGGCCTACGCGCAGACTCCAGCAGTTCATTGCTTCGACGAGGCCGGCACCCCCCATCCCAAGTGGAACGAGCCAGGCGAGGTGGCCAACTCGCGCTGGAGCGATGCTCGCCCACAGCAGTCCTGCCCCAAAGGCCAGGACACTCGTCACCAAGACAGCCAGGAGAATGAGCTTAACGGTCACGTATGCCTGCGCACTGTCCTTGACCCCATAAAGCGAGGCCTCGAAACGCAATGCTGCGATCGCACCGAGGATGTTTACGATCGACAGGTAAATCGTGAAGATCCCGAAATCTGCCGGGGAATAGAGCCGGGCCAAAACGGGAATGGCGGCGACCAGGGTCAGCTGGCCGGCAATCGCCATGGCCGAAACGCCTCCTGCCGCGCGAAGAATACCGCCGATCGGGCTTGGAGGAACACGGGTGATTATTTTCTCGACCGTAGGAACCGTCCTGGATCTCAGAAAGTAGCTTTGGGACATGAGCTCGCGATTCCGAGGAGGCAAAAATGCGGTCGAATAGAGCTTACGATGGGGCCTGAACGTCACCATCATCCATCTGAATGACATTGTTCGGCAGAACGCGGATGCGGCGAATTCTTTGTGCTCCGTGCCAAGTACAAGTTCAGTCTCTGAATTGAGATCGCTCATTGGAACTGCCCGCGATAAGCTGATTTGCGCGAGGATCGCGCGGGGCATCGATGACCGGAAATTTCGTCGTTACGCTGTGCGGCATCAGCTTGATCTTTTGACCAGACCAGCAGCCGAGACAGGATAACAGACGCGTGGATCCGTCGCTCCGACAAGGCGCGGATCACACGGTGGCCTCTACATGCACCAACGTTTGTTGCCGTATGCTGGCCGCGGCATCCCTTCCATGAAAGTCCCGGTACCATTCGACAAAGCGTTGCACTCCGTCCTCAAGCCGCGTCGTCGGGGCGAAGCCGACGGCCTTGCGAAGGTCGCTGACGTCGGCGCGTGTCTCTAAAACGTCGCCAGGCGGCAACGGCACATCCACGCGAAGCGCCCGGCAGCCAAGGGCGGTCTCGATGATCGAAATGAGCCGGTTGATCTCCTCGGGCCAGTCGTTGCCGATGTTGTAGACGCGATGCGGCGCGGAACTTGTAGCAGGATCGGCGGTGAAGGGGTCCCAATGCGGATCGGGCCGCGGCGGTGCAGCAAGTGCTCGAACCACGCCCTCAGCGATATCGTCGATATAGGTGAAGTCTCGCCACACGCGGCCGGCATTGGCTACTTCGATTGGATTCCCCTCGATAATCGCACGCGTGAACATATAGACCGCCATGTCGGGCCTGCCCCAGGGGCCATAAACAGTGAAGAAGCGGAGTCCAGTCATAGGTAAGCCGAACAAGTGACTGTATGAATGCGCCATGAATTCGTTTGAACGCTTGGTTGCGGCGTATAGACTGACAGGATGATCGGCGCCGTGATGCTCGGAAAACGGTATGGTTCGATTTGAGCCGTAGACGGAGCTCGACGAGGCATAGACGAGGTGATTAACGCCGAAGTGCCGGCAGCCCTCAAGGACGTTGAGAAAGGCTATTATGTTCGATTGCAGATAGGCATGCGGGTCAACTAGTGAATGTCGCACGCCGGCCTGAGCCGCGAGATGCACAACGTTTGAAGGTCGAACTTCTGAAAACAGCAACTGGACACGCGCCGCATCCGCCAGATCAATTCGCATCGGAGTGAAGCCCGACTCGGTACAGAGGCGCGCAAATCGCGCTTCCTTGAGTCGTGGATCGTAGTAGGGGGAGAAATTGTCGACGCCGATGACTTCGACACCCAGACGCAAAAGCCGCAAAGCGACGTGAAAACCAATGAAGCCTGCCGCGCCGGTGACGACGATCGGTCCGGTCCGTGCCAGTCTCTTCACCGCGCGGTCCGAACGCGATCGAGCGATTTCCACCTTCTCCGCTGCGGCAAGAGCAGACTCGCTGCCTAGATCGTTGTCCAACTTGTCGCCTTTCGAGTCCGTTCGACAGTACCGAATGGCCGGTCCGGGATTGCGGCTTCCGTCATGCGGTGCACGACCTGCCAAGTCATGACACTCCAACTTGCGCCGTCTGAATCCCCGGGCGGATGCCGACGTCCGGCGATGGTATCCAGTGGCCTGCCTCTACGGCAGGACCGAAATGCGGCCAAGAAGGGCCACCAGTTCCGCCTGGCGCTTTGTTTCGGTCTTGGCGAACAGCGAGGCAAGCTGGGAACGGATCGTGGTGCGGCTGAGGCGCCAGCTGCGAGCGATCTCCAAAGGAGCGTCGCCCTGAGCCAGGCGCAAGGCGAGGTGCGTTTCTGCGCTCGTCAGGCCAAACATTCTTTGCAACGTGCGAGGATTTGGCCCAGATCTGTTATCCCGATCCAGCAACGCCACAATGCTCGTTCCGTCGGGAGCGATAACGCCGTTCTCGTTCAGAATCACCGGACGGTCGCCTCTGCTGCGGATCACCACCCAGGATAGTGAGCCCGGCAGGAATTGACCCGGAACATTTGCGATCAGCCGCCTTAGGGCGGTCGTAAGCCCGCTCGCCGTGTCGGCCGCTTCGCCCTGGCGCTCAAGCGTGGTTTGGGCGGCTGCGTTCCACTCGACCACCTTTCTCTCGCGATTCAGCACGAGATAGCCACAGCCAATGCGATCAAGCACGCCGGTTATGGATTCCAGACTGCGGCCTTTTTGTTCGCCGAACCTTGCGTCCAATAGATCCGATGCGCGATCGGCAAGGTGACCAGAAGAGGGCCGCGTATTCCGCGCTTCAAAATCATACCTGGTCCTCGTAGCAATGTACCGATTGCTCGAAGAAGCATTGACCTGTCTATCGATCAGATTCATTTTCTACCCCTAACCCAAAGTTTCACACGCCCGAAATAAGTATTCGGGATTCATGTAGTCTTCTATGTGTCGCTGGATTCTAGTCTTCTATGCGCTGACGGATAATATGTTCATCGCCACCTTGAAAAACTTAATATGATCCGACAGTTCTAAGGCAGCTCTTAGGCCCCGCTGCGTCCGATAAAATGCGCGCTATGATAGCGGTATGGCAATCCGGCAGTGGTACTAAGCTGTACGTTTTTTGCTCTAGTCTCGACGGGCTAGTCAGAAGGTTGTAGTCTGTGTCCATGAGCTCGCAGTCGCGCAGGTCGAATTCGAACCCGTCGGGCAGATTGCTAACTCATATTGCCTCTGCATCGGTGTTAGCTGCCACACTGATATTTGAAATCAAATCGTCAGCCTATATTGGGCAAGGCGCCAGTTTTCTGGAATTTATTCCGGCTATTATTATTATCGCCTATCTCGAAGACCGCGTGGCAGCGCTTGCTGCGACCATTCTGATGGTGACTGTCGGCCTGTGGGCGCGAGGACACGATCACATTTCAAATGGAGATTGGGCACGCGCAATCCTGCTTCTGGTTTCGGGCGGGGTAATTGCCATGACGTTCCATCGCCTTCGGCAGGACTTGCGTGAGTTGCTGGAAGTCGCGGAGGCCAGGCTAGCTGCCGTCGAAGCGACAGAAAGCCGCTATCGTTGGGCCTTCGAACGTGCTGCCCTGGGATTCGCGAACACCAACGAGAAAGGTGAGTTGCTTCAGTCCAACAAACGCCTTTGCGAGATGACCGGATACAAGGAGGAGGAGCTTGCCCAATTGCGGCTCGATACGCTCGCCCATCCGAACGACCGGCATACCTTGGCGCAATTGTTGGCAAGGCTGGGCAATGACATCTCTTCGTTCGTTTCCGAGGTCCGTCTGTTAAGAAAGGACGGTATGGCATTCTGGGCTCGGCTAACGCTTTCTTCGTCCGTGCCCAAGGGGGGACTCTCGGAGAGCATCTTCGTGGTGGTCGACGATATTTCGGAACGACGCGCTGTTCACGAAGCGCTTCGGGCTCAGAAGGAATGGCTGGACCTCGCTCTGTCTGCTGGACGTTTGGGCACGTGGCGCATCGACCTTAAAGACGGGACAGTCACGGGCTCGGACACGTTCTGGGACATTCTCGGCCTGGCCCAGGCCAATAGCCGCAGTTTGGAGGAACTGTCAGCTGTCGTCCATCCGGCGGACTGGCCAAAGCTGGCGGCATCGAGAAAGGCCGCACCATCGGTCACGAATTACGATGTTGAGATACGTGTCCGCCGACCGGACGGACATATCCGCTGGGTTGCGCTGCGCGGAAGGGAGGAAAGACATGATGATGGTGGACAGCGGCTTGGAGTGGCTGCCGACCTGAGCGAGAGACGACAAACCACGCTGCTGCGTGCCGCGGCAAAGAAGCGGGAGCGCATCATGCTCGAACAGCGTCATAGATTCGGCAATGTTTTCGCGGTGATCACGGCGCTCGTGAAGATGGTCGATGTTCCCGGAAACAACGTCGCCAAATACAAGGAAATGCTGATCGATCGGATACGCGCGCTCGAGGCAACCCATTTGCTTCTTTCCCGCAATGGCAGCGTATCGGGGGCGATAAACGATCTCGTTGCGCAAGAGTTGCACCCTTATATGGGGACACGCGCCATATCGGTCAGCGGTCCGTCCGTGGCGATATCGGGAGGCGCCGCCGAGAGTTTCGCAATGATCGTTCACGAGCTTGCCACCAATTCCATGAAATACGGGGCGCTTGGCGATTCAAAAGGCCGGATCGACGTAAGCTGGACGTTCGCAGCTGAAGATACTGGCAGCGATATCGTGTTCGAGTGGGTGGAATCGGGGCGGCGGCGGACCTCAAGTGTAGTCCGTCATGGCTTCGGTTCCATGATAATCGGAGTGGATGGAGCGCCGCTTGTCGGTCACTCTCCCAGGCTGGAAATATCGGACCAAGGGTTGCGGTATTCGCTGCGGCTGTCGCGCAGGGAAATCGGATTGTAGTGCAGTGCTACAATCGGAAGCAGATATCTAAAGGCGGGTGGCGCTGAGCGGCCTTTGAGATGGGCAGTGTTCTTTTCAAGAATGTCGTTGGCCCAAAGCTGCGCCGTGGCTTTGGGATATGCAGTAATATGCGTGAGGAGTCATGGGATGCCGTTGCACGTCCAAAAGGACGCGCGGCGCTCTAGAGCGGCGGACTTTCATGTGAGTCCATAGCCTGCGGCAGTGAAGTAGTTTCTGCATTCTGTTGGAGAGAAGAGATTGCAGATATCGCCAATGGCCTGCCACAGGGCGTCGATGGTTCTGATGGCC